>JAICXC010000002.1 GCA_025980665.1 Bryobacteraceae bacterium
AGATAATCTGCTGGTGGTGAACGAAGCCGATGCGCAGTAGTCCGTCCAGAACCTCGCGAGTGAACTTCGAAGCGTGCCACACGTAAGCTGCCTCGAGACTGGGAATCAACGCAAAGGCGTCGCTCCAATCCGCTCGCGTGTCACCGGAGATCGCGGTCTCCGTGTGCCCGGCAGTGCGTTTCTTCATGTAACTCGCCTCCGCTGGTCCACATCCGTTCAGACCAGCGCGGTCGCGCCACTCCGAGTCCAGTTCGATCCCGTAGGGCGGATCCGTCACCATCAGCCGCGGCTTGCGCCCGCCCAGAAGCCGGGCGATTGCATCGGGACTGGTAGCGTCGCCGCAAAGCACCCGGTGCGGCCCTAGCAGCCACAGATCGCCCAGGCGCGACACAGGAGATTCGGGAAGCGGCGGTGCGGTATTCGCTGTTTCCTCATCCTCAAGCGCGAGTAGTCCGTCTATTTCGCCGGGATCGAATCCGGTTAAGCTGAGATCGAAATCCGACTCCTGGATTTCCTGAAGTTCCAACGCCAGTAACTCTTCATCCCAATCTGCCCACGTAACGGAGCGATTCACCATCAGGCGGAAAGCTTTGACCTGCGCCGGCGTCCACTCATCGCATAGGATCACCGGGATCTCGGTGATACCGAGCCTGCGGGCAGCCTTCAGCCGCAGGTGTCCGTCCACAACTTCGCCATCGCTGCGAACCAGGCAGGGGATCTTGAAACCGAACTCGCGGATCGAGGCGCACATGCGCTCCACCGCGGCGTCGTTCTTCCTGGGGTTCCGTACGTAAGGCACGAACCGGTCGATGGGCCACAGCTCTATATGTTGAGTGAGAGGTTGAGAACTCATATTCGCCTGTCTGGGCTGACCCGATTATAAAAGCTGGAGAAGCACCTGTAAAGCATTGAAACAGCAGATGCTTAACTGTTGCTAACCAGTGATTAGGAGCGCTATTGATTCGTTTTTGATGTGTCCCGAGTCCCGACCAACTGGGCAGGCGAGTCGGGACACCTGAACGAGCGATTTTATTGGCTTGTCCCGAGTGTCCCGACTCTTTAGAAGCAAGGTCAGCCTCGCAGCACGAGTGCTCTGACCGCTGCGATGTAGTCTCGAGTACGTTATACGCGATTACCGAACAGGCCACTGGTGTGGCAGTGAAATACCATTCTCAGTTCACAGCGAATATAATCGGGAACGAAATGCTCAGATGAAACGAAGAAACTAATATGGTGAATCGCTCCTGCGCCGTATACCTGCTAGTTATTTTTGGATTGTTGCCTCGCGGATCGATGGTTTTCGCGCAGGCTCCGACATTCGAGGTCGCTTCCGTTAAGATCCACAAAGGCGGCGGGGGTACGACTCGGGAGATCGAGCCGGGCATGATGCGCTACCTGAACATCACGCTGGGAGAATTCATCATGATGGCCTACGGCGTGAAGTGCTATCAGATCACCGGGCCGGACTGGGCAGTTAACAACGCGAGTTCAGACCGATATGACATCGTTGCTAAGGCCGCTAGGAACGATCCTCCGGGCCAGATGCGGCAAATGATTGGACCTTTGCTATCGGAGCGCTTCAGGCTCCAGTTTCATCGTGAGACGCGAGAACTACCAGTTTTTGCGCTTATTATCGCGAAGGGCGGCCCTAAATTCAAAGAAGGCGATGGTGGCGAATCCAACGCGTACCCGGACGGCAACGGAGGTATTTCGTTCAAGAATTATCCGATGGACGCCCTTGCGACTCTGCTTTCAAACATCCCCGCCGTGGGCCGTGCGGTCGTGGACCGCACCGGATTGAGCGGCAAGTACACGTTTGCAGCGAACTTGTCGGACGCCGCTCCTGGCGCATCCATCGGCGACATCAAGAAGAGTATTGGCGCGGATGTTGATCCGGTGTCATCCCCAGTTCTCTCAAATTTGCAACTACAGCTCGGTCTGAAGCTCTATGCTGTGAAGGTGCCGATGGAAATGATCGTGATCGATCATGTTGAGAAAACTCCTACGGAAGATTAACGGCAGAACCGGGCGGACCCGAACGGTGCGCTCCATTGTGAAATAGCATCCCCACAAAAGTCCCCACACTAGGCCGTCATCAGGAGATTTTGGGGGAGCCCAACGCCTACAAGTGTTTGAAAAGTTTGGCTCCTCGGGTAGGACTCGAACCTACAACCCTTCGGTTAACAGCCGAATGCTCTACCATTGAGCTACCGAGGAGCAAGTTGGCGGGCAGGCTTCATTTTACACCAGCCCAACGCTTACGGCCACTGCTACGGCCAGAATATCTATGGCTGGGTTAGAATAAAAAGGAACTGCCTTCCGGCGGCCGAACCCACCTGAAATTGCAGTCCGTGCATAAGAATGTTCGATAACCTCAGCGACAAACTCCAGCGGGTCTTCAAGAACCTGCGCGGCGAGGGGAAACTCTCGGCCGAAAATATGGAAATCGCGCTGAAAGAGATCCGGCTGGCTCTCCTCGAAGCTGACGTGCATTTCAAGGTTGCCAAACAATTTATCGAGGCCGTCAAGGAAAAAGCTATGGGCCAGGAGGTATTGACCGCCCTCTCGCCCACCCAGCACGTAGTCAAAATTGTTCGCGACGAGATGGTCAAGATGCTCGGCCAGCATCAGGCTCGCCTGCGAACGGCGAACGAACCTCCCAGCGTATATATGATCGTGGGCCTCCAAGGCTCCGGTAAGACTACTTCTACTGCCAAGCTCGCGCGCTGGCTCTCGAAAAATGGCCATTCGCCGATCATGGTTTCCGTCGACGTCTACCGTCCCGCTGCGCGCAAGCAGTTAAGCGTGCTCGCGCGCGATCTGAAGCTCCCGATTTATGAAGGCGCGCAGGAGGAGACCAAGCCCGCGGAGCTGGCTCGCGGCGCTCGTAAAGAAGCCGTGCAGACGGGGCGCGACGTCATCCTGGTCGACACGGCCGGCCGCCTGCACATAGACGAAGAACTCATGACCGAGCTCAGCGAGCTTAAAGAGCAACTCAATCCGGTCGAGATTCTGTTCGTCGCTGACGCCATGACAGGGCAGGACGCCGTGAAATCGGCCGACGAGTTTCACAAGCGGTTGGGCATCACCGGCGTGATCCTCACCAAGATGGATGGCGACGCGCGCGGCGGTGCTGCTCTCTCGATCCGCGCGGTTACGGGCCAGCCATTGAAGTTCGTCGGCATCGGCGAAAAACCGGACGCCTTCGAGCCATTTCATCCCGACCGCGTCGCCCAGCGCATTCTCGGCATGGGCGATATGCTGAGCCTGATCGAAAAGGTCGAGGAAACTTACGGCCAAAAAGAGCAGGAAGAGATGCAGCGCAAGCTCATCGAGGATGAGTTTACGCTGGGCGACTTCCGCGACCAGATGAAGCAACTGCGAAAATTGGGTCCTCTTGAGTCGATTCTGGGGATGATGCCGCAGTTGGGACCGCTCAAGGATCTCAAGAACGCTAAGATCGACGAAAAGGAAATTACCCGCCTGGTGGCTATCGTCGATTCCATGACGGAGCGCGAGCGCTTCAATCACATGATCATCAATGGGGCCCGGCGCCGGCGGATCGCCAAGGGTTCTGGTACCTCGGTGCAGGAAGTCAACAATCTGCTCAAGCAGTATGCGCAGATGCGTAAAATGATGAAAAGCTTCAGTGGCGGTGGATTCCTGGGCAAGAAACTCGGGAAGCTCAAATTGCCCATGGGCTTCGGCTCATAAGATAATAAAAGATCCGAACAATATATAGGATGGAGTTACCAGGATGCTGATGATTCGTTTGGCGCGATTCGGCGCAAAAAAGAAGCCGACCTATCGCGTGGTGGTGATCGATAAAGAACGGGCCCGGGATAGCACGGCGCTCGAAGTGGTGGGAACCTACAATCCGATCTCCAAGCCCAAGGCGGTGAACCTCAACCATGAGCGCATCGCGCACTGGATGAAGAACGGAGCCCGTCCGTCGGACACGGTGGCTCGTCTAATCCGGGTTTATCCGGCGGCTCCCGCGGCCTAGTTTACCCGCCATTCACACCAGGGGCCCGGTTCCGGCATGCAAGTGCTAGAATCGATCCAAGCAGGAGGGTGAAACGGGTGAAAGATTTAGTAACGGATATCGCCAAAGCTCTAGTTGATATACCTGACGAAGTGACGGTCCGCGAAGTGGAAGGCGAGCAGGTAACCGTTCTGGAGTTACGCGTCGCACCAACCGATTTGGGTAAGGTGATCGGCAAACAGGGCCGTACCGCGCGTTCGATTAGGACGCTACTCGGAGCGGCGGGTATGAAGTTGAACCGGCGCTTTACGCTGGAGATTTTGGAATAGCACTGATTGGATGACCCGAAGTGGATTTTGGTCGGCCGCATCCTGCGGGAACGTGGCCGAATCGGCGAACTGACGGCCGAAATCTATAGTTCGCAGCCAGGGCGAGCTGAAAAGTTGAAAGACTTAATGTTGAGCTTGGGTGGCCTGAAACGGCCGGTCCAGGTGGAGCGGCTCTGGTATCACGGCGGGCGGCCGGTGTTCAAGTTCCTCGGGGTCGACTCGATCACGGATGCCGAACGTTGGCGTGGGGCGGAGTTACTGGCTCCCGAAAGCGAACGGGTACGTCCGGACCAGGGCGAGTATACCCATGCCGATTTGATTGGCTGCGAACTGACTTCGATCGAGGAACAGCGACTGGGCGTTGTACGTGGCGTCGAAGAATATGGCGGCCAGACGCTTCTCCGGGTAGAGAAGTGCGTTGGTGGGGAGATGTTGGTCCCTTTTGCGAAAGCTATCTGCCGCGAAATTGACGTGGCCCGGAAAATCATTAGGGCGGACTTGCCCGAGGGTTTAGCCGAGTTGTAAAGAGACCCGTTGTAAAATGACTTTCCATGTTCTGACGATTTTCCCCGAGTTTTTTCGCGGACCGTTCGAGCATGGCGTGATCGATCGGGCGCAGCGGGCTGGCTTGATCGAGATCAAGGTTCACGATCTGAGGACCTGGACTGCGGATCGGCATCGGACCGTGGATGACCGGCCCTTCGGCGGCGGCGAAGGCATGGTGCTGAAGCCCGGGCCGATCTTTGAAGCTGTGGAATCGATCTGGCCTGATCGCGTACTGGAGCAGGGTAAAAAAGTTGTCCTGCTTTCCGCGCAGGGCCGGAAGTTCGATCAGTCCGTTGCCCGGGAATTCGCGGGCTTGAAGGAGTTGTTGCTGATCTGCGGCCGTTATGAAGGCGTGGATGAGCGGGTAGCCGAGCATCTGGCCGATGAGGAACTCTCGGTCGGTGATTTCGTGCTGAGCGGCGGCGAATTGGCCGCGGCGATGGTGATCGATGTGGTGGCGCGCTTGAAGGAAGGCGTGCTGGGGAATAGTGATTCGGCGCTATACGAGTCCTTCGGAGAGGATGGCCTGCTGGATTGCCCGCAATATACCAGGCCGGCGGAATTCCGCGGCTGGAAGGCTCCCGAAGTGCTGCTGGGCGGGAATCACGAGCAGATTCGGCAGTGGCGGCTGAAGGCGGCGCGTGAGAAAACAGTGCGGCAGAGGCCGGATTTATTGAGAACTTAAGCAAGCCGCCGAACGCGGGGCGGTCTGTGAGAGTATTGAAGGTGGAATCTATTATGGAAAACGCAGTTTTGACCAAGATCACGGCCCGCAACTTGCGAAGTGGGCACCCCGAGTTTCGGCCCGGTGACACCATCCGGGTGCATGTGAAGATCAAGGAAGGCGACAAGGAACGGCTGCAGGCGTTTGAAGGCACCGTTATTGCCCAGAACAATAAGGGCGTCAGTCGGACCATCACCGTCCGCAAGGTCAGCTTCGGTCAAGGTGTCGAGCGTATTTTTCCGCTGCACGCCCCTGTAGTGGATCACATTGAAGTGGTGCGCACTGGACAAGTACGCCGCGCCAAACTGTATTATCTGCGGGGCTTGAAAGGGAAGGCCGCCCGCTTGCGCGAACGCGAGTAATCGGTTCCCTGGCGCGAGCGGAAGATTTAAGACCCGATGCCGACCAGCCGTCATGAGCGGGCCTTTCGGCGTGCCGGATACCGTGCCATCGCCGGATTGGATGAAGCCGGCCGCGGGGCGCTATTCGGTCCGGTATTCGCCGCAGCTGTGATCCTCGACCCGGACAAGCCTATTCGCGGCCTCGACGACAGCAAGCAGCTTGCCCCGGAGCGGCGCGAGGTCCTGGCACAACGAATCCAGGAGCGGGCGTGTTCCTGGGCCGTGGCCGCAGCCGACGCGTTCGAAATCGATCACTGGAACATCCTGCAGGCCTCGCGGCTGGCGATGCGGCGCGCTGTGGAACAATTGCCCACACCGTGCGATTTCCTGCTGGTGGATGCAACCGATGTCGATCTGCCCTTGCCGCAAAAAGCAGTGATTCACGGGGATGCGCTATCCTTTTCGATTGCCGCCGCTTCGATCCTGGCCAAGGTCGCCCGGGATGCGGCACTTCGGGCCTGGGATGCTGTTTTCCCCGAATACGGCTTCAAAGACAATAAAGGCTACGGCACGCCGGAGCATCTGGCGGCACTCGAACAGCGAGGGCCCACCACATTGCACCGCTTTAGCTTCGAGCCCGTCCGCAACCTGAGCCGTTATCAGGCTTGGAAGGGTTATCCGATCCCCGAACCTCTTTCCGAACAAGGCGAACTCTTCGCATGTCTCTAACGCCGGAGTCGGCATCTACTCCTGATTCCGCACCCGCCTCGACCGGCGAAACCCGGCGGCCTTCCCGTACCCCGCGGCTGCTCCGCTTGGTCTTCGCAATTTTCACTTTTGAAATCGGTCTCTTCCTCACCGTTTTCCCCTGGGTGGACATCTGGAGTTTGAATTATTTCTCTGGGTGGCTTCCCGCACTCGAAAACGTCTGGGATGAGCCGTACTTCCGTGGAGCCATTACTGGCCTAGGGCTGGTAAATATTTACGTGGCCTGCGCGGAAGTTCTTCGGTTGTTCCGTCGTTCGTCCTAATCTCATATTTTTCAATAATATACTGCCTAAAGCGCAGTTCCTACAGCCCCGACTTTAGTACTCCCACTCTTTTGGTACTAGGGATAACCCCTATTGACCTAAACATCCGTACTACGTAACATCTAGGGTGAAGCTCTTAGCCAATTAGGTCTAGTTTGCATTAGCTCTATCGGACCAATGCTGAGAGGAAAGGTTCGCTTAAAAATGACAAAACTTCGTAGCTCGATGGTGGTGTGTGCTACAATTTGCGCAGTTCTTGTTTTGGCGCTCGCTATGAGTCCGATGGTAAGTGCGAGCAGCTTGCGGTTGATTTCGCACGGGCCGGTTGCACCCCCCGATGGCGATGGCGGCGACGGTGGAAACATTATTTCGCATGGTCCGGTGGCTCCTCCGGACGGTGATGGCGGCGACGGTGGAAACATTATCGCCCACGGCCCGGTGGCTCCTCCGGACGGTGACGGCGGCGACGGTGGAAACATTATCGCCCACGGCCCGGTGGCTCCTCCGGATGGTGACGGCGGCGACGGTGGAAACATTATCGCTCATGGCCCGGTTGCTCCTCCGGACGGTGACGGCGGCGACGGCGGAAACGTTCGTCTCGCGTAGTTCCTCTGAAAAGGGTCACTCCGGCCTCATGGCCGTTCATAGTGAGGTCGGAGTATGGCCCTAAGTCAGATTATCCTGGAGGCGACAAGTATCGCCATTCAGGCGGCTGTCATTATTTTCCTCCTCCGTCGTTCTGCTTTCCGCCGATATCCCCTCCTTGTTGTTTACTGTGTCCTCCAGCTTGCCGCCACCATAGCCGAGGAATACGTCTCCCGCGTGCACGGGCAAACCAATTTCTTCCGGAAACTGTACTGGACCGATGAGATCACGCTGGATCTCCTGTTGTTCTTCATGGTGATCGCCCTCATCTATCGAGCGTTGGAAGGCAGCCCGATGCGCGTCGCGATGGGCCGTCTACTCGGGGCTGTCGTAGCCGTCGTGCTAATAGTGCCCTTTGTCCTTTTCACCGCTCGTCGCTTCAGTACGATCTGGTTCGACGGCACCAGCCAACTGCTTAACTTCGGCGCGGCCATCATGAACCTAGGTTTGTGGACAGCACTGATCGGAACTAAAAAGCGCGATCCACTTCTGCTCACCGTTAGCGCCGGATTAGGCGTGGCCGTAACCGGCGCCGCCATTGCGTACGGCCTGAGACGATTCACCCCGCCCACCAGCACCGCGCAGCAGTTGGCGAATTTGTTCAAGACTCTGACCTATCTAACTAGCGTGGCGATCTGGTGCTGGGCGTTCCGGCCATCTGGTAGAAGTAGCCGGGCTCCTCGTGCGGAAATTCGCCCGCAGTCTGTTTAATTGTGAAACTCGGGCGTTCGCTCCGCTTCGAGCTATCCCGTCGCGATCTTCTTAAATCCGCGCTCGTCTCGACCGGATCAATTGCCGTTCTTGCGGCAGCCCGTCCTCCAAAACGAATCCTCATTGCTGGTGCGGGGCTAGCGGGACTCTCCGCCGCCTACGAATTGGTCCAGTCCGGCCACCAGGTTACGGTGCTCGATGCCCGTGATCGTCCCGGTGGGCGGGTGTTGACGCTGCGGGATAGCTTTGCCGATGGCCAGTATGCCGAGGCCGGAGCGGAGACCTTCGGAGAAACCCACAATTTCGTTCAGCACTATGTTCGATCCCTACAGCTCGAAACGATTCCGGCCTGGAGTTATGGGAAGCTGGCTTCGTTAGTATTTCGCGACGGCCGGCGCTCCCCATCCAGTTCCGAGCTTTCGCGCAAATACGTGCTGCCCGCAATTAAGGAGATCGGCGATCCTTTGAGCGACGGATGGCCATCCACCGATTTGCTCCGGCAATTCGATCGCATCTCGATGGCTGAGCTGCTGAAGAGCCGCGGGGCGTCTCCGGAAGAAATCGCGCAGCTGCAGATCGTCTATAGCGATTCGTGGGACAACGGGACGGCGCCCGATTCGGCCCTATGTCTGCTGCGCGATGAAGCCATCGCGCGTAAGGGTGCGTCGTTCCGTATCCGCGGCGGGAACGACCAGCTTCCGAAGGCTCTGGCGAAGAGTCTCGGGGGGCGTCTCCACTACCGCACAACGCTCGAGCGTATCAACCAGAACAACAAACACGTCAGGGTGACCGTGAATACGTCCGGCCGACGCAGCCAGATCTCAGCCGACTATCTCATCTGTGCGATTCCATTCACCGTGCTGCGATCGATCCCCGTGTCACCTGCTTTCAGCGAGGGCAAGCAGCGCGCCATTCGCGAGTTAAGCTACAACTCAGTCACCAGAGTGTATGTGCAATCGCCTACACGATCGTGGGTAACGGACGGACTCTCCGGCTACGCTGCCACCGATCTCCCCGTCGGAACCGTGTGGGACTGCACCGAAGGCCAGTCGGGCGCACGCGGGATTCTGGAATGCTACACGTCCGGTGAGCGCGCGCGGCGCCTGGCCGGACTTCCCGAACCCGAGCGTATCCGCACGGTGGTCGAGAATCTGCAAAGAGTGTTTCCGGGTGTGAATTACGAAAAGGCTGTGTCGATTGCCTGGGATGCCGATCCGCTGGTGAAGGGCGCCTTCGCGTGGTTCAAGCGCGATCAGATGGCGACGCTGCTGCCGCATATCGCGCGCCGCGAAGGCCGTGTGTTTTTCGCGGGCGAGCATACCTCGCCGTGGTTCGGCTGGATGCAAGGGGCACTCGAATCCGGCAATCGCGCGGCGCACGAAGTAAACGAGAGTTAACTGTATCGTTGACAAGTATAGTTAGATCCAGTATACTTGTGCCGGTTCGATACAGCGATGCACGATTCAAAACCAGATTCTTTGCTACCGCTGCCTCCGGCGGTTTTCCATATCCTGATCGCGCTTGCCGATCGCGACCGGCATGGCTACTCCATCATGCAGGATGTTGCGGCCAGAACCGGGGGCAAGGTTCGGCTGAGCGCGGGGACGCTTTACAGTTCCATTCGCCGCATGTTGGAACAAGGGCTGGTTGAGGAGCTTTCGGATAGTCCGGATCCCGCGAGCACCGATGAGCGGAGGCGCTACTACCGGCTTTCGCGTTTCGGGAAGCGAGTGGCGGGAGCCGAGGTAGAGCGCCTGAACACCCTGCTGCAACAGGCGCGCGACACCGGCCTGGTGCCGGGCGCCTAGTTACCTGCATATGGCACGCGCCAACGCGATCTACAAAGCGTTGCTCTACTGTTATCCGGCGGCCTTCCGGCAGGAGTACGGCACCCAGATGGTCCTCATGTTTTCCGAGGAACTGGAACAAGTGCGCCGCTTAAAGGGCCGGACCGGCGAGGCTTCCGTGTGGCTCCGCGCAGCCCTGGATGCGCTGACTGTCGCTCCGAGGGAGCACCTCCACGTGATAGTTCAAGATCTGCGCTACGCGTTTCGCACCATGGCCGCCAGCCCGAGCTTCACCGCGGTGGCGATCCTGTCATTGGCGCTTGGTATCGGCGCCAACACCGCCATTTTCAGCTTGTGGAACGGCGTGATCCACGCGTCGCTCCCAGGAGTTGATAAACCCGAGCAACTGGTGATGCTGTCCGATCCCGACCAGCAAGGCATGTGGATCGGTCGATTGTCCACTCGCGAAGATGGCGATCGGCCCTACTTCACCTATGCTGAATTTCAGCAATTTCGAGATAACGGAAATATCTTCTCCGCGGTGATGGCCACAGAAAGCAATTTCGATTCTTGGCAGATTCGCGTCGGGAATGGCGAGTGGGAACAAGCGAGAGGTCGCCTCGTATCAGGTGGATTCTTTCAGGTGCTAGGGGTGATACCGGTGCTCGGTCATGCCTTCACGGCGGCGGATGATTCCGGTGACGCGCCCTATGCGGTTATCAGCTACAACTACTGGCAGCGCCGTTTCGGTGGCCGCCCGGACGTGCTCGGCAAGACCCTGGGCATGCGCAAGACTGTGCTGACCATCATCGGGGTAGCGCCCCGCGGATTCTTCGGTGAGACCAGCGGCCAGCAGCCAGATTTGTGGATCCCGCTCCGGATGCAGCCGATGGTGCTCCCGGGGGTGGATCGACTGCACGACAAAAGCCCTGAGAAGGTGATGTGGCTGCACGTGTTCGGAAGACTGAAATTTGGAGTAACGCTGCCGCAGGCGGAAGCGCAGGTGAATTCTGCTTTCGAGGCAGGACTCGAGTCGTTCTACAGTGGCGTCCTGACAGCGGAGAATCGGGCGGATTTTCTGGATCAGCATATTCGCATCCGACCCGCGGCTCGCGGAGCGTCAAGCGTCCGCAACCGATTCTCCGAACCGCTCACCGCGCTACTGGCGGCGGTGGGCGTGCTATTGCTGATCGCGTGCGCCAACCTGGCGAATCTCCTGCTTGCTCGCGGGGCGGCGCGCAGATCGGAAATCGCGTTGAGACTGTCGCTCGGAGCGAGCCGCGGCCGGATCATGCGTCAAATGCTCACGGAAAGCCTCGCACTCGCCATCATGGGAGGCTTGGCCGGTCTCGGCACGGCATATCTTCTTCATCGCGCTCTGGTGCGGCTGATGGACTTCCAGATGAGCTTCTCTCTGGATCCAACGGTGGTGGCTTTCGCGGTGGCCGCGACGCTCGGCGCAGCTCTGTTATTTGGTGTTTTGCCAGCCTGGCAAGTCACAACCATGGATACCGGCGAGCCCCTCAAGGAGCACAGCCGCAGCGCCACTGGATCGATTGGCCGCATGCGTTGGGGCCGATTCCTGGTTAGCCTGCAGCTCGGCCTCTCCTTGCCTTTGTTGGTTGGCGCTGGATTATTGGCGCGAACGCTCTACAACCTCCAGCGCGTGGACCTGGGCTATCCCGCCGAACGCCTGTTGCTCGTCCGGATCGATACCCGCGAGGCTGGCTACAATGCGGTTCGGCGCGACGCCTTGATTCGTGACCTGCTCGAACAGTTCCGGCGCATTCCGGGCGTTCGCGCGGCGAGCTTTTCAAGCCTAGGTGTATTCAGCGGAGGGAACTCGGCCTTGGATATCCAGGTGGAGGGTTACGTTCCGAGGGGAGACAAGGACCGCAACTCTGCTATGGACGTAGTGGGTCCCGACTACTTTTCGGCTCTGGGGGTCCCTATTGTCCTGGGACGCGGAATTTTGGAAAGCGATCGTCCCGGCGCGCCCGGGATCTGCGTCGTAAACGCGGCCTTCGCCAAGCAGTTCTTTGATGGACGGGACCCGATCGGAAGACGTATTACCTCAGTAGAAGACCACAGCGCGACGTGTGTAGTGGCGGGCGTCGCCGGCAACGCGCGTACACAAAACTTACGAGGCGATGTTCGACCACGCTACTACTTCCCGGCCCTGCAGTTCCCGTTCGACATCCCGCATCCGATCTTCTTGATCCGTACGGCCACTGATGCCGCACCGATTCTGGCAGCTGTGCGGCAGACCGTTCAGCGCACCGACGCATCGCTACCGATTATCTCCGCAAAGTCCATCGAAGAGCAGATGGCCCCCTTGACGGCTCAAGACCGCGCAGTCGCACAGATTGCCGTCGCGTTCGGCGCGGTCGCTCTAACCCTGGCCGCGATCGGCCTCTACGGTGTCCTGTCGTATGGCATCGCGCGCCGCAAAAGCGAGATCGCGATCCGCATCGCTCTGGGAGCCCAGACCGCACGAGTGGTCGGCATGATCCTCCGTGAGACGACCGGACTGATCATCGCCGGACTGGTGCTTGGAGCGGGACTGGCCTACGCGGCGTCGCGCGTCGTCACCAGCCAGCTTTTTGGTGTTGCCCCGCAAGATCCTCTCACGCTGGCATTGGCGATCGGAGTACTCGTAGCCGTCGCGCTCAGCGCGGCTTACCTGCCGGCGCGCCGGGCCTCAAAACTAGATCCAATGGTGGCGCTACGTAGCGAGTGAATTAGACCTTCCGGATACTGATCCCGAGCTCTCGCAAATTCCGCTCAGGAACGTCACTCGGCGCTTCGCACATCAGATCCGTTCCCTTGGCCGTCTTGGGGAAGGGAATTACCTCGCGAATGGATGTCTCGCCCGCCAGGATCATGACGAGCCGGTCGAGCCCCAGCGCGATGCCGCCGTGGGGCGGAGCTCCGTACTCCAGAGCTTCGAGGAGAAACCCAAAACGCTTGCGGGCTTCCTCTTCGCTGAAACTCAGAGCCGTAAATACCTTCGACTGCACGTCCTGGCGATGAATACGAATCGAGCCTGAGCCCAGCTCGGTTCCATTCAGAACCAGATCGTAGGATTTTGCACGGCACCGTGCCGGGTCGGATGTGAGTTTTTCGATATCTTCGTCGTGCACGGATGTGAATGGATGATGCGCGGCATTCCAGCGCTTTTCTTCCTCGTCCCATTCGAACATCGGGAAGTCGACCACCCATAGGAACTGGAAATTCGTAGGATCCAGAAGCTTGTGTTTGTCGGCGTACTTCTGCGCGGCGAGCAAACGCAGATGTCCGCACGCCATCAGCACGGTTTCTTCGGGCTTGGGACCTTTCGGCTCGCCGGCCCAACCGACCAGAAGCAGCAAGTCATCGTCAGCGGAGCCGATTCTCGCGCGTACGGCGGTCATCTGTTCGGGAAAGTCGCGATCCAGCCGCTTCGGGTCGTCGTACACACGCAGCCCGCGCTCCTGGCCGGCTGCCTTCAATTCGTCGCGCTCCTTGCGGCTGATCGCGCCGACCTTGGGAATGCGAATCGCTACCAGCGGCAGTCCTTCGGGCGTCAGTCCCGCGCCCGGAAACAGGTCCTCGACCGAATGGAACGGCGGAATGCGCATGTCAGGTTTATCGCTGCCATAGGAGCGCATCGCCTGCGCGTACGTCAATCGCGGAAATTTCGCGGGTACATCATAACCGGCCACTTTGCACGCTGCGACAATCAGAGGCTCGATCACCTCATAGATGCGTTCCTGCTGCGGGAAGGACATCTCCAGATCGATCTGAGTAAACTCGGGCTGGCGGTCGGCGCGCAGATCTTCGTCGCGGAAGCAGCGCACGATTTGGAAATATTTTTCGAATCCGGCCACCATCAGCAATTGCTTAAAGATTTGTGGCGACTGAGGCAAGGCGTAGAACTTGCCTGGATTGACGCGGCTGGGCACCAGGTAATCGCGCGCGCCTTCCGGAGTCGAGCGCGTCATGAAGGGCGTCTCAATCTCGAGAAATCCCATGTCGGTCAGAACCTGCCGCACAGCGAAAGCCATCTTCGAGCGCAGAATAATGTTGCGCTGCATGTGCGGGCGGCGCAGATCGACATAGCGATACTTGAGGCGCGCGTCTTCCTTGACGTCGACGTTCTCTTCCATCGGAAACGGCGGAGTCTTGGACGTGTTGAGGATCCAAATCCTGTCGACCACCACCTCCACCCCACCGGTATCGATGGCCGCATTGACGGTGTCGGCCGCGCGTTTCTCGACAAGTCCTTCCACCGCGATGACGTATTCCGACCCGAGCAACTCCGCCTTGGCATGCACGGCCGGGTCGCCATCGGAACGAAATACCAGTTGCGTGACGCCGTCGCGGTCGCGCAGATGAATGAACAGCACGCCGCCCAGGTCGCGCCGGCGATGGACCCAGCCCATCAAAATCACACGCTTGCCAGCGTCGGTTGCACGAAGTTCCCCGCAGGTATGTGTGCGGCGGAGCTCGCCTAAAAAGTCCAGAGGTACTTGTTCCATTTTCTAATTTGACTTAATTCGCGCCGCAAGCTCGGAGCGTTTGAGCTGCACTTGCTCGCCTGACGCCATGTCCTTTAGTGAATATGTCCCGGTGCTGACTTCATCATCGCCCAGGATCAGCGTGTACCGCGCGCCGGTCTTATTAGCGACCTCCAAAGCCCGTTTCAGCTTGCGGTCCGCGGATCGTTCGACGGAAAAACCTTGCGACCGCAGTTCAGCCGCGAGTGCCCCGGCATGCTGCTCGGCGGCTTCGCCCATCGGCGCCAGGAACACGTCCACGGCGGGTTTGAAGCGGCCCGGATTCGATTCTTCGAGAATCATCACCAGGCGGTCCTCGCCGATCGAGAATCCGATACCCGGCGCTGGAACCTTCGAGCCTATAGCCTCCGCGAGGCCGTCGTAACGTCCCCCACCAAGAACAGAGTTCTGGGCTCCCAGAGCGCCGTGCGTGATCTCGAAGGTCGTGCGCATGTAGTAATCGAGGCCGCGAACCATTCGTGGCCGCACTTCATACGCGATCCCACGGGCGTCCAGATGCGAGCGCACACTCGCAAAGTGCGCTCGGCAGGCGTCGTCCAAATGATCCAGGATCGAAGGCAGTGCGTCAATATAAGGCTGGTCTTCGGGAACTTTACAGTCCAGCACGCGCAGCGGATTGGTCGTCGCGCGACGCTGGCAATCCGCGCAGAGCTTCGGAGCGACATCTTTGAGCTGATCGCGTAGCAATGCCAGGTAGGCTGGACGGCAGTGGGTATCACCCACAGAGTTAATCATCAGATGGAAATTTTCCATCCCCGCGCGGCGCAGCAACTCCACCACCATCTCGATCACTTCTGCATCGACCACCGGCGATTCCGATCCAATAGCCTCCGCGCCGATCTGATAGAACTGGCGGAAGCGGCCTTTTTGCGGGCGCTCGCGGCGGAACATTGGTCCCAGGTAGTAGAACTTCTTGACGCCCGGAATCTGATCCAGACGGTGCTCGATATAGGCTCGCATCACCGACGCCGTGGCCTCAGGACGGAGCGTGAGCGAGCTGCCGTCGCGATCCTCCCAGGTGTACATTTCCTTGCCGACGATGTCGGTGTCTTCGCCGACACCGCGCGCGAATAGCGCCGTCTCTTCAAACAGCGGCGTGCGGATTTCCTGGTAGTTATAAGTGCGGAAGACTTCTCGCGCCACCGCTTCCACGTGATTCCACGCTGCGCTCGCGGGCGGAAGAATGTCGCGGGTTCCCTTAACCGCACGGATCATGCTCGTCATTCCTGGGCCGCTTCTTCCCTGGCTTGCCTGCCCCGTTCCACGTATCCGCCCACACCTTTCTCGAAGCGAGCTTTTTCGTCCGGGCTCACGGGACGGCGCGGCTTGGCGGGCGCGCCCATTACCAGCATGTCCGGCGCGACCTGCATCCCCTCGGGAACCAGCGAACCGGCGGCCACCACCGCTCCATGACCGATGCGGGCACCGTTCAGCACAATGGCGCCCATGCCGATCAGGCTTTCTTCCTCGACGGTGCAGCCGTGCAAGATCACGGAATGACCCACGCTCACGCGGTCGCCGATGGTCGTGGGAAAGCCTCTATCGGTGTGAATGACCGTACCGTCCTGAATATTTGTGTCCGCCCCGATGCGAATCGGCTCAATGTCCCCGCGCAGCACTACGCACGGCCAGATGCTCGCGCGTTCGCCGATCTCCACGTCGCCAATGACGTGGGCGCCGGGGTCAACGTAGGCGGAGGCGGCGATCCTGGGCTTGGTGCCTCGGAAACTGCGAATCATGATCGGAGGGGGTACCCATCATGCTAACAGAAGCCGATATCCTCAAGGTATGCGAGGCTGGATTCTACTCGCCGCGGTCTGTTGTGTTTTACGCGCGGACGAACGCACGCAGCGACTGGCCGCGAGCCTGAGTAAGCAAGCGGACGCGTTTCGTAAAATCGCGCCCGACGTAGTCGGCCAGGAAACCCTCTTCCAGCGCGCTATCAAGCCGGGCAAGGGAGGATTCCACATTCGTGTGGGCGCGAGCGTCCAGAAGCCCCCGGAACCTGTCTGGCAGGAGCGGCGTATTTTGTCCGAATACAGTTTCGCGGCATTTGCTGGGGAGAGAGGTGCGTTGCACGAGCTGCGACGCGTCACTTCCGTCGATGGCCGCGCGGTGCAGGACTCGAAGAAAGCCCAGCAGGAACTTGCTGCGATCGTCACTGCACCCGATGACAAGCGGAAAAAGGAGCTGCTGGAGCAGTTCGAAAAATACGGATTGGTGGGAGCGGTTACCGATTTTGGTCAGCTCCTCTTGTTATTCGATTCGCATGATGTGATGCATTACGAGTTCACCTATCGCCGGACGGAAATGCAAGGCCTCGCTCGTCTGCTGGTCTTCGGATATCAGCAAATAGACGGCCCGGGAGGACTGACTGTCATCGATGCTACGCGTGGCGGCGAATCGCAGCAAAACGTGCCGATCGGCGGGGAAGTGTGGGTCGGTGAGAACAACTTTATTCCGGTGCGGATCACTCTCGCCACAGAGAACGGTGCAGTCCGCGAAGAAGCCTCCGTAGATTACTCCATGTCGGCTTATGGCGCGCTCCTGCCGGTCTTTACCGAGCATCGTGAGTTGCGGGACGGCAAAGTCGTGGTCGAGAATAAGTTCGGCTACGCCGATTTCCACAAGTTCGACGCCGCGAGCCAAATCAAGTTTGGTTCTAAATAATGCGAGTCGTGTATCTTCACGGCTTCGCCTCCGGCCCGCATTCCAGCAAAGCGCAGTTTTTCCGGCGCAAGTTTGCCGAGCGCGGCATCCCGATGGAGATTCCCATCCTGGATGAAGGGAGGTTTGAAGAGCTGACAATTACCAGACAACTCGCGGTGATCGAACGGGCCGTGGGTGACCAGCCTACGGTTTTGATCGGCTCCAGCTTGGGAGGTTATCTGGCGGCGCTCTATGCAGCTCGTCACGAGTCTCAGATCGAGCGCCTGGTGCTGCTTGCGCCCGCCTTTCAGTTCGCCCGGCGCTGGCAGGAACGCTATCCGCCGGAAGACTGGAAGCGTCACGGTTCCTTAACAATTTTTCATTATGGCGAGGGCCGGGAACGGCAGCTCGGATACCAATTCGCGATGGATGCCACCCAGTACGAAGATGAACCGGAATTCCCGCAGCCCGCTCTGGTTCTTCATGGAACCCGTGATAGCGTTGTGCCCGCCTGGATTTCCAAGGCTTATGCGTCCCCACGGCCCAACATCAAGCTGGTTCTTTTGGAATCAGGGCACGAGCTCACGGACGTTCTGGAGCCGATGTGGGTCCAGGTTTCGAATTTCCTTTCAGTTCCAGAATCCATAGAGATTGTGTCTAAGCCAAAGTCGTTATAAGTATGAGTCGATTAGCGCATTGTTGGTCCTATGTTAGACTCAAAACAGAGTTGAAGGCTGTGGTGAAAGTTCCAGAAACTGAAACCCCTGGCTGGCTCTGAACGTCTTTAAAGCGACCCAATTCGGGCCAAGAGAGCAAAAGTGTCCGAGCAGCTTCCAGAAAAACCGGTAAACGCTGGCGGCGGATCACCATCTAACGATCTAAAGTTTCTGGTGCCCGCTTCAGTCGAACTGCCCTGGTATAAGGGCATCGTTCAGGGCATCCGCGAGCTAATCAATCCGCCTAAGCTAGCGCCTCTGGACGTTACTTCCAAGCCCATCGACCTCGACAATCCTTCCGCGGAGACCGACGTCCATTTGCAGCACTTTTTGGTGCCGGCTTCGATTGAGCTGCCCTGGTATAAGGGCATTGTTCAGGGCGTCAAGGAGATGCTCAATCCTCCTAAGTTGCCGCCGCTGGAACTCACCTCGAAACCGGTGGACGACCTTCCCTCCTTGAAGGGTCTGTACGGCGGTCATGAATCGATGGCCGGGGTGGGTTCCGTCCTCATTCATATAGTGGTGGTGGCGCTCCTGTTATTTGTCGGAACGCTCAAGCCGGTGCAGAAAGCCGTGAAAGAATTCGTCCCGATTTTCGCGCCGGATCTGAAGCCGCTCCAGCCCAAACCGAAGCCTGAGCAGTCCAAAGGCGGCGGTGGAACCCCGCAGAAAACGGAAGTTACTAAGGGACAGCTTCCCAAGATTGCGCCTAAGTCGTTCGTGCCCCCGATTCGTCCGCAGGAAGATCCTAAACTGGCGGTGAATCCGACCATCGTTGCGCCGGAGATGCCGAACATCCAAGCCAGTAACTTCGGCAACCCTCTTGCCGGTGTAGGCCTGCCATCGGCGGGCAACGGGATCGGCACTGGCATTGGATCCGGAAGGGGCCCTGGCGTTGGTCCTGGTAGCGGCGGCGGATTCGGTGGGGGAGCTTACAAGATCGGTGGCGGCGTCAGCGCCCCCGTTCCGGTTTTCCGTCCCGAACCCGAATATTCGGAAGAAGCTCGCAAAGCCAAGTGGCAGGGCGCGGTGCTCCTGCAACTCGTGGTCGACGAAAACGGTGTCCCGCAGGACATCAAGGTCGTCCGGTCCCTGGGCTTGGGCCTGGATCAAAAGGCCATCGAAGCGGTGCAGAAATGGCGCTTCAAGCCCGGCTTGAAGGACGGAAAGCCGGTTCCCGTCTCGGCCAACATCGAAGTCAACTTCCGCTTGCTGTAGGCCCGAGCGCCTTCCTTAATTCTCTGTCGGCACTTTGTCGATGTGCTCGATAACAATCACGTCGAGCGAGATCTTGCTCTTCTCCAGTTTCAACCCGAGTTGTTTTTCTAAAGATCGGGAGCGGGATCGGCCGCGATGTCTGGGGGCCTCGCCTTTCGCTGGGTGTCAGCTATTGTCAGCCGGCCAAGCAATCCAGCGGTCGAGAAGTCCAGGTTGAAATCGTAGGTTCCGGTCAAACCCGTCTTGTCCTCTAGGTGGGTTGAGTCCAGAAATTGCGACGACAGCACACTGAGCAACTGCGATACTCGCACCGCTCTGAAGGTAGCTCGCGCGTGCCCGTTGGTGACATAGGCTGCCGTGCCGACCTGTATCACGGGGAATCCGCGCTGGTCGAATTCCGATTTCGCGGATGCTCCCGATTGCCGAGCCAGCGGAGAAGCCTGGGGCTCAGCAGCCTCGTGAAGCTTCGGGCCGCCTTTGGCCACAACCAAAGTGTACGCGTCGAAATCTTTCTGTTCGCGGTGGAGCGTCATATGAAAACGCTCCTTTATCAGGTTCTGCAGCATCAGGTTCAGCTGTTCTTTGGTGGCATTTGGCGGCACGTTCGCCACAATGTCGTACGCCGGGGCGGTCGCCGCATCATTGTCGTTCACCCAACTGGGGCCGACGATCTGATCGGGTCTCACGCCGAAAGCGTTAACCAAGATGCGTCTCATCAAAACACGCGTATACGTGATCCTTCGCGGATCGGAGGTCCCAGGACCACCGCTCATGATCCCGACTGCCGGAATAGGCGGGCTGTTCGGAGGGAGAGGCCCGGACATTCTCGCCGATGCCACCTCAACGGTTAGGCCAGCTTGCGGAGGACTCTGCGCCGAGATCGAGCAGGCCAGGATCGCGATTGCGCCGGCCGGGGCTTTCCGCGCCAGACTTTGCATGATTGCCTCCCTTGAAACCAATAGACCGTCTAAGGAGCCACTTCGTTTACATTGCCGGCCGATACGTCAGCCTGTAATCTAGGCTACGCTGGATACTACTGTGTCGGCGCGTCCGTATTCCCGCCGGTCTGGGCTGATTCTATTCGCCGCGGCCCTCATCCTGCTTCTGATCTTCGGCGGATCTCTCTGTTCGCTTCTCATCGATTACAAATGGTGGGGCGAAATGGGCCAGGTGAATACCTGGCAGCGGATGTGGCTGTATCGCTACGTTCCCGACGTCGTGCAGTGGCTGATTCTTTTCCTGGTTTTGTGGATAGCCCACGCCCGCGGGATGAGCCACGCAGGCGCCAGCAGCCGTGGTCGAGGCAAGTACCAGCTTCTGGTCGCTGGGGCGATTTTTGTGGTTTCACTGATTCTGGCAGCCGCCTCCATGGATGGCTGGGTCATCGCTCGATTCATTGGCGGGCGCGGCATCGAGTCTACCTGGCAGGATCCGGTTTTCGGCCGATCCCTAGTCTTCTACTTCTTCGAGCTCCCGTTTTATACCCAATTGATCGGGTTTCTGGAAGTCTGCGCCGCCGCCGGTGCCGTGGTGTACTACGTCACCGCGCGTGTCTGGCAGATGCAGGTGCGATTCCCCGAGCTATGGGCTTCCGGACATGTCCAGTGGGATGACCTGCGCCGGCTCGGCCGCCTTGAAACCGGCATTTTCAAGATGCTGCTGGCGTTTTTCCTGGTGGGGCTCGCCGCGTATTTCTGGCTGGGTCGCTATGAGCTGCTCTATACCGATCATGGCGAGCTGATGACTGGTGTCGATTACGTTCAACAGCATATCGGCCTGCCGCTGCAAACCGCGAAGGCCATTGCGGCGCTTCTGGCCGCGATTTTGGTATTGGCCGGCCGCCGCAAACTGGCGATCGCCTGCGCGATTGTGCTGGTGGCCGATGCAGTCATTCCTTCCGCGGTCAACGCGCTGCAGGTCCGTCCTAATGAGCTGGCGCTGCAGCGGCCTTTTATCGAACGGCACATTGAGGCCACCCGTTCCGCCTATGGCCTGAACCATCGCGAACGCGAATCGGAATTTCCGGCACGCAAGGAAGCGCCCATCGATTTCAAGCGCAACGCTTCCATGCTCGATAACGTCCGCCTGTGGGACTGGCGCGCGTTTCATGACACCCTCAGCCAGAGTCAGCCGTTGCGGCCTTACGCTTATGCCGACACCGACGTGGATCGGTACACCATCGACGGCCAGATGCGGCAGGTATTGCTCGCTCCGCGCGAGCTGGATCTTACGCAGTTGGGTGACGCGCAAAGCCGCTGGGTGATTACCCACACCATCTACACGCACGGCTACGGACTGGCGCTGGCCGAAGCCAATCACATCACGCCCAACGGCCTTCCAGAACTGTTGATCCGCAATGCTCCCGTTGAGGTCCTGACTCCCAGCCTGAAACTGACGCGTCCCGAAATTTATTACGGTGAAGAATCGCGCGACCCCGTGTTCGTCCGCACCACCCAGCCCGAGTTCAACTATCCTTCGGGCTCCGAGGAAGTGCACACGCGCTACGAAGGCAAGGGCGGAATCCCCACGAATTCCATGGGTTTGCGGCTGGCCTCGGCCTGGGCCTTCGGAGATCCTAACATCGTGCTTTCCGACGCCTTCACGCCGGAGAGCCGGATGATGATCCGGCGCGGCATCCGCGAGCGGCTGGGCGCGTTGGCTCCGTTTATCACCTGGGATCCCGATGCCTATATGGTGATCGGCGACGACGGGCGGCTGGTGTGGATCGTGGATGGGTACACCATGAGCGAGGCGCATCCCTACGCGCGGCCGATTCAGGCTGAGGGCGCCGGTGAGTTTAATTACATTCGCAACTCGGTGAAGGCTACGGTGGATGCCTACGACGGCGAGGTAAAGCTATATCTGTGGGACGATCAGGACCCATTGATCCTGGCCTATCAACATCTGTTTCCCGGACTCCTCACGCCTGCGTCGGAGATGCCCGCGGATGTTCGACGGCATACGCGTTTCCCGGAGATGCTGTTCCGGGTGCAGGCCGAACTATACCGCACGTATCACATGCGCGTGCCGGATTCGTTCTATAACCGGGCCGACCTTTGGGATCTGGCGACTTTCACCAACGGGCAAGCCGGAAACCCGCAATCCATGGCGCCGACCTACATGGTGGCGACTCTTCCCGGCGAGAGCCAGCCGGAGTTCCTGCTGACCATCCCGTTCACGCCGCACAATAAGCAGAACCTCATTGGGCTGATGGCGGCGCGCTGCGATGGCGACCACCTGGGCGAGATCGTCTTCCTACAACTGCCCAAGCAGGAGATCATCCCGGGGCCGCTGCAGATCGAGGCGCTCATCAATCAAAACCCAGTGATCTCGAAAGATCTGTCGCTATGGAACACGCAAGGCTCGCAGGTGCTGCGCAGCCAGATCCTGGTGCTGCCCATCGACAATACGTTCTTATTTGTTGCGCCCATCTATATCCAGGCCGCGCAGGCTCGCATGCCCCAGCTGGAAAGGGTCGTATTGGCGAAGGGTAGCGAACTGGTTTATGCCGACACGTATCAGGACGCGCTGAAGCAGTTGGCCATGCTGCAAGGCGGAGCGCCGGCGCCGGTGACAACGAATGTATCGAGTGCGGCCCCATCCCCCGCACCGAGTGCCGCCGGAACCGATGCGCGTATTGAAACCATTCGCGGCCACCTGGATCGCTACCGCGCTCTCTCTGCACAGGGCAAATGGGCCGAGGCGGGGAAAGAGCTGGAAGCGGTCGAGGCGTTGGTGAAGAAGTAGGGACAAACCGCTCCATTACTGCCGCGGCTCCGTGTACAACTTTTCCGAGCCGCGAGAGTCATCGAGCGCTTATGCCGTCCGTGCGATTACGGGCCGTGGCCAGCATGACCATTCGCCGCTTGGACGCCACTCTGATCGCCCGCCTTCGCGCGAAGGCCGCGGGGAACGGCCGTTCCATGGAGGAAGAAGCGGTCGAAATCCTGAGAAATAGCCCGCCACCGTAACTCGACCTCGGCACCGCGATTCGACGGCATGTTGCACATCTCGGGGGCGTGGATCTCGTCTTACCTCTTCGAGAACCAGTACGCAGACCGCCTAAATGATAAATCGCGTTAGGATTGAATCGGATGGCCCATTTCCACGCACATGCGCACGGAAAGGCGACCGGCAAGATCCTGCTGGGCTCGCTGCTGGTCACCCTTGTTTTCGTCGTTGTGGAAGCTATCGCGGGGCTGCGATCCCACAGCTTGTCCTTGCTCTCCGACGCAGGCCATAACTTTACCGATGCCTTCGGTCTGGGTCTAGCGGCTGGCGGCTTCTACTTTGCCGCCAAGCCCGGTGACCAGCTTCGAACATTCGGCTACCAACGCATGGGCGTGCTGGCGGCATTTCTGAACGCGCTGCTTCTGGTGATCCTGTCAGGAGCCCTGCTGTGGGAAAGTTACCTGCGCCTGCTGAACCCGGAACCTGTGTCGGAAGGAACCATGCTGTGGGTCGCCGCGCTCGGAATTGTGGTAAATATCGCGATTGCCTGGAGCATAGGCGGCCATGGCCACCACGGCCCCGATCACGATCTCAACCTCCGCGCCGCCTGGATCCATCAGATGGGCGACGCCGCCAGTTGTGTCGGCATTATCGTCGGCGCGGTGATCATCCGATACACCGGCTGGCTGAAGATCGACCCCCTTCTCTCGATCGTGATTTCGCTGGTGATCGTCTGGACCGCCTGGGATATTTTCAAAGACTCGCTCAATATTCTGCTGGAAGGCCTGCCTAAAGGCTTGCGGCTCTCCGACATTACCTCCGGCATTAGAGACGTTTCCGGCGTAATCGACGTCCACGACCTGCACGTCTGGAATTTGGGCGCGGAGGAACGCGCGCTGAGCTGTCACGTGCTGATTGAGGACGTTCCGCCGTCGGCTAGCGAATCCATTCTGCGTGACGTGAACTGCGTGCTGCAGGATCGCTTCGGCATCCATCACACCACCATTCAGTTCGAACACACCCGCTGCGCTTTGGCGGATATCTCGTGCGCGCCTGGCCGGAAGGCGTACTAGCCGCCCGTGCAGATCAGCGCGGTTCTAATGGCATGAAACGTGCTTTTCGTGGCGCTCGTCCATTGGATTGTTATACTGATTAAACACCCGCTGTCCTGCATCTAGCATGTTCAAAACCTGTGCTCTTCTTTCACTGTGTGCCTGTGTGGGCCTGGCCGCTAATTTTGTAACCGGCCAAGGCGCCCGCCTGGTTATCGGGCAGTCCACCTTCACTCAGCAACAACCCGGCGCGTCGGATACGCTGCTGGGCGCATTAGGCGGTATCGCCTATGCGAACGGGATCCTGTTTGTGGCGGATGCCAACCGCACCGGTCTCATCCCGGTGAATAACCGGGTCCTCGAGTTTCCTACTCAGAATTTCCCCGGCCCTGTGGATACGATTCGTCCGTTTATCGCGCGCTGCGCGGTGTGCCTGGGACAGGCCAACGTGGTGCTGGGTCAGCCGGATTTCACCAGCACTGCTTTCCAAATCACCCAGACCGGCATGCGCTTGCCGACCGCTGTCGCGACCGATGGAACGATACTGGCGGTGGCGGACACCGGTAACAACCGCATCCTGATTTGGAAGTCGATTCCTAACACCGTCGATCAGCCGGCCGATATCGAACTCGGCCAGCCCGATTTCAAAACGGTTCTCCAGGGATCGCAACAGGTCGTCGACAACAAGAGTCTCCGTAGTCCCCAAGGTGTGTGGATTCAGAACGGCAAGCTGTTCGTGGCGGATACCCAGAATCACCGGGTCCTGATCTGGAATTCGATTCCGACGCAAAACCGGCAGCCCGCGGATGTGGTTCTTGGCCAAGCTAACTTTAACGTGGCCGTGCAACCGGATCTGACCAAGGCGAACACCGACGCGCACGCCAACACACTTCTCAATCCGGTGTCGGTTTCAAGCGACGGAGTCCGTCTCTATGTTGCGGATCTTGGGAACAATCGCGTCCTGATTTGGAATTCGATTCCGACGACGAATCAGCAGCCCGCCGACGTCGTGGTCGGCCAGAAAGATTTGGATACGGGCATTTCCAACGATGCTCCGGATCTGTGCCCTTCAAATGGCACGGATGCCACCACAGGCGCGGCCACTTTTCCGGCCCGCTGCGGCAAGACCATGGATTTTCCGCGCTTCGCGCTGTCCGACGGCACCCGCCTGTTCATCGCCGATGGCGGCAACGACCGCGTGCTGATCTATAACACCATCCCCACCCAAAACGGGGCCGCCGCGGATGTGATTCTGGGGCAGCCTGACGAAAACGCCAGTGTGGTTTCAAGCTTCACGGATCTGTTCCATCCGCTGTTGCGCCAATCGGCAGCGGACATCACGCCG
Organism: Bryobacteraceae bacterium; assembly: GCA_025980665.1. Taxonomy (GTDB): domain Bacteria; phylum Acidobacteriota; class Terriglobia; order Bryobacterales; family Bryobacteraceae; genus Palsa-187. Next base: position 25,590 of record JAICXC010000002.1, read on the forward strand.
ACACCCACGGGTTTGGCATGGGATGGGACCAACTTATATGTAACCGACGGCTCCAACCGCCGGGTGCTGGTGTTTACGCCCGCCGAGCCGCTGGTTCCTATCAATGGCGTCCGCAACGCTGCCAGCCTGCAGATTTTCGCGCTGGGTTCGATTACCCTCAGCGGAACGATTACCGTGGGCGATATCGTGAAGGTGACTATCACCGATACTGCGGGCACGGCCCGTGAGTACGACTACACCATGGTCAAAGACGACACGCTGGCCACCGCCATGACCGGTCTGGCGGCCGTCATCAATGCGGGCAATGGCGATCCGGCGGTTTTCGCCGAATTCGAGCCGCGATTGCAAACCGTCAAACTAGTCGCGCGCCAACCCGGCACCGATGGAAACAATATCGCGCTGGCGGTGAGTGGATCGACCAATGCGACCTTCACCATCACAGCCAGCGGTTCCACCCTTCAGGGCGGCCAGAACGCCACCATTCTCGCGCCCGGCACGCTGGTAACTTTTCTCGGGCAGAATATCGCTGACGCGGTGGCTTCCGCCGATCTGAGCCAGGACAATTTGCCGCTTAGCTTGGGCGGCGTGCAGCTGTATTGCGACGGCAATCCATCTCCGTTACTCTATGTATCGCCCACACAGGTGAACGGACAGATTCCCTTCGAATTTCTGGATGCCAACAGTATTAGTTGCTATCTGCGCATCCAGCATTCCGATGGAAGCGTTGTCGCCAGCACCGCCATCGCGGTCCCGCTGGATCAGCAGAATCCCGGAATCTTCGCCAACGATGGCGAAGAGCCGCGCGCCGCGATTGCGTTTCATAATTCGAGTTTCGCCACTGGCACCATTACAGTGGATGGCAGTATCGAGGCGGGAGACACGGGCACTATCACCATCGGTGACCGATCGTACACCTACACCGTGCAGGCTGGTGACACACTCGCATCGGTACGGGACGCCTTCGTGGCCCTCATTAACGCGAATACCGAGGAAGAAGTGGTGGCGATTCCGGAGCCGGCCTTTCACCGCATTCAACTGCGCGCCAAAGTTCCGGGGCCGGAAGGCAATGGAATCACTTTCGCCGCGACCACGGATATGGGCGACAACGCCAATCTGTTCCTGATCCTGACCAACTTGAGCAATACATTATGCTGCGCCAACCGCGCCGGCGCTCCCGTGACACAGGCCAATCCCGCGGTGCCCGGTGAGACCATCCTGGTATACGCCACCGGTTTGGGAACCATCGAACCCGCCGAGGCGACGCAGGCGGAGAGTACCGGCCGCAAGTACACCGGTCCGGCCCTGAACGACCCAAGGGCTTTCGTTTCGTCCCTGGCCGGCGGATCGACGGCGAACGTGATCTCGGCGAATCTGGCTCCCGGAATGGTCGGAGTCTACGAAGTTCGCTTGGAGCTCGGATTAGGAACTCCTCCCAGCCCATTGGCGCAGCTCACCATCTCGCAGGACATTTATACCAGTAATATCGTCACCATCCCGGTCGTCGATCCTAACGTTCAGACGCCCGTGGTGCCGTCGCCGTGACCAAACGATTACATTTCCGACAGACCGGCTAAAATCGATTTTCTAAAGATGGACCGCGTTAAGAATCGCCCGGCAGATGTCCGCCTCTGGAGAGTTCCGCGGCTTTTAGCGATGCTTGTGATCGCCTTCGGCGTGTATACGTTCTTTATGCCCATGCTGATTCTAACGACGCCTGTTTTGGGCAGGGCCGAATGGTCATCTTTCCACATGGCGCTAGAAGTTCACTCCGGACGATTACCGGCGAACCGCCCTTGGATCGAGCTTACGGCCGTGGAAGATGCATTTGTTTACCTGCTGATGGTCACGGCCCTGGCGCTATCGCTGTTTCCCTGGGGCCAGAATGCTCTTTATCACGTCAGTCTCGTCGGATCGATTGTCAGCGCGCTCGCGACGCGCAACGCCACCCACCACCTTGCGGAGTTCGTGACCGGGTCGCCGGACGTCCGAGCCAAGTTCGGTCCTGCGATGTACCTGCTCCCCTTGACGATGCTGGCATTTCTACTGACCCGCAGCCATCGGATTGCAGATCGTTCTTAGTCGCTCATCATCGGGAATTCCCTACGCCGGACTATACGGCCGGAACCCGTTCCGGCTCAAGGCATCCTTCGCGGCGTCTTCATCGGGCGGCGCGACGTAGAAAAATGCTCCCACCCGTTCCGACTGAAAGATAAGGCCGCCGGAGTACTTGTCGGGCTCGACCAGATAATCGAGCCCAGATTCGGTCAGCAGGTTTTCCAACCGCAGAGCTTCGGTGAGGCGTTTGGCGATGTAGATTAGCGTGAGTTCCTGATCGCCGAAGTGCTCCGGTCCGCGCTGCATCCGGCCGCTCTAGCCTACGCGCGCTGTGAAAGCCTTGTACGCTTCTTCACCGCTGGTTTTGGACACCCATTCGGCGCAGGCTTTTCCGGCCTTTTCGAGATTGCCGAGATAATGCGGGTCCTTGAAAGCGGCGCGGACTTCGCCAAGGATCGGTTTCACCCGTTCCCACACGAAAAGAACCTCGCGGGTGTTGGCGAAGAATAGGTCGGGGTTCATCACGCCCGAATTGACGAACGAACCGGCCATATCCCAATAGCTGGCAACTTGTCGGAAGTAGGCGTTGGGTTCGGATCCGGGAGGGCAGAGCTGGCCAAACTCGGCCATGGTCTTGCATTTGAAGTTTCCAAAGAACCAATTGCGGGCATCGCGCATCTTTGGTTCCCGGCGCAGTTCGTAGAGCTTCAGCAGCAGGTTGGCATCGTCGTAAGTGGGTTGGGACATAACCTTCAGCGTACCCGATCCGCCGGGACGGGTGAGAATTCGCGGCTGGCCGGGACACAAATCTACCAGCGACAAATACATGACTGCACCGATGCCCGTTTTTCTGCCCCGCGAGAGCGAGCTGCATTGGCTTGCCCTGCGCATGACCCCGGGGCTGGGGACGCGCACGGCGGTCCAGTTGATCGAGACATTTAAAACCCCCGAAGCGGTGTTCCGTGCTTCGCGCTCGGAGCTGGAGGCATCGGGCGTTTCGTCCGGAGTGGCGCAAAGCGTTGCCAGCGGCTGTGCCTTTGACGATGCCGTCACCCAGCAGCAGAAACTGGCCGAGACTGGGGCGATGGTGATCCCGCTGACCGATCCGCGTTATCCTGCCCGGCTCAAGGAGATTTTCGATCCGCCGCCCCTGCTGTTCGCTCGCGGCCGCGTGGAGATCATGGAAGAGCTGATGCTGGGTATCGTCGGCACCCGCCGGCCCACAGCCTACGGAACGGCCGCCGCAGCCCGCCTCGCCAAAGATCTGACCGGCGCAGGCCTGACTATCGTCAGCGGCATGGCGCGAGGCATCGATACGGCCGCGCACCGGGCGGCACTCGAGGCCGGAGGGAGCACCATAGCTGTGTTCGGATGCGGCGTTGACGAGGTTTATCCCGCGGAAAACCGCAAGCTGGCCGAGCGGCTTTCCAAAGACGGGTTGGTGGTTTCCGAGTTTCCCATGGCCACTCCACCGTATCCGCAGAACTTTCCCATCCGCAACCGGATTATCGCTGGGCTAAGCGTCGGCGTGCTGGTGGTTGAAGGCGGGGAGTACTCGGGTTCGGCCATCACCGCCAAACTTGCCGCAGAGCAGAACCGCGAGGTCTTCGCGGTGCCTGGAAACATTACGTCGAAGATGAGTTGGGGACCCAACCTGCTGATCAAACAGGGCGCAAAGCTGGTCCAGGAGTGGAACGATGTGGTGGTGGAACTCAAACCGGAAGACCGCCGGCGGCTTGCGGACCGGTGCCGTAACCGATTGAATCTGAAGGACGGTGAATCGAACGATACAGCGCAATCATCCTTAAGCTTTGGAATGGATGCCACCGGGCGGGCGATCCTGAATCATCTCAAACCAGACGCTCCGGTCGCCCTGGACTATCTGGTAGAAACTCTGGCGGGGACCTCTCCCGCCGATATCATTGCCGCGTTGTTTGAACTGGAATTGGCAGGCCTGGTGCGGCAGCTTCCCGGCAAAAGCTTCATAAAGGTCTGGTTTGATTGAAGTTGCGGGAACACGTCATGGTCTTCCGCCGTGTCATGGTAAGATTTCGGTTGTTTGCGTCCGACTTGTGTATTACGGACCCGCACGGGCAGTTCGTCCTAAAGTAAAGAAAGCTGACGTCATCTTATGGCAAAAAACCTCGTCATCGTCGAATCACCGGCGAAGGCGAAAACCATCGGCAAGTATCTGGGCAAGGATTTCCTGGTCAAGGCCTCCCTGGGCCACGTCAAGGACCTGCCCAAGAAGAACCTGTCGGTGGATGTGGACAACGACTTCACGCCAGTCTACGAAGTCATTGAAGGCAAGAAGAAGCTGATCGCGGAGCTCAAGACGGCGGCCAAGAGCAGTGACAACATCTATCTGGCCGCTGACCCTGACCGCGAAGGGGAGGCCATCTGCTATCACCTCCAGGAAGAGCTCAAGGACAGCAAGAACGGCAAGAAGAGTCCCAAGATTTTCCGGGTGATGTTTAACGAAATCACCAAGAACGCGATTCAGAAGGCGTTCGAGAAGCCCATGGCTGTGAATCTCCACTTAGTGGACGCGCAGCAGGCCCGGCGCGTACTCGACCGCATTGTGGGCTACAAGATTTCTCCGCTTCTGTGGGATAAGGTTCGCCGGGGTCTCTCCGCGGGCCGCGTCCAGACCGTCGCCTTGCGCCTCATCGTGGATCGGGAGCGCGAGATCAAGGCGTTCCAAACCAGGGAATACTGGAGCATCGACGTCAACCTCGCCGCTAAGAAGCCGCCGCAGCTCACGGCGCATCTGGCCAAGAAGAATGACGAAAATGTAGAGATTGCGAATGAAGCCTCGGCTAAGGCGATCGTTTCGGCGGTAGACGGAGTCGACTACATTGTCCGCTCGGTTGTTAATAAGGAAAAGCGCCGCAATCCGGTGCCGCCGTTCATCACCTCGACCATCCAGCAGGAAGCCGCGCGGAAACTTCGTTTCAGCGTAAAGCGCACCATGATGCTGGCGCAGAAGCTGTATGAAGGCGTAGAGCTGAGTAAAGAGGAAGGCGCCACGGGTCTGATCACCTACATGCGTACTGACTCGGTCCGCGTGTCGAACGATGCCGTGGACGAAGTCCGCGCCATGATTACCGACCGCTGGGGCGCTGAGTATCGCCCCGCGGCGCCGAATGTTTACAAGGGCAAGAAAGATGCGCAGGATGCCCACGAGGCCATCCGTCCTACTTCGGCGATGCGCAGCCCGGAGAGCGTCGAGAAATTCCTGGCCGAAGACGAGATGAAACTGTACCGGCTGATCTGGATGCGCTTCGTGGCCTCGCAAATGACGCCCGCGGTGTTCGATCAGACCACCATCGATGTCGACGCCAAAGGCAAGGACGGCGCGGCGTACTTGTTCCGCGCCACCGGCAGCGTCCCCAAATTTGACGGTTTCCTCAAGGTTTATCAGGAAGGCAAGGACGAAAAAGACGAGGAAGATGACGAGCTTAAGAATAAACTACCCGCCGTCACCGCGGGCGAGGTCTTAAAGTTCAAAGCGATCCTGCCCGAGCAGCATTTCACCGAACCGCCTCCGCGTTTCACGGAAGCGACGCTGGTCAAAGAGCTCGAAGCCAAGGGCGTGGGACGCCCGTCGACGTACGCGTCGATCTTATCCACCATCCAGGAGCGCGAATACGTCCGCAAGGACGGCGGCAAGTTCACGCCCACCGAGCTCGGCATGGTGGTGACGGATCTGCTGCTTGAAAGCTTCGACGATCTGTTCGATGTCACCTACACGGCTCGCATGGAAGGCGAGCTGGACGATATCGAAGAAGGCAAGCTCGACTGGCGTGTGGCCATGAGCGAGTTCTACGAGCGGTTTCAGAAAGACCTGAAACACGCCGAGCGCCACATGACCGATATCAAGCGCATGGAGGAGCCCACCGACCAGATTTGCGAGAAGTGCGGCAAACCCATGGTCATCAAGTGGGGCCGCCACGGCAAGTTTATCGCCTGCACGGGCTATCCGGAATGCACCAACACGCGCGAGATCGCGCAGGAAGGCGTGACGGAGCAGGACGAGGCAGAATACTGCGACAACTGCGGTCGTCCCCTGGTACTCAAGAAGGGCCGCTTCGGACAATTTCTGGCGTGCTCGGGCTATCCCGATTGCAAGACCACCAAGCAGCTCGGCGCGGGTCAAAAACCGCAGGATGTTCCCCTGGACGAATCCTGCCCGCAGTGCGGGAACAAACTGGTCAAGAAGTTCGGCCGCTTCGGTGAGTTCGTCGCCTGCAGCAACTACCCCACCTGCAAATACGTCAAGCAGAAAACTATTGGAGTGAAGTGTCCCAATTGCTCGGAAGGTGAAATCATCGAGCGGCGCTCCAAGCGCGGCAAGACTTTCTACGGCTGCAACCGATATCCCGAGTGCGATTTCGTGGCCTGGGGCAAACCGCTTCCCGAGAAATGCCCGGAGTGCGGCGGCAGCTACCTGATCGAGAAATTCCTGAAGTCCGGTGCCTTCGCCCAGTGCCCCAACGGCGAGTGCAAGTTCAAGAAGCCCCTGCCTCCCCAGGCTCCTGTCGAGACACCCGTGGAGGTGCAGGCGTAGGTGGCGGCTGCGGCGGCAACGGCGAACGGATCTCCCGATTACGGCTTAGACGCTCCGCGCGTTGTCCGCAGCATGTTCAGCCGGGCTGCGTGGATCATCGCGATCGCTCTGGTGCTGTACGTCGTGAATCATTCCGAGTATCCCGGACCAGCCGCACGCATGTGCGGCGTACTAGCGCTGATCGGCCTGATTTTCTTGGGCATCGGGGCTGTAATGGTGTGGTCTAGCCGGGTTGCGAAACTGCGGCTGCGCGATCAGTTGCTCGATTCGCTGGCGCTGCGCGGCGACGAGCGCGTGTTGGACGTGGGCTGCGGGCGCGGTTTGCTGGCGATCGGTGCGGCCAAGCGGCTGAAGAACGGCAAAGTCATCGGCATCGACGTGTGGAACCCCTTCGATCTTTCCGGCAATACTCCCGACGCCGCGAAAGCCAACGTCAAGTTGGAAGGCGTCGCCGACAAGGTCCGTATCGAGAATGGCGACGCGCAGAAACTGGTGTATCCGGACAACCATTACGACGTGGTGGTCTCTAGCCTGGCTCTTCATAACATTCCGGAGCATCCCGCTCGATCCCAGGCGGTTCGCGAAATGCTTCGCGTGCTGAAGCCGGGTGGGAAGCTTGCTATATTCGACCTTTTCCGCACCGGCGAGTACGCGGACGTGCTGCGAGCTTTGGGCGCGAACGACATCGAGCTTTCGAAGACCCGATTTCTCTGGTGCGTGCCAGGCCGGGTCCTGACCGCGCGGAAGTGACTCTTTCCTTTTGGACATTGTCGGCATTACCAAAGTCCTGACGTCGGCAGACGTCGAATCCGGCTACCGCGCCGGGATCTTTTCGATGGCCGACCCACAGGGCGGCGTCATCACATGGCACCGGCCGAAGCGCCGCGCCATTCTTCCACTGGACACGTTTCATATCTCGCGGTCGCTAAGCACGTTGCTGCGGCGGCGCCCGTTCAAGGTCACCTTTGACCGCGCGTTCTCCGATGTCGTGGATGCCTGTGCAGACCGCCCCAGTACATGGATCAGCACTGAGTTCAAAAAGATTTACGGCGAGCTGCACGCTCAAGACAAAGCGCACTCGGTCGAGGTTTGGGTGGACGGCGAACTGGCGGGCGGACTTTACGGAGTTCATCTGGGCGGCGCGTTTTTCGCCGAATCCATGTTTCACCGGCGCACGAATATGTCCAAGGTTGCGCTGGCGGAACTGGTGTCGCGGCTTCGGGCGCAGGGGTTTGCCCTCCTAGAAGTCCAGTACCTGACCGAGCACTTGGCGCAGTTTGGCGTGATCGAGATTTCGGACCGGAAGTATCGGGCTCGCCTGAAAGAGGCGCTCCAGTTCTCGTGCAGCTTTGGATGAGCGCATCGGGCGAGGCATGCTGTTATTGCCAGGACATCCCTGACACATTATTGCCAGGACATGCCTGACAGGAGCAGGGTACGGAATCGTGGTCTCGGGAGCGGTGGGAATGCGGGAATAACAGGCTAATTCGGACCCGGCTTGGATCGCCTCCGCACCTCGACATTCTCACCGACAAAAATCGTTGTCAAATCGTCGGCGTTCTCGATCGGTCCAGAGTAGTTCTTTCGGGCCCCTTCAATCGCTCCCCGGCCTAAGGCGTGCGCGTACACGGCGAGCCGCGGCTTAGTGCGGCTGAACACGACCCCGGTTTCCGCTGCGCTCGTGTGATGACTAATGATGTTTTCCGCCTGTTCGCGGGTCGTCCCGCCCGCCATCAAGGCTTGCACTGTTAGGGTGCTGACCTCGTGAATCAACACATCGACGCCAGTCGCGTATTTGATCAGGTTTTCCGAGAATCTGGTGTCACCGGAGATGGCGACCGAATGGCCTCCTGCGTCGACCCGATAACCGAATGCTGGTTGCACTGGCCCATGATCGACCAGAAATGCCGTCACCTTCACGCCGTTGTGCTCGTAAACAACCCCCTGCTGAATGTCGGTGGCCGAAACCATGATTCCCTCTTTCGAGAACTTTTCATCCACGTCGCGCCGCATGTGGATATCGAAATCGAAAGCTTTGAGCATGTTGTCCATCATTTCTTTGGTGCCGGATGGACCCCAGACCCGGAGCGGCGTCTTGCGCCCGCTGGTCCAGCCAGTCAGGAGGATATCCGGCACCGACAGAATGTGATCCGAGTGCAGGTGAGTAAGAAAAATCTTATCGATCTGCTGCTGCCGAACACCGGCTTCGGCCAGCCGGATGACGGCGGCTCGTCCGCAGTCGAACAACAACTTCTCCCCGTCAGCCTCAACCAGGATGGATGGACCATATCTTTGGGTGTCGGCGGGTGGACCTCCTCCCGAGCCCAGAACCACAATTTTCAAGGCGGCGTCTGGCGCCGATGGCGGTGATGTTTGTCCGGCAACGGGAAAAGAAATGACAAGCAGGACCAATAACGCGCCAATGTGTTCCTTCATGATGTTGGATCAGTATAGCGAAGCTTAGCCCAGTTTCTTTGGGGCAGCTGGCAGTTCCTCGATCCACACGCGGCGGTAGCTGGAGTCCCCCAGCCGACGAGAAGCGCCAGCCAGGCAATCGAGCAGCGACAAGCTGAGAAAACCTTCCAAGCGCTCTCCTCATTAGTTCGCTGGGAAACGCTCTCTACGACGCCAACAGGTTTTGTAGGGGTCGGGCAGGCCCGACCCGCCAACGATTAGCCGTGCTGCCTTCCAGCATGCACCGCCGCAGCCCTTCACGACCTTCCACCCGCACGGAACCCCTGCGCGGCGACACGCGATACCCCGTCCTCGCCCCCCGGTCGAGCATCAGGGAATCGAGCGGCCAGTCCGAATCGGCGCATAGCTGGATTCCGCCGTCACGGCTGATCAAGACCGTCATTTCCTGGCAGCTTTCCCCCCGCTCGAGCGCGGCCAGGGCGGCATCCATCAGACTCTGGGCTTGTTCGGCGAACCGCTGCACCCACTACTTATCGCGATCCCGGACCGACGTTTCACTGTATTTGAGAACTAGTACTTTACTCCATCCCCGGTCTAAGGGTGCATGGTATTCTGTTACTTCCGATAGGCTACAGTGCTTTCCCGCAGGATATTTCTGCAAAGCGGGGCGTGTGTGCTCGGCGCGCCCTTCATCAACCGTGGGCGCTTCTCTCTATTTGCCGGGACTATAGACGAGTACTCGTCGCTCGCCGTGGATCTGGTGCGCGAATCCACCGTGATCGACATGCTGGGCCTGCTCACCCTGGATTTCAAGAAACTGGACATTTGGCGAACCCGCCCCGCCAGTTTCCGTCTGGCGGATTTCCAGCGCCTCAAGGATTCCGGCATCACCGTCTTCCATCCCGCGGTTGGCTACGTTGAGGGAAACATCTATGCCCAATCGACGGCGGATATCACTGGTTGGGATGCCTTCATCGATGCGCATCCGGAATACTTCATTCGTGTGTGCGGTCCCGCCGACGTTCCCCGCGCCAAGGCCGAAGGGAAACTCGGGATCATCGTCGGTGAGCAGAATTCGAATCACTTTCGGACCGTAGATGATGTCGACGCGTTCTACAAACTGGGGCAGCGGGTGTCTCAGCTCACCTATCGCGACAATGCTTTAGGGGGCGGTTCCACCGACCCCGCGGAGCAGGGCCTGACCGAGTACGGCGAGCAGGTCGTGGCGCGGATGAACCGGCTGGGCATGGCGGTCGATATCTCGCACTGCGGCGACCGCACCACGCTCGATGTGATCGAGACTTCCACGAAGCCGGTTCTCATCACGCATTCGAATTGCCGGGCGCTCATGCCCCATAGCGCCCGCTGCAAGACGGACGAAGCGATTCGCAAGCTAGCGGCCAAGGGCGGTGTGGTGGGCGTTACCATGGAGCGATTATTCGTGGGGACCGGACGAACGGTAACTATCGAGAATGTCCTCGATCACGTGGATCACGTGGCGAAAGTCGCCGGTGTGGAGCATGTCGGCCTGGGGAGTGACGTCGACTTGGACGGCCGCGATGGCGCGCTTGCGTCTAAGAAGAACGATCTGGACGGCCTCCAGTACGCGCGTAAAGTCTTCGAACTGGCCGAAGGATTGGTCCGTAGGAAGTACTCGAATACCGATATCCAACTCATCCTGGGAAGCAATTTCCAACGAGCACTGACGGACATCTGGCAAGGCTGAATGAGTCAGCCTCATTCAAAGATGGTGTGATAGAATCGCGGGCGAGGTCCCACTCCATGAAGAGCTTCGGTATTTGCCTGGTTTTAGCGCTCCCCCTAGCCGCCGGCTCGGTTCGCGTCATCCAGACCAACGCTGCGGGTGACACCGCGCTGTTCATCGATCCCGCCACCAATAAAGTCGTCCTCACGGTGAAGGATCTGGAGGCCCCCCACGGAGTTACCTCCTCGCCCGATGGCACCCGCGCGTATTTCACGGTGGAATCCGACAGCACCGTAGTCGCGGTCGACACTAGGACCGGCAAGCATATCGGCAAGGTGGCTTTGAGCGGACATCCGAACAACATCGCCGTGTCCAAGGATGGGAAGCTGATTTTCGCTGGTATCGCCGTAGCGCCCGGCGCGATAGACGTGATCGATGCCGCCACCATGAAGAACATCAAGAGCATCAAGGTCAAGGGCGCCGTGCATAACGTCTACGTGACGCCGGACGGAAAATGGGTGGTCTCGGGATCGGTCGGGAGCCGCGTCCTTACTGTGATAGACCTGGCCAAGCTGGAAGTAGCCTGGGATCATACCTTCGATAAAGGCGTACGCTGCATGACCTTCGACACGGCGCCCGATGGCTCCGCCGCTCACGTTTACCTGCAGCTTTCCGATGTGCACGGATTTGCCGTCCTGGATCTCAAGACGCATGAAGAAGTTGCGCGAATCATGCTGCCTAACGAACCCAAGGTCGGCGAAGTTCACAGCGGCGCGCCTTCGCACGGGATCGGAATAACACCCGATAAGAAGACCCTGGCGGTGGATAGTTCCGTCGCGAATGGCGTATTCTTCTACTCGATGCCGGATCTCAAAGTCATTGGATTTGTACCTACCGGGCCGACGCCGGATTGGTTGACGTTCACTCCCGACAGCAAGATGGTCTACGTCGCAAATGCTGGGGCTAATAACGTGTCTGCCGTGGACATCCAGGCGCGCAAAGTTGTCGCCGTTATTCCGGTGGGCGAAGTTCCCAAGCGGAACGCCACCGTAGTGATTCCCTAAGGAATCACTTTCCGTTGCTTGATCCAGTCGATCAGTACGTCGCGCAGCAGCACGCCCTGATCGTGGCGTGGAAACACCTTGCCTTTGTCAGCCCAGCTCTGCGCAACGAAATCTGTAGTGTCCAGACGATACACCCGCTTGGGATCCAGCGACGCCGTCACGACCGGGTCCGTGCCGCCGGAAGGGTCCTTCAAGGCGGCCAGTTGATCGCCTGGAATTTCAAGTGTCACCACCGCATTTGCAAAAGGCATCACGTTCCCGACGTGGCGCGCCAGCAACTCGCCTTTATGCAGTGCGTCGCGAACGCTCCCCCGGTTGGTAAACGCAAAGTCCGCGGGCATCCCGTCGAGCATGGCTCGCTCCATCAGGGTTTTTACCTCTGCTCGCGGGATCTCGCGTGTTGCGCGGCCAATGGGAACGTCGACCAGCGCCGAGACTCTCGCTTCCCACTTCTCGACCTGGGCCTCGACCGTAGGATCGGCCGGGTACTCGCTGTCGTCCACGGGAATTCCGGTCCATTCGTGTGAGACGATGCGGCGGGTCGCGGTGTCATAGCGCAGAACCATGCGGCCTACCTGGCGTCCGTAGCCTTCCGCGTGGATCACGAACTTTCCGTCAATCTCGACGGGTTCTTTCCACGGCCTGTGGTCGTGCCCGATCACTACCACGCTGACGTCCGGCAGATTGTGCAGGATGGATTCCCCCTCGGCCTTCTCAATGTGCCCCAGGACCACCACCATGTCGGCCTGTTCTTTTGCTCGCGCAACAATCGGCCGGAGAGTCTCGACGATCGGCGCGGCGCCATAGGGACCCACTTTGTCTCGAGTCGTACTGCCTAGAAGGTTTTCGAGCAGCGCACCGACCACCGCGACCCGTATACCTCCAACGTCGCGAACCACATAGGGGGGATTCACCAGCCGGTTCCCTGAAGCGTCCACCGTATTCGCGCTGACCGTGGGGAAACTCGCGATCTGCATGTAATCGCGAATCTTCATCCAGCCATAGTCAAATTCGTGGTTGCCCAGACAGTTGACATCGATGCCCAGTTTGTTAGCGATCTCGTAATCCGGTGCGCCTTGAAACACAGTGCTGACCGGAGTACCCTCTACCAGATCGCCCGCGTTGAGCGTCAGTGATGCGCTAGCCGCGGCTCGTTCGCGATTGAGCAATGTGGCTAGGTGGGCCACACCTCCGATGCCATCAGGATCCGGAAGCAGGCGGTCGTGGAAATCGTTGAAGTGCAGGATGGTGAGCTCGTGGACATTGCTCTGCCGGCAGCCCGCCAATACCCCGGCCCACAGGAGAACAAAAGAGGTAAGAAGTGTTCGGCGGCGAAGGACCAAATTAAATTATCGCCCGCCGTTACTTCGACTGGGAGCCGCGAGCCCAGTCGGCGATGGTCTTCCAGTCGGGATCGTTTTTCGACTGGAATTGGCGGCCCCCGCTATGAAAATCGTCGCCGCCAGCGGTCCCCGCCAAGGGATGTTTCAGGATCGGGCTGGAAAGCAGATTTGCCGAGTTCACCAACCTGGAGACGGCTTCGAAGTTCTTCCGCGACTCCTCTTCGGTCCAGTTGGTTGCGCCAGGATCCAGCGGTTGCAGGCGGAACGCATTGCCTGCGCCAGCGTGACACACCACGCAGCGGGCGTGGCCCTCCCGCTTCTTAAGGAAAATGGGCTCCACTTTCGCGCGATACGTCGCGAAATCGAGCGACTGTGCCGCAGCAAACGACGCTGCGATTGCTATCACGATGGCGAGCCGGGCTGGGGTAGTCATATGTCTTTCGCTAATGTTCGCGCGCGGCCCATAATACCACATGGGATTCGCGTTGTGGATCGACGCCAAAGATGGCCTTGCGTGGGCGCAAGGTACGCATGAATACCGTCCCATGGGCAGCGCCGTAATCGCATCCACCGACCAGTTCCGGCAGCGCGATTTTCGAAAGACGCGGCGTCCACCCGCCCATTTGCGCCGATCTTTCGTGGGATTTTTCGGATCGCTCGAGGAGGTCAACGTGAGGTTAAGGCTGCAGGGCAAGTGGAGGCGCCGGGCTACCCCGGCCCACCTCCTTTAAACCCGCTCTCGCGGTATACTTTACAGTTTGCATGCAAAACGAACCCATCACGGACATCGCCCACCTGGGCCACCTGGAGCTTTTCACTCCTAAACCCGACGAAAGCGTGCGTTTCTTCGTCGACATCATGGGGATGACTGAAAGTGGCCGGGAAGGCGACTCGGTCTACCTGCGCGCCTGGGACGACTACGAGCGCCATACCCTCAAGCTCACCGCCGCCAAACAAGCTGGAATGGGCCATATGGGACTTCGCGCACGTAGCCCGCAGGCGCTGGAACGTCGCGTAGCCGCTCTCAAGGGCACCGAATTCGCCATCGGCTGGGATAAGGGCGATTTGTGCCACGGGCCCGCGTTTGTGTGCCAGGATCCGGACGGCCACAAGATCCAGCTGTATTACGAAACTCAATGGTATGACGCGCCTGCGAACTTGAAACCAGCGCTCAAGAACCAGGCGCAGCGGTTTCCGGCGCGAGGCTGCAACGTTCGCCGCCTGGATCATTGGAACGGCCTGGCGGTCGACATCAAGGCGAATCGCGAGTTCTTCGAAAACTACCTGGGATTCCGACTCACCGAGCAGATCGTCCTCGATACCGGCGTCGAGGCCGCGATGTGGATGACCTGCACCAACAAGAGCTACGATTTCGCTTACACCAAGGACGCGACCGGCACCAAGGGCCGATTCCATCACGTAACTTATGCGGTCAATAGCCGCGAGGAAGTTTTGCTGGCCGCCGATATTTTCCTGGAACACGGCGTCAAGATTGAAACTGGTCCGCATAAACACGCGATCCAGCAGACGTTTTTCCTGTATGTTTACGAACCCGGAGGGAACCGCGTCGAGATCGCCAACGCGGGGGCGCGTCTGATCCTGGCGCCCGACTGGAAGCCCATCCGCTGGACCGAGACCGAGCGGAAAAAGGGCCAGGCCTGGGGTCTGAAGACCATCGAATCTTTCCATATTTACGGCACCCCGGCGGTTCCAGGCCATCCCGGTAGCGGACCTGAATCCGGGTCGTAAATTTACACAAGTGTTAAACTAAACCTTTTGCGCAACCACCAACGAATTCAGAAAGAGGCCAAGTAGGAACCATGAGTCAAAGCCTGGAAGATCTTTTGCAGAAAGCCGGGAACCCGGTACAGATGCTCCGCAATTCGCAAATCGGAGCGTATGTGTACCCTGTGGTTCCTTCCGAATACTCGAATTGGCGCGATGAGCAGCGTGCCTGGCGCGACAGCTGCGTGCTGTTCGATCAGTCGCATCATATGGCCGAGATTTACCTTAAAGGGCCCGATGCCATCAAGTTAATCTCGTATCTCACGATCAACAGCTTCGCCAACTTCCCAGTCAATCGCGCGAAGCAGATGGTTCCCTGCAGCTACGATGGCTTTGTTATTGGCGATGGGATCCTTTTCCATCTGGAAGAGAACCACGTGGTGTTTGTGGGACGCGCGCCGTCGGTCAACTGGATCCAGTTCCACGCTGAGACCGGCGGATACAAAGTAGATGTCGTCCGCGACGACCGGTCGCCTTCCCGCACCGGTGGCAAAGCGGTGACTCGCAAGGTTTACCGGTACCAGATCCAGGGCCCGAATGCCGAGAAAGTCATTGAGAAACTGAATGGCGGGCCGTTCCCCAACATCAAGTTTTTCCACATGGACGTGATCAAGATAAAGGGCCGTAACGTGCGCGCGCTGCGGCACGGCATGGCTGGCGCGCCTGGTCTCGAAATCTGGGGACCCTACGCGGAAGGCGAGGAAATCCGCGCTGCAATCGTCGAAGCCGGCAAAGATTTCGGATTGGTTGAGGTCGGTTCGCGGGCATACGCGACAAATACGCTGGAGTCTGGCTGGATTCCGTCGCCGCTGCCTGCCGTTTATACCGGTGAAAAAATGAAGGCGTATCGCCAGTGGCTTCCGGCGACCGGTTACGAAGGCACGGGGTCGATCGGTGGCAGTTTCGTCTCTAACAACATCGAAGACTATTACATGACGCCCTATGAACTGGGCTATGGACCGTTCGTAAAGTTCGACCACGACTTCATCGGCAAGGAAGCGCTTGAGAAAATTGCTACTAAGTCGCATCGCAAGAAAGTGACGTTCGCCTGGAATTCCGACGACGTTCTTAAGGTGTTTAAGTCGCTGTTTGAGAAGGGAGACCCGTTCAAATACATCGATCTCCCTCTGTCGAATTACACCTCGGCATCCTACGATAAGATTCTGGCGAATGGGAAAGCCGCCGGGTTCTCTATGTTTGCCGGCTATAGCTACAACGAGCGGTCCATGCTCTCGCTGGGCGTGGTCGATCCGGATATCGAGATCGGCAACGAAGTCACGCTGGTGTGGGGCGAAGAAGGCGGCGGCACCAAGAAGACCACCGTCGAGCGCCATAGACAGATCGAAATCAAAGCGATTGTCAGCCCCGTGCCGTATGGAGAAGTCGCGCGTAAGACCTACGCGGCAGGCTGGCGCACGGGCAAGGCGTAAACTATTTCCGGCGGTTGCTTAAGGCGTACGAAGGGGGCAGATTCATCTGTCCCCTTTTTTGTTTCTCCCATTGTGGCGAGGAATGCTTTGATCAAGCCGCATTCCAATGTGATAAGTTTGAGTTGGAATGAGGAACGCTGTTCTTCTTGTTATCGCAATCCCTGTTGGCTACTTCTTGATGGCAATGCAGTTCTCCGGAACCAAATCGTGCCCTAAATGGCTTCGGGAGTTTCTGAATCGTCATAGTCGTTGAGCCGCCTCCAGCACCGTCCTTCTGTGTGATTGTGCCATAGTGAAAACATCTTGACGGGTCCCGTTCTGGTCGCCGGCGGCGCGGGCTACATTGGTAGTCACACTTGTAAATTGCTCGCTAAGGCGGGGCGCGAGCCTATCGTTCTCGACAATCTCAGTACCGGGCATCGCTGGGCAGCCAAGTTCGGTCCGTTTTATGAAGGCGATATCGAAGACGGCGAGCTGGTGCAGAAGATTGTTCGCCAGCACGGCATCACGGACGTAATCGATTTCGCTGCGAAAGCTTATGTTGGTGAATCGTACACCGATCCCGGTAAGTACTTTCGCGAGAACGTCGGCAAGACGATTCACTTTCTGGATGCCCTGATCGCGTCCGGTGCGAAGAACATTGTGTTCTCTTCCACCTGCGCCGTGTATGGGGATCCCGAGACCATCCCGATCACCGAATCGGAGACGAAGAAGCCGGTGAACCCGTATGGCGATACTAAACTATTCGTCGAACGCATGCTGCATTGGCACGGGATCGCGCATGGCCTGAAGTGGGTTGCGCCCCGATATTTCAATGCCGCTGGCGCCGATCCTGAAGGCGAGCTGGGGGAACTGCACGAGCCGGAAACGCATCTGATTCCCGCCGCGTTCGAGGCGGTTCAGGGAAAAAGACCGCAGCTCGAAGTTTATGGCACAGATTATCCCACTCCGGACGGAACCGCTGTCCGCGATTACATTCACGTGTTCGATCTCGGCCGCGCCCATATTCTCGCGCTGGATTACTTGCGCCAGGGCGGGGAATCGATATCGGTCAATCTGGGTACCGGCGTCGGCCAATCTGTCCTGGACGTGGTGCGCGCGGTCGCTTCGGCTAGTGGTCATGACGTCCCGCACGTGCTTCGGCCGCGGCGCGCGGGCGATCCGCCGGAACTGGTAGCCGATCCTTCGCTAGCTAGGAAGGTGCTGGGCTGGACCGCCGAATACCGGGACATCAAACGGATCGTCGAGACCGCTTGGGCCTGGCACCAGCGTCACGTAACTTCTTAATCCTACCGCGGGGTTGTGATATAGTGGCTCGACTCACTTCCCAAGTCGGAGGCAATGCATGAAACAGCCCGCACTCGGAATTGTCGCTACCGTCCTGATCGTGGCGGTCTCTCTGGGCGTCATTTCCCTGTTCGATTTTCCGACGTTCGGCAGCTGGGTGATCTTCGTTATGGCGGCCATAATTCCGATGGAAATCGTCATCGGCGTAACGTGGGGTGCCAATCCTGGTTTCGTCAGCTCTCACTCCCAGCCTTTGAAGGGAATTCTGCTGGTGCTGGTGAATATCGCGGTAGGTGTGGTCGTGGGTGGTATCTGCCATGTGGTCGTGGGGGGCGGCATTGCTCCGCCTACTCCGATTTTGGTCTTGTTCGGCATCGTTTCCGTCGTGGTCATGTTCTGGATGGCCATCATGTTTGGAGGATGGCCGTTCACCAGTTTGATCAAGAGTCCGGTGGGAGCCGGCTTGGCGATGCTGGCGGCGGTCTACATCATTAACTACCTGCTATTCCGCTTGTTTTTCGATTTCAGCTTTATGGCTGGAGCTCCGTGGTATCGCGCCAGTCTCGATCCGCATGGAATGTTCAACGGCGTCAATGCGCAGGTGTTCTACGTAACTGCGCTCACTTTCCTGTTTGTAATGCTGCACTTCGATCTGTGGCCGTTTACATTGGCGCCGGCCGTGATGAAGCAGCCTGCACTCGGTATTGTATGGACGCTGCTGGCGCTGGTGCTGGGCGCTGTTGCGTACTACATCGGTGTTAACACGATGGGCATGGATCCGATGATATTCCTCATATCCGGGCCGATCCCGTTCATCTTTGGAACCATCGTGGTGCTGAATATGCTGCACAACTCGCTATTCGCCAGGTTCACCCAGCCCGTGAAGGGGGTCTTGAACTGCGTGGCAGCCTTGGTCATCGGAGTCCTGCTGGCGAAGATGTATGGGGCGCTCGCGTCCACGGTGACCGGCGTACTTAAGCCGGGCCCGCCCACCAACGATTTCGAGATCTGGTTGGCGACGGCGCTGCTCGGTATAACCTTCCCATTCCTGATCTTCTTCGCCGAATTCTTTAAGATGTGGCCGCTCCGGAAGAGCAAACCGGAATAGACTAGTTGGAGACGAGGTAATCAATACATATGCTACGCGCGATTGACGAAAACACCATTACCGACGCCGCGATTGAGCAGATGGCGGCAACGCCGAATCCGCGGCTGAAGCAGATCATGGAGCCGTTAGTGAGGCATCTGCACGCCTGGGCACGCGAGGCGGATCTTACTCCCGAAGAATGGCTCGAGGGGATCAAGTTCCTGACTGCCGTGGGACAAAAGTGCACCGCGTTCCGGCAGGAGTTCATTTTACTTTCCGATACGCTGGGCATGAGTTCCTTGATCAACTCCCTTCACGATAAACGCGCAGCGGAGGCCGGCACCAAGAGCAGTCTGGTTGGTCCGTTCTATCGCCAGGATTCTCCGCCGATGAAGCTGGGCGATACCATCGTTACCAAGCCGACCAACGGGCTCGAAGTCGTGCTTTACGGACGCGTGACTGACAGGGCAGGGAAGGGCGTTCCGAATGCTTCGATCGAGGTGTGGCAGCCGGATGAAACCGGCAACTACGATTTGCAGAAACACGATCCATCTGAGATGGACTTGCGCGGCCATTTCCATACCGATAGCGATGGACGTTACTACCTGCGTACAGTAGCGCCCCTCGGATACATGATCCCTATGGACGGACCGGTGGGCGACATGATTCGTGCGCAGAAGCGCCATGGCTATCGTCCCGCGCACATTCACTTTATTGTCGGCGCACCGGGCTATCGCGAGGTGGTAACGGCGCTCTATCTCGCGGGCGATCCGCACGTCGATTCCGATACCGTGTTTGGCGTGACAGAATCGCTAGTGACGAAGGTCAACGAGAAAGATCCTGGCTCGCCGATTCCTACTCTGCCCAGCATCAAATTCGACTTCCAGCTCGCCGCGGCAACGGCCAAGGATATGACCGGACGCGTCGGCGCGGATCCATCGCAGATCGTTAAGGTGGGAGCGTAGCGGTACAATAGCGTTTCGTGAAGTTTGAGGCTCTCTACTACCAAGACCGCCTGAAGATCGTCAATCCAGAAGGCGACGTCGCCATTACGACGCTCTGGTCGAAAGTAGAATCCGCCTATCAAATCATGGAAGAAGCGGGCGTGGACCTGTCACCCGCAACCTCGCGCATCGGACCCATTGCCAACTTGTACGGAAATGGTCTTCCGCAGATGTTGCGGAACCTGTTGTGGAACCCGCATATCCGTTACATCGTGATTGTCGGCAAGAACCTTTCCGGGTCGCGCGAGTGGATCTTGAACTTCTTCGAGCATGGTCTGGAAGAAGTGGAATTTCTGGGCGCGAAGGCGTTTCGCATTCGCAATACGACACGCACGATCGATGGCTGCGTACAGCCGCAGAATTTTTTGAATGCTCCTGGCTTTACCGTGCTCGGAGATGTGGGTGACCCGGCGACCAAAGCGGGATTGAAGTCTTTTTTCGACGGCCTCCCTCCGGCGGAGTCTTGCGATCTTGTGCGCGTTGAACCCCCGCCTATCCCAGAACCTGCGGTGACACGATTTCCAACCGAGCCGCGCAGCCACACTATCGTGCGCGACACACCAATGGAGGCGTGGTCGGAGATCATCTTCCGTTTGTTCCGCTTCGGCCATCGCAACATGGTGGCGAAGAAGAGCGGGCCCGAAGGCCGCGTCGAGCTGCAAAACATCAAGGCTATTATCGAGAACCCGTGCGAAGGGCCGGATGAAATTCTCCAGCAGTATGGGTTCAGTCTCGCGAAGTTCCAGGGCTATCAGCAGCGCATCCTGGATCCGGAGAAGCCGCCGGATCTTGGCTATACGTATGGCAATCGACTGCGCGCGTATTTTCGACGTCCTGATGGGACATTGATCGATTCCCTGGAAATCGCCGCGCGGAGGCTCAGAGAGAAACCCGAATCGCGGCACGCCTACATTGCGCTGTGGGACAACACTCGCGACCTGCCCGAAGGCACCGATACTCCCTGCTTCGTTTCCGCATTCTTCAGAAAATTCGACGGCAAGCTGACGCTGACTGCTACCTTTCGATCGCATAACGCCATGGAAGCCTGGCCGGAAAATGTCTACGGGCTGATCGCCATCCAGCGATTTGTCGCGGAGAAGGCCGGCATGGAGCCCGGCCCGCTCACCGTGTTCAGCCACTCCATCAGCATCGACGTTTCCTCACTCGAAAAAGCCCGCAAGATTGCCGCCAGCAAGGAGTCTGACGAGGTGTACGATCCGGCCACGGGCAAGCATGGACCGCGCATGGACCCAAACGGTGCCTTCACGACTACGTTTGACGCGGCCACGTGGGAACTGGTGGTCGAACATTCTTACAACGGAATGAAGCTCAATGAATATCGCGGCAAAAGTGCGGAAGAAATCGAGCGGCAACTGGGACGGGATGTGGCGCTGTCGGAGATCTCGCACGCTCTGTACTTGGGGCGGGAAATCGCGCGCAAAGAGTTCGAGATGAAAGCCGCACGTTCCAAAGAAGGTCCACGCGCGAAATCAGAATGATCGTCTTCTTCGACATCGGCTCGACTCTGATCGACGGACCGCCGTTTGGCCCGGCGAGACGCCTCTCGGAAACACTTGGCCTCGGACCGGAGGCGGTGAAAGAATTGGAGCGCATCTTATTCCGTTCGCCCGCGAGCGATCCCCAGCAACTCGCGAATACCGTCGTAAATCGGTTGCGCGTCGATCGCAATAAGGCCTTGGAGGCTTGCACCGCGCTATGGAATGCCCAACTTGAGGAAGCTTACGTGCTGCCCGGCGCGCGCGAGCTGATCGAGAAACTCAAATCCGCGGGAATTCCCAGAGCGTATCTTTCGAACATCTGGCCCCCGTTTTACGAACACTTTCAGCAGGAGTTCGCGGAAGAGGCTGAGAATCAACCGCAGTTTCTCTCCTTCCAGACGGGTCTACTGAAGCCCGATCCCGCGTTCTTCCAACTGGCCCTGCGCGCGGTGGAAGCTCGCGCGGAAGACGCGGTCATGGTGGGCGACACATACAAGAACGATATCCGCCCGGCGATCGAGCTGGGCATGCGCACCGTGTGGGTCCTGCATCGCCTCGAAAAAGAGAAGGCCGATTTGATCGACGTGATGAACGGCGACGCCCCGCCGCCCGACCTAACGCTCGCATCGATCGCCGATCTGGAACCGTCCAAACTACTAAGTCATGCAAATTATTAAGTACGACCTTCTGACCGAAGCCGACCTGTTGAGCCGCCTGAAATGCACTCGGTTGCGCGGTTTCGACCGCGCCGAAGTCTACCGCGATGCGACGCTCGAAATCCTGGAAGCAGATCCTGCAACGCTCTCGCCGGCACAGCGCTACGTGCTGCAAGAAGGCGTGCAGGCAATCCTCGAAGTGGCGGACGCGTTCGAGCTTCTAGGTGTCGATATTTTCGGTTTAAGAGGCGCGCTGCTTTTCTGGCCCGAAGGAAGCGATCCCGAAAGCGATGCGCCCATCCCGTTTCTCCCGCCGGTAATTGAGGAATCGATAGAGCGCGACGGCACGAAGGTCCTGCTGATCAACGATGGCATTCATCGCGTGTATGCCGCCCGCAAACGCGGCAAAAAGATCAACGTGGTGCTGGCCCGTAATGTCCCGCCGGAATATCCGTATTACGCGTATGCGCTGCCGCAAGGTTGGGCTCAGGTGGACGAACTACAGGAACTGCAGGAAGGCTACCAGAAGAAGGAATATCGCAATCCGGAGAATTACAAGGCGCTGTTCCGCGACTTCAATGAAATCTTTGAAGGCGTACAAAAACAGCGCCCGCGAAGTAATCCCGCCCACTTAAAGGCGTGAAACAGAGTTTATTGCTGCTTGCCGCCGTCTTCGGCCGATCCGCTGAAGACTCTCTTGCCGCTAGGCAGTGTGACGTTCCGGGCATTGCCTACATAGGCGCCCTCGGCGTTCACAGGATCTTTGGCGCGGATGCCCTCAACGGTGACCATATCACCCTCTTTCAGGGCTTCCTTGGTCCATCCGTTCCTTCGGAGCGAGTTCGGAGGGCCACCTTCGAACTGCCACTTGGTGATCTTGCCACTTTCATCCTTCACGCTCAGATATACCCAGATGTGAGGATTCATCCAATCCAGTTTGGTGACGGTTCCGGTCACTGTCACCGGTTTGGTCGTGTCAAATTCGGCCGCGATCGAATGGTGCGCCAGCATCGGCACGGCAGCGGCAACCAACAGAGTCGCGGCAATCAGAACGCCTGTGTTCGCTTTCATAATAAAAAATACCTCCAAGACTTCGAACTAGAGTACTATCAATAGCTTGACCGTGTCAACGGGGTCATTTCCCCGCAACCTTAGGCGGAAAGGCCTTGGCCAGATAATCGACGATCTGGTCTCTTTCCTGTTGTGTAATGTCCGGATCTTCCTGCAGCATTTCCAACACTTTATCTTGCCACTCAGCCTTGGTGGCGCGTTTCGCAACCACGCGCTCCAACGTATGACAGGCCGTACAGACAGCCTCCACCAACTCTTTCCCGGGCCCCTCAGGTAGAGCCGGAGGGGGCGATTGACCCACTCCCGTGGCGGCGAGAATGACCACTGCCAGCGATTTCAGGCCCACAGTTTCTGGATCAGGTTCCCACCGGTGACCGTCGGCCGTTCCGCGCGCCCGTTATGCATATAAGTGGTCTTCAGATGATCGAGACCCAATAGATAGAGGATTGAAGCATGGATATCCCACACGTGATGCGGTTCGTCCACCGCGCGCAGACCGATTTCGTCAGTGGTACCGATGGTTTGGCCGCCCTTGACGCCGCCGCCCGCCATCCACATAGTGAAGCCCCAGGGATTGTGGTCGCGGCCGTACTTTTCGGGAGTCTGGCCGGCCGAGACTTGCGCGAACGGCGTGCGCCCAAATTCGCCGCCCCAAACGACCAGCGTGTCTTCCAACATGCCGCGCGCTTTCAGATCCGCCAACAAGCCGGCTACCGGTTTGTCCGAAGCCTTACACCACTTGGTGTGATTGTTGTTGACGTCCTGATGCGCGTCCCAGCCTGAGCCAGATCCACTATAAACTTCAACAAATCGTACCCCGCGCTCGACCAAGCGGCGAGCCATCAGGCAATTCGCACCGTATACCGCGGTCTCTTTCTCATCCATGCCGTACAGTGCTTTTGTAGCGTCGCTTTCTTTGCTAAGGTCGACCGCTTCGGGAGCGGACGATTGCATCTGATACGCGAGCTCATACGAGCGCGTGCGCGCGTCGAGCTCGGTATCTTCCTGCTTGTTGCGCCCGTAGAGTTCGTTCAGCTTCTGCAACAGGTCGATTTTGCTGCGCTGCTGTTCGTCGGTGGTTCCCGCGGGCGGCTTCAGGTTGAGGATAGGCGTATCGCCTTGGCGGAAGAGCGTGCCTTGATACGTCGCCGGCAGGAAGCCCGAGCCGTAGTTCTGCACCGAGCCCAGGATTTCTTTATCGTCCTGCATGACTACGAACGTCGGCAGATTCCGCTGCGCGCTGCCCAGGCCGTAGGTCAGCCACGCTCCTAGCGAGGGACGACCCGCCAGGATCGAGCCAGTGTTCATCTGGCACACACCGCCGACGTGATTCACGGCGTCAGATTGGCATGATCGGATGACCGCGATATCGTCGACGTGTTCGGCAATGTGTGGGAGCCAGTCTGAGACCCACAGGCCGCTCTGCCCGTATTGCTTAAACGGCCGCCGCGAGGGAAAGAGTCCATCGCTGGGCTTGGCCCCTTGGGCAGTTAGAAGTGTTTCCGGATGAAATGACGGAGGCACTGGCTGTAACGCAAGTTTTTCAAGCAGCGGCTTAGGATCGAAAAGATCCACCTGGCTCGGCCCGCCTTCCATGAAGCACCAGATCACGTTCTTGGCGCGTGGCGTTACCTGCGGCTTCTTGGGCGCCAGAGGATCGATACCCGCGGCGTAGCCATCCTCGGACATCATGGCGGCTAGTGCGATTCCGGCGAGTCCGCTACCGGCCTGCGTAAAGAACTCACGCCGGCTGGAGACGTTCCAGTGATGCTTCAGCTTCTTGAGAATCGGATCAGCCATGGCGTCCTCCTAATTTATGTACAGGAACTCGTTCGAATCCAGCAGCATTTGCGATAGATCGACCAATGCAGCTGCACGCGCCGGATCGATACCGGCGGGCATATTCGCGGGCATTGGCGGCTTGGCTTTCGCATCCGCAGCCAGGCGCTGCGTCATGATCGGAATCTGCTTCGCCAAGAAATCCGCCGCGATCTTCTGCTCTTCAGCGGAGGGCGAACGTCCGTAAGTCAACTTGAATGCCCGGTCGATCTGCGCATCCGGCGTCAGCCCGCTGTCATTCAACACGCGTCCGGCCAGCGATTGCGCCCATTGCAGGATTAGATCGTTATTCAGCAGATCCAGAGATTGCGAGGGCGTCACAGTGTTCTTGCGGAAATCGCAGCTCTCGAAAGTGTTGGCGGAATCGAACTCCTGCAGCATCGGGTAACGCAGATTGCGCCGCACGAAAATGTACACGCTGCGGCGATTGTTCTGCGCCGGGTCCTTCTCGGTCTTCCAGCCGCCCGCGGCAGCCGTCGCCGAAAGGTCGGAAAGCGTGCCGGCCGGGACAGGCGGGAACACGCCTGGGCCCCCCATCTTCGTGTTCAACAGGCCGCTGGTGAATAACATTGAATCGCGAATGGCTTCGGCTTCCAGACGGCGGCGTGGCCAGTGGGATAGCAGCTTGTTGTCGGGATCTTCCTCGGCAGCCTTCGGTTGCGGATCCGCCGATTGCTGATAGGTATTCGACAGCAGGATCTGGCGTTGGATTTTCTTGATGCTCCAGCCATTCTCGACGAACGTTGCACTTAGATAGTCCAGAAGTTCTGGATGTGACGGCGCGAGCCCATGCGGCCGAAGTCACCAGGCGTCGCGACAATGCCCTTGCCGAAGTTGTAGTGCCAGATGCGATTCACCATCACTCGCGCGACCAGCGGATTCTTGGGATCGGTGAGCCATGCGGCCAGAGCCGTGCGACGGCCGGTGGAATTGGGAAGCGGGGTCACCTTTGCATCCGTGGGATCCAGGATCGAGAGGAAACCCGGTTGGACTTCGTCGCCCTTCATGTCGAAGTTGCCGCCCCGGAGCACATGTGTGGACGGCGCGACCGGGCCGATATCGATCATGAACTGCCCTTGCGGCAGCGGCGGTGGCTTCAGGGAATCGAACGCCGCCAGTTGCTTTTTCAGATCGGCATAGCGAGCGGCGGATTCACCTTTGAGGCTGCGCAGGGTGCGGGCATCCGGCTCTTCGTCAAACGTGACCCGGGGCTCAGCTGTGTGGTACATCATCGCCTGGAACGGATCGCGCTTAGCAGGATCCATCATGATCGCGGCTTTCACCTCTTCTTCGAAGGTGTGGGCTCCGCTCTCGAGTTTGGCGGTGCGCAGCGGTTCCAGAATCTTGTTCATCTCGCTGCGGATGTCCTTGGTCTTTTCTTCCCACGCGGCTTTCTGCGCATCATACTTTTGGCGCTGGGCGGGATCCTTCAACGGCAGCGGACCGTCGCCAAAGCTGGTGTTGGCGAAGAACGCTTGCAACCGATAATAGTCCTTCTGCAGAATCGGATCGAACTTGTGATTGTGGCAGCGCGCGCAGCCGAATGTGAGGCCCAGGAAAGCCTCGCCAGTCGCGGTGGTCATGTCATCCAGCGTTTCCTGGCGGCGGGTGAACAGAGCCGCGGCATTGGTCTCGTCGATCCAGTGGCGATTGAAGCCCATCGCAACCAGCGCATCGGGATCGCCCGGATACAATTCGTCGCCCGCGATCTGCTCCTTGATGAACCGGTCGTAGGGTTTATCGGTATTGAAAGCATCGATCACATAATCGCGATAGCGCCAGATGTTGGGGCGTGTTTCGTCAGCCTTGAAGCCGTTGCTGTCGGCGTAGCGCGCGACGTCCAGCCAGTGGCGCGCCCAGCGCTCGCCATAGGCCGGCGACGCGAGCAGACGGTCCACCACTTTCTCCCAGGCATTGGGCGACTTGTCGCTCAAGAACTGTTGGATTTCTTCCTGCGTAGGCGGCAGCCCGGTCATGTCGATGGTCGCACGCCGCAGCAGCGTCAGCCGGTCGGCGGGCGGGTTGGGCTGGAGGCCGGCCTCTTCTAGTTTCGCCAGCACGAACGAATCGATGGGAGTCCTGACCCATTGCTGGTCCTTGACGGCGGGAACCGGTGTCTCTTTGACTTGCTGCAATGACCAAAAGCTGCGCTGGGAGGGCGTGAAGGTATCGGTTTCGGCAGTGTAGACGATGCCTGCCGTGAGGGCTAATCCAACAAGCGCGGTCGTGACCCGGTGTGTCACGAGACGTGTCACGGGGCGCATTGCGTGGCGCATGAGGTCTCCTAATTTACCGGCCAGAAGTATATCACTTCGGTGCGTGCAAGTATATGAGGGATCTAGCCTTTCCCATGTTGCTGGCTTCGATCTGTGAAGCAGATAATCGCGCCGCATGTCAGGGCTACGAACATTCCAACGAAGGCGGCGGCATCCAAGGCAGTCAGTAGAAGGCCCTGGTTCGGCTGAAAGGGCGTAGGTCGACCGGAAAGCCAACTGTAGAGCGCGTCAACCAAACAACAAACCGTAACATCCGACTGCGAAGCGGGCCAGCCTTGGACGATGTGGCGCGAGCCGAGGAATGGCTCGATAGAGTGCAACTAGCGCGAACGACCATATCAAGAGTCCCTTCCACCACATGGTATTGAACGTACCTTAAAAGGGCTCAGACGACATTAATCTTACGATGCCGTCAACACGCCTTTATCGATGCCGCCCGGAGCCTTTGGATCGACCACCGGCAGCAACAGTTCGAAGGAGAACGTGGAACCTTGTCCGGGGATACTTTTCACGCCCAGATCGCCCCCCATCAGCGTCACTAATTCCTTGCTGATCGCGAGCCCCAGACCGGTACCACCGAATCGACGGGTAATCGACGCGTCGGCCTGCGTGAACTTCTGAAACAGCTGCTGCTGTACTTCCTCGGAGATGCCGATGCCGGTATCTTCCACCTCAAACCGGATACGAGCTTTCCCGGCGCCCGATTCAGGACAATGTACCGCTAGCGTGACTTTACCCTGCGATGTGAACTTCACCGCGTTGCCCGCCAGATTGAGCAGCACCTGCCGAAGCCGGCCCTCGTCGCCCACCAGAACCCTGGGATTCAGGGGCGACCAGCGGAGGGCCAGCTCAATGCCCTTTTCCGCCGCCTGCGGCTTTAACAGATCGATCACATTGGTCGCGATGGTTCCCAGGTCGAAGGGACGCGACTCAATCCCCATCCGTCCCGCTTCGAGTTTAGAGAAATCCAGAACGTCATTGAGGACACGTAATAGAGACTCGGCCGAACTATGGGCTGTGTCGGCGAACTCGCGCTGCTCCTCGTCCAAATCGCCGTCCATAAGCAGACTGATCATCCCCAGGACCCCGTTCATGGGCGTCCGGATTTCGTGGCTCATGTTCGCCAGGAATTCAGACTTGGACCGGTTGGCGGCATCAGCGGCGTGCAGGGCCTTGGCCAAGTCCCGCGTGCGCTCCTCCGCCAACGCCGAGGCGCGTTGTCCCGTGGATTGCAGGTTCACCACTAATCCCGCCAGGAGCAGCGACAAAAGCGCGGTACATCCTGCGGCCCATGCCGATGGGGTTTTGCTCAGGTAGGGGAACTTCGGTGTGCGTGTCCAGCCGAGCTTCCAGGTACTTCCCGCCAGCTCCAACGTCGTGGTGCGCTCAAATTTCGGATCGCCTCCAGCGGTGTTGTCTGATGCGAACATCAGTTGGCCTGGCGTCGTGCCATTGTCATAGACCCGCAACTTGGCAAGATCCTGGACCTGATCCAGGGCGGATCGGAAGAACGCCTCGCCAGTGAACGCCAACGCGGTCCACCCGATAAATTCGCCGCGGTGTTCGGCAGCCGAGGGGTCCTCAAGGTAAACCGGCACGAACAGCATGAGACCGTTCATCGGATTCCGCCGCGCACGGAAGGCGATAGCTCTAGTCAAGCTGGCCATGCCCGTGTCGCGCGCCCGTTCCGCCGCGCCCCGGCGAAGAGGTTCCGTGGCGACGTCCACTCCCAGAATCATGGCGGCGAAGCGGGGCGGCTCGGCGTACGTTGTGATAAAGTGCTGCCCGTTCGGAGCCTGAGATTGCGGTGCGCCAAGCATGGGCCGTACCTGAAAATTGGGTGCGCCCTGACGGCGGCGCTGAGCGATAAAGCTTTCCAGTTGCGCTTCCGGGATCCACCGGATGAATTCGACGGCGGTTACTCCGGGATAGCGAGTGAGCAATCCCAGGCGATCTACATAGCTATGCCAATTCTTTGGATCGGGACCACCCGAGGCGGCGATGAAACCAGCCGCGCCGCGCAGCACGTCCTCGTAGTTCGCCAGGCGGCCATGCATCTGGCTTTCTACCGCGCTCACCACTTTGTCGAAACGAGCCTCGTCGTACTCCACTCGGTCCCGATCGAGTGAGGAGTACAGCAATCCGCTCAACATCCATCCCGCCACTAGGACCGTACCGGGCAGCAAAAGGCTGCCGGAGGACCGGAACGCACCCACGGCCAGGCCGGTCAGCGATACCGCGGCCAGAAACAAATTCAGGTTCTGAAGGTTTTCATGGACCGTGCCGCCCGCAAATACTCCCACGCCGATGTGCGTGGCCCAAACCGCTGCGGAGGCGATCGCCAGCGCGCTTAGGCGTGCGGCTGGAGGCCCTACCCACGCGGCTGAAAACAAGATCAAAAGGAACACGGAGAAAAGAAAGGAAGACGCGCCGGGGAGGAAGAAAACGAGGTAGCACACGGCTGCTACCGCGCCGCTGAGCAGGATGATCTTGAGAAGCCCTTCGCGATCGCAGAAGGGAACGCGGCCGGCGACGCATTTGCCAATCGCCAGCAAAACGGGCGTCAGGATGAGGATGCCAAGCGCATCTCCTATGAACCAGCGGCTGGAAACCAGCTGCCATTGACTGGCTTTGAAAGTGCCACCCAGAATCAGGATGATGGTGCCCACAACCGTCGACGCCAACGGGGAGAGGATTGCGGTTCCTGTAATGGCTGCGACTTCTTCGAAATGTCCCAGGGCTTTCCTTTTGGCAATCGTATGGAACAGCCACACGCCGATTAGCGGACGCAAGGAATTCGCGAAGGCCATTCCCACTGCCGGTGCCCACGCGACAGCTCTCCCCGAGATAGTCGTGATGTACGCAGCGAACAGAACAGGCCAGAAGCGAGGTCCGAACACCAGTAGCGCTACCAGGTCGAGTCCCGCGGCAGGCCACACAGGTGTCAGGGTAGCGCCGGAAAGCAAGGACCAGCCCAGCTGGGATAAGGCGAAATGCACGAAAAATAACGGAACCGCGACGGTGGCGTAGGGCAGGTTTCGAATGGCGGAGCCGCTAAAGAGTCCGCCTTCGTCATGCAGGACGAGACGGACCAACGGGTTTCGCTCGCGGGCTGTTGAAGATTCGCTCTGAGGCGACGTGGCCATTATTCAAACCTGCAATGGTCATAAATCGGCCGTCGACTGCACGCAAACAATGAGTTATTGTGCTTACATACCTTTTTTGTTCGGTACCAAAGCTAAGAGCTTCGCCCTATGTCCTGCCTACGCCATCGGGGGCGGCTGTGGTGGCGGTTGCTGGGGCGTACGATTCGGAGCGGGCTGCGGATGTCCCGAGCGTATGACGTTCATCGCCGCCCCAATCATGCTGGCGACGTCGGTCAAGTTAGCCGGAACAATCAGGGTGTTTCCCTGCTTGGCCAGATTGCCGAACTGATTGATGTACTGCTCGGCAACACGGAGCTGCACGGCTTCAAAGCCGCCCGGAGCCAGGATGGCGGCGGCCACTTCGCGGATGCCCGATCCCGTGGCGTTGGCGACCGTCATAATGGCCGACCCCTGTCCTTCGGCCTCGTTGATCTGCTGTTGCTTGCGAGCTTCGGAAGCCTTGATCACCTGCTGTTTTTCGCCTTCCGCCTTGTTGATGGCGGCGTCGCGGACGCCTTCCGAGGTCAGAACGATGGCGCGCTTTTCGCGTTCCGCGCGCATCTGTTTCTCCATCGCGGCCAAAATGTCTTGCGGCGGAGTAATGTTCTTGATTTCGTAGCGGAGAACCTTGACGCCCCAGGCTTCCGAAGCCTTGTCGACCTCGTTTACAACTTGTGTGTTAATGGTAGCCCGCTCCTCGAAAGTCTTATCCAGATCGATCTTGCCGATTTCGCTGCGTAATGTCGTCTGGCATAGCTGGACAATCGCGAAACGGTAATCCGTGATTCCATAGGACGCCCGTTCCGGATTCAGCACCTTCAGATAAAGGACTCCGTCCACGCCCACCTGAACGTTGTCGCGCGTGATGCAGACCTGCTCGGGGATATCGTAGGTCTGCTCCTTGAGGGAGTGCCGGTAGCGGATCACATCGACGAACGGAGTTAGTACGTGGAATCCCGCGCCTAGCGTTCCGCTGTAGGTTCCCAGGCGCTCCACAACGAAGGCGTTCTGTTGAGGAACCACGACCGCCGTCTTTACCAGGACGATGATGATTAATAAAGCCAGAAACGCGACGACAAGAATCAGAGGATCCATCAATTCTCCCTTAGGTGCCTTTTATGTACAGCGTCAGCCCTTCCACGCGTTCGACTTTAGGACGCCCGGCACGGCGGATCGCTTGCGGCCCGGCATTGCATGCCGTCCAGGAAGCTCCCCGCAGTTCCACTTTGCCGATCGCTCCCGGGGCAATGTCCTCCAGGGCAAGCGCGGTTTCGCCGATCAGCGAATCCACTTTATATCCGTGTTTCCCGCTCAATTTGAATTTTTCCATCAGGGGCTTGCGGAAAAACGCCAGTGAAATAGCCGAGAAAAATGAAAACAGCAGCCACGGCGCCCAGCCCGGCAAATCGGGAGCGATCCAGAACACCAGCCCCGTCACCAGTCCGGAGATGCCCAGGAACATAAAGAAAAAGGTGCCGGGCGTGATCATTTCGCATGCCAGCAGCACCAGCCCGACGATCATCCACATCCACCAGGTAAGCACGGAGCTATTGTGTCATAACCTATGGCACCGTATAGAATAACTTAGAACTATGCAAGATTGGGGATTCGCACAAGCTCATCCGGCCGAGCAATTGGCACGTATCCATTATTTTTCGATGTGCAAAATCGAAGAAGGCCCCGAGATCGAGATGACCATTACTGTCAAGGAATTTTTCACGCCCAAAGATCCTGCCCTTGTGTTTTTCGCACAGGCGGATAAGCAGACCAATCAGAAGATCGCGGCGTACACTCCTTGCGGCTGGGGCCGGACCCTGCTCGAAGCCTTGGAAGAATGCGTCCGGGCGGTCAACCGATTCCCGTATCAGGGGTAACGTACTGAGCCAGTTGACATGCTAGCGAGGGTGCCTGCACAACGGCGTTTCTCAGGAGTAAACCTCATCTATACCCACGCGGGCCAACTTCCTAGAACCGGACTTCGGGACCACTCTGGGCTCTCAGGGGTCCGACCCAATCAGCAGGCGCAGTCCTTATCCAGCATCGGCTGGAGCCGAAGCATAATGGAGCGCTGTAGCAGCACCGGGTAGAGATGAACGACTACACCCGGCAACAGCATCCACAGTGCGGCGCTCCGCGGGTGCCTGCTGAAAAGTGCGAGGACGGCCAATAATACGTGGATGGCAAAGCACGTTCCGTGAGCGCTGACATTGCCTCGGATACCCTGTTCCAGGGAGGGTAGGCCAGCCCTTTTGCCCGAGAATCCCCGCATAGGTTTGGTCACAAGACGATTCCATCCAGAGACATCAAGCAGCCAACCGAAAATTCCGACGCCGAGGATGCGGTGGAGCACGCGCTCCCCCGTAGGCACGCGGAACCATTCGCGAGGCACACGTCGCATAACGGGTGCGGCCACTGCGGGCCCGAGGCTGAAGGTTACCCCGACTACCCCCACCGCATACCACGGATTGCTCGGCCCGAGCACGAACCAAAACACAGTCAGATACACGGCAAAGAATAGCAATATGAGCCGGTACCAGACGCTCTGAAAGACGACGTCCATGGGATTTGGTTTCGGTGACGGTTCAGCGCTCACAAGAGTTCCTCTGACCGAACTTATAGTTAGGCTGGTCTGATTAGACTGGACAACAACCGATCCTGGTCGACTGCTAGCCTGTCAACCAAACCTATACGGTATAACGCACAAACTTGTTCCCCAAGGCGTAAAAGCCGTAGTATCCTGAGGCAAATGCCCAAAGCTGCCGCAACTACACGCGAGACACTGATCAAAGCGCTGAACGAGGATCTTTCGCGCGAGTATCAGGCGATTATCTCCTACGTCAACTATTCGCAGGTGCTCAAGGGTGCCGCTTACATGAACATCGCGGCCGAACTCGAGATTCATGCCAAACAAGAGTTGGACCACGCTCTTCAGGTCGCGAATCACGTGGATTACCTGGGCGGGATGCCTTCCGTAACTCCCAAGCCCGTCAAGACTTCGGAGAAGGCGGAAGACATGCTCAAGTTCGATCTGGCGAATGAGCAAGAGACGATCCGCAACTATCGCCGGCGGGTGAAACAGGCCGATGAACTGAACGAGTTTGCCATCGCGGAAAGTTTGCGCGGCATTCTCGTACAGGAACAGGATCACCTGATTGCGTTAGCGACTGCCCTGGGCATCGATGCCCCTGATCCCGGAATCGCCGAAGAGTAAACCGCTTTGAATCGCCGATAGCCTGCCCACACAACGGTAGAATCAAGTTGACGGGATGGCGTCCACCATAGAGTGGGGCGGCACCTTGCGCGCCCTGCGATCTCGCAATTACCGGTTGTTCTTCGCGGGCCAGAGTGTTTCTCTCATCGGCACGTGGATGACCCGTCTGGCCATGAGTTGGCTCGTCTACCAACTCACCGATTCCGCCTTTCTGCTGGGACTCACCACCTTCGTCGGACAGATACCAGCCTTTTTCGTGGCGCCCATCGCCGGCGTGTGGCTTGACCGCTGGAATCGCCATCGCGTACTGGTAATCACGCAGGTTCTGGCGATGATCCAGTCGCTGGCCCTCGCGGCCCTCGCGTTCACCCATTACATCAATCTGTCGTGGGTTATCGGACTGGCGCTGTTCCAGGGACTGATCAATGCGTTCGACATGCCCGCGCGGCAGGCGTTCGTGGTCGAGATGATTGAAGATCGGGGCGACCTCGGGAACGCCATTGCCCTAAATTCCTCCATGGTGAACGGCGCGAAACTGGTGGGTCCCGCCATCGCTGGGGTGCTGGTCGCGGCTGCCGGTGTCGGCGTCTGTTTTCTGCTGGATGGGATCAGCTACATCGCCGTGATCTATTCGCTCGCGGCTATGAGGGTCGCGCCGGCACAGCCACGAGTGGCCCAGAAAAGCGCCCTGCAAGAGCTGTCGGAAGGATGGAAATATGTGGTGGAATCGCCCGCCATCCGCTCGATCCTGCTGTTGCTCGCGCTGGTGAGCGTCATCGGAATGCCCTACACCGTCCTGATGCCTTTGATCGCTGCCGATGTCCTTCACGGGGGAGCGCACACGCTGGGATTCCTGATGGCGATGTCGGGCGTTGGCGCGCTTGCCAGCGCCATCGGGCTGGCGATGCGAAGAACCGTGCTGGGCCTGGGGAAGCGGATCGCCATCAGCGCCGCGCTCTTCGGAGGCGGCCTGGTCTTGCTGGGTCTTTCACGATCCCTGGCGGTTTCACTTCTTCTGATGGCCCTCACCGGCTTCGGTATGATGCAGCAAATGGCCGGCAGTAACACGATTCTGCAAACCATCGCGGCCGACGATAAGCGCGGACGCGTGATGTCCTTTTATACGCTTGCGATTCTGGGAATGAATCCCATAGGGAGTCTTCTCGCCGGATCGGTGGCTGCGAAGCTCGGCGTGCCGGCGACCATGGTTGGGGCAGGTGGGATCTGCCTGGCCGCGTCCGTATGGTTCTACTGGAAGCTTCCCGAAATTCGCCGGGTGATCCGGCCGATCTATCGGGAGCTCGGAATACTACCGGAGATCGCGGAAGGAATCGAAAGCGCCACGATACTGCAGACGCCACCCGAGAATTGAGCTATGCCGTTCCTTCGAGCGGCGCCCGCCATTTGAAGAGAAAGAAGTGGCGCCCGCACAGGGAACAGCGGTACGGCGAGAGCAGCCATGACAGGGCCCTCTCAATGGCGTTTCGGACGCCTACGCCCCGAAACTCGACCGATCTGCAATTCGGGCAATGCGCGGAGGCCATAATTCTTTTACTCGATTCTTCAGTCTGAAGCGGTTTTCGCCGAAGAGCCTGTTCCCGTAACCGCTCGATTTCGGAAAGAGGCCGCGGACCCTTGCGCGCTGGGTCCTTGGCCGGGGCCTTGTGTGGCGCGGCTCGCGTCCCGGGCGGCCTTAATCTCTTCCGGGGTTCTCAAGTCGGGCTCGGAAAGCTTTACGTTTTCCTTCGCCCGCGCTACTTGACGTTTATGTCGTTTCAACAGTCTTTTGTTCATGCGTACCTCGCGGTCCATCCGGAACCCGCGCCGCTTGAGTCGGCTGGTGGCCGCGCCAAGCCGCTCCCACATTCTCGCTGGGCGTCCGGCGTGGCGGTTTTCTGCGTTGGGCGGCCGCCTCTTTGGCGGAAGCCCGATCCTTCGCGTGCAGGCTCATATCATCTTCGCTGAAAGTCAGCGTGTGCGTCTCTGCACCATTATCGCTCCGCTCCAGAAGATTCCGGCACAATAACGGCAGCTCTTGCATCTGGATGCCGTATCTTCGAACCAGCGCAAGATCGGCCCTCACCACCATCTTCGTCCGCACGCGATCCGTCCCCATGCGCTCGAATGCGAAAACGCGGAACGCCAGGTCTTGAGTGAATCCAGTGAGCATGAACTGCATAGTTGCACTCCTCTTTAAACTATCTTTCCCGATCTTCTGAGTGGCGGGGGCCGTCATGAGTGTTGCGTCGCCAGCCGATTACAGGAGGGCCCGTATTCGATCACCAGCCGGTCCTGGCGGGCTGCCCGGCGAGCCTGATCGCAAACCTCGAAAACAAACCCTGTGGGCTCATGTTTCTTAAGCGGACTATTGATCTCATGCAAGTGATTCAGCAGCGAGCCTTGGATGTTGTCGCTCTCGCCGATATAGATCCACTCGCGTGCGTTAGAAATGCCATAGACACCCGACATAACAGGCGCATACGTCTGGACCGCATCGGCGGTGAAGTTGCGCGGCGTGAACTGGTTAAATGGCATGCGATCCGTTTCTTTTTGACGGAGGGACCTTCTTCACCCGATCTGCTGTCAGGCGCATTCGTTCGATAAGCTTCTTGCCCAGATTCAAATCATCCGGGTTCGACCGGAAGCCCGGCAGCCTCGAATCGATGAACTCTCTGCGGAAAAGCTGATCCGAAGCCAGACTGCTCAAGAGCTCGATTTCGTGGGTCGTGAATTTTACGCTGATCTGGACCATCTACAGTACTCTTACGGCCGGAAGTTCGGCTTATTCACAGCGCGGGCCTTGTCCAGAGCCAGCCGATCGTCATCGTCCCGCTTTTTTTGCTTGTCCAACTCCCGCTGCGGCGCATCTTCTGCATCCAGCCGTGCAGATTCGACCGCGGCTGCCTCCGCCAGAGTTTCCAGCCGTTTCGAATACAGCACCATGGCGAAGCTGGCTCGATCACCGGTGCGAACAAGATCGTATGAATATTGGGAGTCTTGCCATCGCGCGAGCACGGGTGCCGCTTCGGCGTAATTGGAGTGGTAGGCAATCTCGGCCGTGGGCTTAGTGGCTGTTCCATAAGTCGCAGAGATGGCTTGGATCATGTCATCGACACTCATTCCTTCGACTTTGTAGCGATCGTAGGTGACGATGATTCGAAACAGCTCCCCATTGACGAAGCCCAGCAATCCGTCTTTCACCGGATCCGGCTTGGTTGTACCAGTCTGGACGGGGGAGCGAATCTCCCAGTTCAATTCCTGTATCAAGGCCGGTCGCTGATGAAGGACTCTCGCTTCACTGGATTTCGATCCCACCTGTTTCGATACGGCGGCGAGACTCGCGCCCAGCTTTAATCCACGATAGGTCGACAAATCCGCGGCCGAGAGCATAGATGTTCCCAGCGCGCCGCACAAAAGCGCCATGATCCCGCTACGGACGCGGATCATTTCGCGACTCTTTTTGTCGCGATCGACGGCATGAAGAGTTGCGATGATTTCTTCCAACTGAAAAATGCCCACCCGGCGCACAGCGTGCTAAACGCGACGGCGAGAGAGATCGCTCCGTAGCCAAACGGGCGCGAGATGAACAATATAGCCGGACTGAACACGAGGGCCACGGCAAGTAACGCGACGGTCGGCGTGTAACCGGTGCCCGTGGATTTTTGGTAGGACTCAAGCATAAGAATCTCCTGTTTACATTAACCAGTATAGGTTAATTTAACTTGCCAGTCAATTGCAGCGCTGGCATAATAGCCAGTGATAGTTCACTGTTGCCGGTGAACCAAAGAGGCCTTTGATGGATGTTTCGCTATTGATTCGGCACCGCTTAAACGAACTGGAACTCGACCAGAAGGATCTCGCTGCAGCCGCTCAGGTCACCGAATCCTACATTTCTCAGCTCCTGACCAGAAAGAAAGTGCCTCCCGCGCCAGGACGCACGGACCTCTATGACCGGATGAGCGAGTTCTTAAGATTGCCTGCGGGAGAGCTTTCGAAACTCGCAGACATACAACGGCAGGAGGATCTCAAGAAGCGAGTGACGGAGCCGCCGCAGCCTCTGTTTAAGGAGACTCGCGATCTGGTGCTTCGCAAGTGCGATCCGGAAAAGCGGCGCGAGGTACGACGCATTTTCGAAAAGGAACCCTTTGGGGAATTTGAGCGGCTGATCACGCAGAAGCTTCTCGACGTGGCTCAGGGGATCGCCAAAGAGGAATTGCGAAGCGAAGAATGGCTTCGTCTCATGGCCCAACTTAGCGGCCGCACCTATGAGCAGATGCGAGTCGCGATCCTGGACTTCCTCGACACCGACGTCTTTCATGTTTCGCTTGAAAACTGCGTGTCCTTCCTCGATCCGATGATCGACTCTTGGGACATCGACGTAAAGACGTTTGGCATGGAAGTGGTTCTGAACCGCCGCCTGACACCCGGACGTTTGAAACGGTTCGAGTTTACGGAGCGTGAAGCTCAACCGGTTTTTGCGCTGGAACCGGGCTTCGAACAATTCCTGCGCGACAAATCCCTAAGCGGCGACGCAACCGAAGACGAAATCGAGTTCCTGAGAGCGCTGAAGTTCAAAGGAAGACGACCGGCTCCCCTGTACTACTACCGGGAATTGCAGAACTTGAGGGACCCGCTTCACTTCACGCCGGGACGGGCGTGAAATGGCGCGTTCATTCGAAGGATATCAGCGAGTGGTGCCGTTACCCTGGGCCACGGTTGCCTTGCCTTTATGCGTGTGGGCCGGATAGTGATCGAAAAGCCATTTCTCGATCTTCTCTTTTTGAGTGGCCAGTACGACGCGTTGCCATTTTACGATACCGGTACGCTCACTGTACTCGGCCATGACGTAAGAACCCTCGTTGAGCACCTCGATAAGGCCGTCCGTCTTGGCCCGCTTGAAGTGATAGGAAGAAAGTGTGGGATGGCGATCTTGCATCTGAAACTATGATAGCATATAACCCGAAATTTAGCCTTCCAGCCGGAAAATGCCTGAAAATGCTGGACAATGCTATACTGGGGACGTACCGGAAGTCATACCGCGCCCGTCCGTTGGTTTAAGTTCCTGCCTGGCTCGCTGATTCCCGCTTCTAAACACACTTAATGAACACTTTTTCCGATCTCCCTCTATCGACTGCCCTGCAGACCAATCTGACGCGGAATGGATTCGTCCAGCCCACGCCGGTGCAAGCCAAGGCTATCCCCCAACAACTCGCCGGCCACGACCTCGTGATCACGGCGCAAACCGGCACGGGCAAGACGCTTGCCTTTGTCCTGCCTCTTCTGGAGAAGCTGGCTGCCCAAGGCAGCGTGCCGGGCGTCACTGCTCTGATCCTGACTCCAACCCGTGAGCTGGCCATTCAGATCAGCGAAGCCTTTGCTCTGCTGGCGGCCGGCACGGGCATCCGCGCTGCGGTCGTCGTCGGCGGCTTGAATGAGCAAACGCAATTGAATGCGATTCGCAGGGGCGCGCAGGTGGTCGTCGCCACTCCTGGGCGGCTCGCCGATTTCCTCGAGCGCAACCTCGTAAAGCTGGGCTCGGTGCACACTCTGATCCTGGATGAAGCCGACCGGATGCTCGACATGGGTTTCCTCCCGACCATCAAGAGGATCATGGCGCTGGTGCCCGCTGCGCGTCAGACCATATTTTGTTCTGCGACCATTGAGTCCTCGGTGGCGCCTCTCATAAAGAGCTACTTGAAGAACCCGATCCGAATCGAAGTGGGTTCCACCACCAAGCCAGCCGCGGAAATCGACCTGCACGTGTACGAGGTCGAACAGGATCGCAAGCTTGGCCTGCTTGAAAAAATGCTTCAGGACGAGCGCGGTTCGTTCCTGGTATTTGCCCGAACGAAACACGGGGCGGATCGGCTCGCCAAGAAGCTCGCGCGCAGCGGATCGAAAGCCGCCGCCATTCATGGCGACCGCACGCAATCGCAGCGCAATATGGCCCTGCGCGGGTTCCAGGAAGGCAGCTATCGCGTCCTGGTGGCCACCGATGTCGCCGCTCGCGGAGTTCACGTGGAAGGGATCGCGCATGTGGTCAATTACGATCTCCCGCAGGTTCCCGAGGACTTCATTCACCGCGTGGGCCGCACGGGCCGCGCAGGGCTGCGTGGTACGGCTTCGACCTTCAGCACGCGGAGCGAGCGCGGAGAGATCCGCAAGATCGAGCAGTTGCTGCAACTCCAGTTAACGCGCCGCCCGGTGCCTTCCGGACTGGAACAGGAAGTACGGAGCGCGGGGCAGGGAGCTCCCACTTCGTTTCGAGAGCGCGAACCTCGTGCTCACGCGGTTCGGAGCTTTTCCCCTCGAGCGAAGTTCTCCCGCCGAAAAGGCTGATCGCGTTGGGTGGAAATACAAGTGGGACAATGAACTATGGACAACGCAACATTTGAAACGCAGGATCTTCGAATTCGCATCGAAGACAACGTCGCTCGCATCGACCAGCGTAGCCTGAGTGGCGAGCCCTGGCGCGAGATCGATCACAGCGAGTTGCCCGTTACACCGCAGTGGCGGGACAGTAACATTCGGACGTCGCCGCTCAGAGTGGCTTTGGTGGCCTTCGAGCGCGAGAATCCCGGTAATACGACCCTGCGCACCGCGCTAGGCGCATAGACACCAAACAAAAAAGGCGCCGCGGCAACTTGCCGTCCGGCGCCTTTCCTCTGGACTAAATTCTTACCAGCGATTGTTGCGACGCTGGCCGCCACCGCCGCCGCCAGCCGCGCGATCCGTTTTCGGACGGGCTTCGTTCACGTTCAGCGCCCGACCGTCGAGGTCCCTGCCATTGAGTTCGTTGATGGCGCGATCCGCTTCGGTGTTGTTGCTCATCTCCACGAATCCAAACCCTCTCGCCTGGCCCGTATCCCGGTCCGTAACGATGCTCACGCGATCCACGGCTCCATATGCCTCAAACAGGGATCGAACCGAACTTTCGGTTGCACCGAAACTCAGGTTTCCTACAAAAATATTCTTCATCTTGGTCCTTTAATCGTTGGTTGGTGAATCGGGGCAGGATCGGACAAGGGCGGCGGACCGGACTAATGCGACGATGCCAGAGTTGCTACCACTACTCTAGCACGGGAAAGACCATTACTCCGTTGTCTTCCCCGGCCATCCCATATCATCCGTAAGCCGGTCCCGTGAATCGCGGTAGGCTGCCTCAGCAACCGCGGCGCGCGTTGCCGCTTCGTTTGCGTCGTCACCTGCAGCGGCTGCCTGCAGACGACCTATCTGCAAAGCCCAGTCGTCGAAGGCTTCCTTGTAGTCTTTTCGAAGCTTTCCAGAGTCCGTGTCTTCTTCCGTGGTCCCAGTGGTCACGTTATCTAGACGTTTCTCGATCGAGTAAAGTTCGCCTAACGGCACATTTCTTTTGTATCCCCTATATGCCGGCATGACCTAAGAAAGTAAGGGTCTAGTACCGAGGTTCGGTTCGTGCGAGAAATTGGTACCAGGCCGATTTGGTGCCGTTTACCTATTCGCGCAAACTCATCTTCTCCCTATCATTGGTTCGTCAGGGAGATGTTATGGAACCAGCTCAGCTTCAGTTAGCGCTCAACGTCGTTACCATCACCGCAGTGGCTAGCCTGTCGGGCTACTGCTATCTGCTTAAGAAGGAGAACCGCAAGCTAGCGGCTAACAGGGACGCGCCTAGACCGGAGGCCGTCCTGCCCGCTGAGGCGGCCCTGGATATCGCGGAGCTTGATGTGCGCACCTTCGCTTCCGCCCGACGGGCGCGATGGGTGAAGGGCCTCGCATCGTCGATTTCGCAATAGACTCGGCAGGCCGTTCAGGCTTCGTTTCGATTCGCATCTGCTTCAGGGCTTCTGTCTGATCTAGCTCAGCTTTGCCCGGCGCAAACGCGCGGACACTGGAACATGTAGGCCAGGTTACTTCCAGCTTGTATTCGGGGCGAGTACGTCTTGAAGCGCCAGGCGACTTGGAGTTGGTTGAAATTGCCGGCATTGATCTGATCGGGGGCGAATACTTGGTGCCCTTCAGATCAGCGGTCTCGTAGGGCCATTAGCCATTCTTTGTGGAAGGCTGCTGTGCCCAGGGGGTGACGCACAACAAAGCAACAAGGTTTGCTTGTGCACGTGCCTCCTTACTTTTTGATGGAGACTTTAACCTGCGCGTTCGACCAGCAGCATTGGAACCCGCGACCCCCGTCGCCTGTCCAGTCGTTGGCAAGAACGTTCAACACGTATTCTCCCGGTTCGCTGAAAGTGGCAGTAGTGGATGACTTGCCGCTGAACACAGGATTCGGCGCGCCTTGCACCTGCGCGTCGTCAATGGAAGGATGTTCCTTGGCGAAGGTAACATTGCCGGGCCCTCGAAATTTGGTCCATGTCAGGGTGACGGCGGGTATTTTAGGTCGAGTCGCGCCAGGGATCACGCTCGCGTCATCGGCGACCCAGACGGTCAAGGGAACGGGATTCTGCACCGTTCCGGAAAGTGCCTGCGACTGACCACGCGGCCCATTCACAAACGGACCGGCCTGCGTGAAACCGATGGAGGGCGGGGTATTGCCGGTAGCATCCTTGAAGGGATTCAGTTCCCACAGCGGATCGAGCCCCACGGGAACTTGCGCCGTCTTGCCATTGGCGACCAGGGTCCAGGTGAGCTTCTTGCCGCCGAAATCCTTCGGGACTGTTATTGTAAAAACCCCCCAGCGCCGTCGGGTCAAGAAATGGGTCGGCTGTCCCTGATCGGGACCGCCCGGATCGATGTGATTGTCGGGGCCGATGGGAATCTCCAGTTCCTGCTTTAGATTCCGGTTGTAGTATCCAAACAGGAGGCTGAAGCTTCCATCCGAATTCGAGAACCAGCCTTCGTACGCGGGGGTGACGCCTTGCCCGGAGTCATGCGGCGGTTCGATATAGACCTTCTGCTGAGCGCATAGAAACGCCGCGCCCGCTGCAAGGATTGCCACACTGGCGAACCGGTACATTATCGTTGGGCGACGGACGGAGCCGGCCGATGTTTAGCCAGGTACTCCTGATAGTCCTCTTCGGAAATATACGTCACGTTGACCCAGGCGTGCGCCATTTCGTCCACGG
Organism: Bryobacteraceae bacterium; assembly: GCA_025980665.1. Classification (GTDB taxonomy): domain Bacteria; phylum Acidobacteriota; class Terriglobia; order Bryobacterales; family Bryobacteraceae; genus Palsa-187. Next base: position 68,092 of record JAICXC010000002.1, read on the forward strand.
TGCGATCGCCCCAGCCCACCCACTGATTCGGATCCGGATTGTTCTTGTTATTCGGAGTGTTGTCGTGCTCGGCAACTACGTGGATCAGCGTGCCCTTGGGCAAGACCGGAGCGTCGTCGTCCGCATAGATGTAGTTGACCATCCAATTGAAGTTAAAATGATCCACGTAGCTCAGCGTGCGCTTGGTACCGTCCGGAAGGATTGCTTCAAGCAGCATGGACTTGCCGCGCAGGTGCATGTGGGGTTGGAAATTCTCGAGGCGTGCAGGGTTTTTCAGCAACTGGTAGCCTTCCGTCTGTGCGATGGTGTTGGGCGGAATGTCGAGCTGATTTCCAGGTGCGGCGTTGAACAGCGTGAGCACAGTTCGATACTTGGGTTCCTGTCCCTTGGGATAGAAGTAGACCGCTAACTCCACGTGGTCCCGAATCTCCTCACCGACAGCATGGAGATGCTCTTCCCACCAGATGCGGGCTCCGGGCAATAAAAGCTTTCCGGTGTTGGGACGATAGATATCGTAACTTTTGTTGACCGCCCACTCCATCAGCAGCCCCTGCGTTGCATTTCCAGGGGCCTCATTATTCACTCCCGGCTCCTCCTGCTGGAGATAGGCGAGAGCGTGATGGGTGATCCGGCGGCCTGCTGGAGTTGACGGCCGCATCTCGACAGCGCGGACCCAGCGCGGCTCAGTTAGCGGGATCTGCGTGAGCGGCTTGAACCACACGTCTTGTCCGTGTGCCGGCATCGTATAGGGCTCCGACTTGATGATCAAGTCCGGCGCTCCGAATTGTTTCGAGAGCTGCCAGCCGTCGTCCTTCGGCCATTGTTTCGGAGCCGGCATGTCCTTCGGGTCGCCTGGAGGCGCGCCCGCGTCCACCCATCGGGCGATCAGACCGATCTGCGCATCGCTGAGCGAGATGTCATTCTGAAAATGCTGGATGCCCACGGTTTTATCGAGATGCCATGGCGGCATGTTGCGCGTCACTACGCGCTGCTTGATGTCCTTGACCCAGGGCCGCGTTTCTTCATAGGTCACCAGCGACATCGGCGCCATCGATCCGGCGCGATGGCAGGCCTGACACTTTTCCTGAAGAATGGGAGCGATGTCCTTGGCGAAGGTCGGTACTTTAGTATTGAGATCCGCGGCCATCGAAAGAGCAGGAAGGATGACAGCGATCAACATTGATCTATGCGTCATGTAAACTCCTCGTAGGAAACCGTCGACCGGTAGGTATTCTATCACTAAGATCTACGTCACGCATCCGTACCCGGATCATGTATTTGAACTGGCGTTGCTGCACCAGGCATTCCCGAATGCCGAGATCGTCGCGCTGGCGGCCACCATCAACGGCGCGCGATCGCCTTTATGAAGAAATACATCGCCGACTGGGACGCAGATCTCGCGAAATCGAAAACACCGGCGGAGATGGCGTTCTTTCCGGACGCCAATAAGGGGAAGTAAAAGAAAAGTCGTCTGTCCCCTCTTAGGGGCGCGGCGACCAATGATAGCCGTCTTCAAATTCGATTCCTAAAATGAAGCCGGAAAGTCCCGACTTGCAGTGCCTCACTTTGCCTACCAGTTGCTGCTTCTGGTAGTCGAGAGCAAGTATGGTCCCGACTTTCACGGGATACTGCACTCGTGCCGAAGCGCCCGAGCGCGAGATATCCTCCAAGTCCGCGGGAACGTACTGTTCTTGGCCGGCCTGATCTCTCCAGGACAGATTTACAGCGTTCTCCGTGGGCATCCGGAGATCAAAACGCCTGTCGTTCATGATAAACATCTTATCGGCGGGGGAACGCTGAAAATTTAGGCGGCCTTACCTGGTTCCTTTGGCGCGAGTTTGCTTGCGCAAGATAATTCCAAGCCTAATCCGTATCGGACCATTGAGAACTGGGCCGGCTGGATCGAAATGCAGGATCGGATCGTCCGCGCCGCAGCGCTCCGCGAGATTGGCCAGGCGGTGAACGGCACAGGATGGAAAGCTCGTCCTGAAATGGGGGAAGCACCGGATGCCTCGCTTCCGTCCTTGGTTGTATTAGTAGCCTTCTTTGTCCGTCGACTCCGAATCGGTAACGCTACCTGCGCGGCGGAAGGAATCGCGGTGGATGCGGAGGGCGTATGAGGAAAAGCACTCGAGCAACCCGCCGACCTGCCGCGATGAGAGCGGTCCGCCACGTCCGCGCGTTGGTCTTTTGTCTTGCGTAGTGAAATCGGGCGGCACGGGAGTTTAGAATCTACCACCGGAATAGCGGCGGCCTGCAAAACAGTCTATGCTAAAAATGTTTTGTGAGCACTTCCCGGACCATGCCCGGCGGATTTGCCGATCGAGCAACCCTCAGGAAAGGGGAGAATGGCCGTGGCCTGTGTCGCTGGTGCGATCTCGAAGTCCCTGCGGGCCGCTTCACGTTCTGCTCGGATTGGTGTGTTCATGAATGGCGGCTGCGCACGGATGCTGGCTATTTGCGTGAGCAGGTATTGTCCCGCGACAAGGGCATCTGCGCGATTTGCGCGGTGGATTGCCGTGCCGCTTATTTCGACCTGAAGCGGGCTCGCGGGCTGCATCGGCAAAAGCTGTTGGCGCGTTGGGGACTAAAGCGGATTAGCCGCAAGACACTGTGGGACGCGGATCACATTGTGCCGGTGGTAGAAGGCGGAGGTGAATGCGACCTGGAAAACATCCGCTCCTTGTGCCTGCTCTGCCACCGGCGAGAAACTTCTGCGCTGCGCGTTCGGCTCGCTAGAGCGCAGTCTGGCTAGTAGGGATAGTAGTAGGGATCATAGTAGGGATCATAGGTGCAAGTCGGGATCCAGTTGCCCCATTGATCGTAGTAGCCGCTGTTGCAGTAATTCCCATAGTAAGACGGTCCGTAGTAGCCGCCGCCGTAATAATACGGAGTACTGTAGTATCCGTAAACACCGCCGCGATAGCCATACCTGCCACGATTGCCTTCCCGGCGTTCGCCGCGGTCGCGGTCGCCTCCGCGGTATTCGCGCCCAGAAGATCCGCGTTGTCCGCCGGAGTATCCGCGTTGGCCACCAGAGTATCCCCGCTGTCCGCCGGAGAACGATCGCGTCCCACCTCCACTTCCACGCGATCCACTTCCACGTGATCCAGAGAAGCTTTGCCCACCCGACGAACCGCGACTTCCACTCGAGTGGTTCCCACCGCCGCCGCCGCGATGCTGGGCAAATGTAGCGTTCGGTGCAACCAGCATAAGAGCGCCGGCCAGCAAGGTCACAGGTACAAGACTGAGCTTCATAACAACCTCCACTTCCGACTCTGCAAGAGCAACCGAATTGCCAAAGCCAAGTCGCTGAAAAAGCAGGCCTATTCTGTTCGCGCGCTGGCTGATAACCACCACGGCTCGGCTCGCATGAGCCAGAGGGCTTGACGCGCTCTGCTAGCTTGGGAGTTGATCTCCTTTTCCAATATTCACAAGCAGTACGGCAAACAGTTAATCTTCGTCGACGCATCCTTTCAGCTGAACCCTGGAGAGAAGGTGGGTCTGGTGGGTCCCAACGGCGCAGGCAAGACAACTCTCTTCCGCATGGTAGTCGGCGAGGAATCTCCCGATGAAGGCGAGGTCTCGGTTCCAAAGAAGCTGACCATCGGCTATTTCCGCCAGGACGTGGAGGAGATGAAAGGCCGGTCAGTCCTGGATGAAGCCATCGCGGGCAGCGGACGAGCGGGCGATTTGCATCATGAATTGGAGGATCTCCAGCGAGCGATGGAGGATCCGGCGCGTTCCCATGAGATGGACAAGATCCTCGATCGCTTCGGCCACGTGCAGGAAGAATACGACCATCTCGGCGGCTATGCGCTGGAGGCGCAAGCCCGCGAGGTACTGCACGGCTTGGGTTTCCAGGATGACCAGATCGACGGCGATGTGGGTGCGCTTTCGGGCGGATGGAAAATGCGGGTCGCGCTCGCGCGCGTGCTGCTCGGACGGCCCGATGTGCTGCTCATGGACGAGCCCACCAATCATCTGGATATCGAGTCGATCGTCTGGCTGGAGCAATTCCTCAAATCCTTCGCGGGTGCGGTTCTAATGACCTCGCACGACCGCGAGTTCATGAACCGCATCGTTTCGAAGATTGCGGAGATCGATGCGGGAGAAATCATCGCTTACTCGGGCGACTACGACTTCTATGAGCGCGAGCGCGCTATTCGCGAAACCAATCAGCAGGCGTCTTTTGCGCGTCAGCAGTCCATGCTGGCGAAGGAACAACGCTTTATCGATCGCTTCCGCACGCATGCGGCCAAGGCGGCCCAGGTGCAGAGCCGCATCAAGGCACTGGATAAGATCGAAAAGATCGAGCTACCGAAGAAGCGCCAGGTGGTGAAGTTCGAGTTTCGCGTTCCTCCGCGCTCTGGCGACCAGGTGGCCGTAATCGAGAATCTGCATAAGAGTTATGGCAAGCGCGTGATCTATGACGGATTCAATCTCACGGTTCGCCGCGGTGAGCGTTGGGCTGTGATGGGGCGGAACGGCGCAGGCAAGACGACGCTGCTCAAAATGATCGCTGGAGCGAGTACTGCCGATTCCGGAACTGTTCGGCTGGGAGCTAGTCTCACCATGGGATACTTCGCGCAGCAATCGCTGGACGTGCTGAATCCCGATCTTACGGTGATCGAACAGCTTATCGGCGATTTTCCGCAGGACGGACTCGGTTCGCTTCGCACTCTGGCGGGAGCGTTCCAGTTTTCAGGCGACGACGTGGACAAAAAGATTCGTTCGCTATCGGGCGGCGAGAAATCGCGTCTGGCGATGGCTCGTATGCTCTACAACCCGCCTAATTTTCTGGTGCTCGACGAGCCGACCAATCACCTGGATCTGGCCACCAAGGAGATGCTGGTGGAAGCGCTCAAGGATTTCGAAGGCACCATGATTTTCGTATCGCACGACCGGATGTTTCTGCGAGGCCTGGGATCTCGAGTGCTGGAATTGGGCGGCGAGAGCGGCACCGATCGCACTCCCGTAGTGTATCCGGGGTCCTACATTGAATACGTCCAGGCGATCGGCCATGAGGCGCCTGGAATTATTGCCTGACGTTATTTCGGCCCGATCTTCGGTGTCAGGCGATCGAGTTCGCTGAGATACAGCGGATTGTCGGGAAATCGATTGTGCAATCCGGTTAACAGCTCCCGGGCCAAGCTTCGATTCTTGTCGCGCAGAGCCGCGACTGCCAGCAGCAGCTTCGCGAACGGCTCCAGATAATGACCATACTGGGCCGTCTTGCGGAGGTTTTCGAGGCCCTTCTCACGATCCACTTGCGATCCCGTCACCCAAAGCAGAGCGCGCAAGGGTGCCGGCTTGAGGCTCAACAAATAGTTCTCGATGCCCACACCGAGATAAGCGTCGTAGGCGTTCGGATTGATCGCAGTCAACTTGTCGGTGAAGGCGCGACCTTGCTTGGTATACCTGAGAGCCGCGAAATCCTGTTTCTCGATTAAGGAGGCGAAATCCGCGCGCAGTCCGAAAGTCAACGACTTGGCAAAGAGCGCATTGGCGTCGGCGGGAGCCGTCTGAAGCGCCGCATCGGCGAGATGTTCCGTTTGTTCGATCTCGCGGTCGAAGCGCGGCCTTAGCTGCGGGTCCGGGCGAGGCTTCGCGCGATTTTGGAATTTTGCGTCGTCGGTGAACAGTTCGGATTCAAGTATCCCCAGCCGGGCTAGCTCCGAGAAAAGATATGCGGCGGCATCCGACGCTGGGCCGAGCGCATCGGCCGGATGGCTCTGCTTCCACTCGCCAAAAATTTGATGCGCATCATCGAACCTAAGATCGTACATCTTGAGCCAACCTGCATACAGGTCCCTGGATGGGACATTCAGGTCGGCGCCAAACGCGGAAGCAGCCAGGAATACCAGGACAACCAAGCGCATAAGCTCACGGGCGGCCAAGCCCTGCCTACATTGTCCCTCACCCCGGAAACCGGGCGGCAATGGCCTGCGGATTGCTCGGCTGGTCCCGTGAGCTTGTCGATTCGCCATTTACTTGCCTTTTTTCTGCAACTTGGTGCGCTCGGTATCCTGCTGGTGTCTATCGCGGACGATTCCTTTCTATTCCTGCCGATAGGCAGTGACCTGCTGACGGTGGTGTTGGTCGCCCGGGACCATGCGCGGCTTCCGCTCTACGTACTGGCCGGAGCCGTGGGATCCACCATCGGCGTTTTCATGCTCGATTTGGTCTGCCGCAAGGGCGGCGAAGCGGGTCTCAAGCGGTTGGTGAAACCAAGGCTTCTAGGCTACTTGAAACAACGGATGGAGAAGCACGCGGCAATGGTCGTGATCGTCACCTGTCTGGCGCCCCCACCATTTCCATTCGGTGCTGCCATTGCGGTGGCCAGTGCATTGCAATATTCGAGGCCGCGGCTGCTGACTCTGGTGCTGGCTACCCGCGTGGTCCGATTCTCGCTGCTCGGCTGGGCGGCGATTTATTTCGGACGCCGCATCCTGCGGATTGCGAACTCGACGGAGTTCCTGTGGTTCATGAGCGGATTCATTGCGTTCTGTTTGATCGGGAGTGTCATCTCGATCATTCAGTGGGTGCGCGTCGGTAAGTCAAAGGTGGAAGCGCCGGAAGCAGCGTCCTAAACGCCGGCCGGCGCAGCTACTTCTCTGACTGATTCTGTCAGAAACTCGAGCGCCGCGGCGACGCCACCCCTGCGATGCGGAATGCCGGCGAGGTCCAAACCCATTTCCACGCCACCCAAGGTTCCGGCCAGCATGAGATCGTTGAAGTCGCCCAGATGGCCGATACGGAATACCTTATCCGCCAGCTTGCCCAGTCCGCTGCCCAGCGCCATGTTAAACCGTTCGAGAACGATTTTACGAAATCCGTCCGCAGAGTGGCCAGCAGGAGTGTAAACGGCGGTCACCGAGTTGCTGTATTCCTTGGGATCCAGGGCCACGTTGTCCAGGCCCCAAGCGCGGACCGCCCGCCTCGTTGCCTCGCCATGACGTTCATGCCGCTTGAAGACGTTCTGTAGCCCTTCCTCGCGCAGCATGTTCAGCGATTCGCGCAGCGCGAAGAGCATATTAGTGGCCGGCGTATACGGGAAATACCCGTTGATGTTTTGGGCCAGCATCATCTGCCAGTCCCAGTACGACCGCGGAAGCTTGGCTGATTTCGACGCAGCCAGGGCTTTGTCGCTGATCGCGTTAAAACCCAAACCGGGCGGCAGCATCATGCCTTTCTGCGAGCCGCCGATGGATACGTCGACTTCCCATTCGTCGTGCCGGTAGTCTATGGATGCGAGGGATGAGATGACGTCCACCAGCAAGAGCGCCGGATGCTGAGCGCGCGTCATCGCTTTGCGAACCGCGCTTACCGAGCTGGTCACACCAGAAGAGGTCTCATTGTGCACCACGCCGACAGCCTTGATCTTATGCTCGCGATCTTCGCGGAGCTTGGCTTCGACCACCTGCGCATCGACGCCGTGGCGCCAGTCGGTTTGCACCACGTCGACATCCAGGCCTAGTTTTGCGGCCACCTGAATCCACAAAGCGGCGAACTGGCCTACTTCGAACATCAGTATCTTGTCGCCGGGCGACAAGGTGTTGGTCAGGGCGCCTTCCCAGGCTCCGGATCCGGAGGAAGGGAAGATAATTACTTTCCCGGAGGTCTGGAAAATTCCTTTCATCCCCTCAAGGACTTCCAGGCCCAGGAGCCCGCACTCCGGGCCCCGATGGTCGATAGTCGGGCGCGACATAGCGCGCAGCACACGTTCGGGCACATTGGTGGGCCCGGGGAGTTGAACAAATTGACGGCCGCTAGAGTAAGACATTCATTAGATCCAATCGCTTATTGTAACTCGCGGGGGTAACGCTAGTCACGGTGTCAGACTCTTCCACAGTGGAGGGTTAAGACATATGTCGCCGCAAAGAATGGTGCTCTTAGCCTTCAGTGGCTGCTTGCTGTTGTTTCAAAATAACTTGAGCCGCGCTCAGAATCCGAGCGGCGGCGCCGGGGCGGTTTCCGCGGCGGACCGCAAATTTCTGTTAGATGCAGCGCAGCATGGGCTGCACGAAGTAAAGATGGGCATGTTGGGCGTTGAGCGGGGCACTAACAGCGATTTGAAAGTCTACGCTCAGCACATACTCGACGACCATGCGTTATCCAACGCTGAGATACAGGCTCTGGCTAGGCTGAAAGGCATAGCCCTCCCGGACCCCGCTAAAATCGATGACCCGGCAGAACGGCTATCCGGTTTGACCGGTATCGAGTTCGATCAGGCGTTTGTGCGGGAGGAAATCGACGGGCATCTAAAGGCCATCGCGGAGTTCGAGAAGGAAGATCAGTCCGCCACCACAGACTCGGACATCAAAGGCTTTGCGCACAGCGCGCTTCCGAAAATGCATGCCCATCTCGATCAGGCTAAAGCTCTGAAATTATAAAGTTCGGTAAAATCTGCGTTCCGGAGGCACATGCAGGCGTCAAGCCTTTCTTTGCCAATGAGATTTACTCTGGCGTGAGAATTGCTTTCTTCCGGGCAGGAGAAAAATCATGCCTCGTTTTTTGAATGCGATCGTACTTGGCGCCGTTTTGCTGGCTCCTACGGCTCCGGTAGTCTTTGGTGCCCAGAATCATTCCAGAACTTATCACGATAAAGAACACAACGATGATCACACGTGGAACAGCCGTGAGGATAAGGCTTACCGCATGTGGGCGAAAGAAAATCATCGCAAATACCGTGACTTTGCCAAACTGAAAGAAGAGGACCAACAGGCCTATTGGGGTTGGCGCCATAATCATTCAGACGCGGAGTTGAAGATTAATATTCGCTAACGCCGTTTAGCGCCCCTTTCCGCTCTGCACCGTTTGTAATTTTGGGCGGGATGACAGCCTGGATATCATCCTGCCCTGCACGTTAAGCTATTGGGGAAATGTCCAGGCGCGCCTCTCGACTGACTCCGCGCCCCGCCGTCGAAACCAATCCGGTTGAGAGCCAGACAAGAACAACACCAGCCGAAAATCCTTATCTGCTGCCGTTACTCCTGCTATTTGCCGGAAGCGGGTGTGCGGCGCTCATCTACGAGATCGTCTGGTTCCAACTACTTCAATTTGTAATTGGTTCGTCCGCTGTATCCTTGGGTCTGCTATTGGCCGCCTACATGGGCGGCTTATGTCTCGGTAGCCTCGCTCTGCCCAGGCTGATTTCTGGGCAAATGCACCCCATGCGCGTATACGCCCTGCTGGAATTGGGGATTGGCGCGTTTGGAATCGTCGCCCTGTTTGGCGTTCCTCTGATCGGACGGATCTATCTTGCTGGCCCGACCACTGGAATATGGGGAATGGTGTTGCGAGGCGTGATTGCTACCGCGTGCCTATTGCCGCCGACAGTTCTGATGGGCGCGTCACTGCCTGCCATTTCGCGCTGCATAGAGACCACACCTGCCGGAATTTTGCGCTTAGGCCTGTTGTACAGCGCCAATATCGCAGGAGCCGTAATCGGCTGCCTGGCGGCGGGCTTCTATTTGCTTCGCGTCTACGATATGGCGGTTACCACGTATATCGCCGCCGTCATCAATGTAGCCGTGGCCCTGTTCGCGTGGGTCTGGGCCGCGACCGCGGAGCACAGGCCTGCCATTGAGCCAGAGATCCGTCAGACGGTAGAGAGAGCGCGAGGCGCGCGGCTCATCTATGTGACGATCGCACTCTCGGGACTGACCGCCCTGGGGGCGGAAGTAGTGTGGACGCGGCTGCTCTCACTGTTACTGGGCGCGACGGTCTACACCTTCTCGATCATTCTCGCCGTATTTTTGTTCGGTCTGTGGACCGGAAGTGGAGCAGGTTCGCTGCTGGCTCGCAGGCTCAAACAATCGTCCGCCGAGCCGCAGTTGGCGCTCGCCGCTTGCCAGATCCTGCTCGCCGCGGGCATCGCCTGGACCGCCTTCACGCTAGCCTACATCCTGCCTTATTGGCCTGTCGATCCATGGCTCGCGACTAGCCCCTGGTTTACGTTCGATCTCGATATCGCGCGCTGTCTGCGGGCCATTTTCCCCGCGACGCTATTGTGGGGCGCCAGCTTCCCGTTGGCACTGGCCGCGGCGGCTGCGGAAGGAGAAGATCCTGCCCGGCTCGCAGGAGAGGTTTACGCAGCCAATACCGCAGGTTCTATCGCGGGCGCGCTGGCGTTCAGCCTTTTACTGATTCCCGCCATCGGAACCGGGGGCTCGCAGCGGGTGCTGGTTTGGCTGGCGGCGGCTGGGGCGCTGGTCGCGCTCGGTGCGGCGGCTCTAACGGTACGGAAACATCTCCGCGCACCGATTGCCATCACGGCACTGGCCGGCATCGCTTTGGCATGGGGGTTGTCCTCGACCGTCGCCGGTGTTCCCTGGCAGGTGATCGCTTACGGGCATCGCGTAGCACCCATTCTGCGAGGCTTGGCCGTCGCCTTGGATGCGCAAGCACAGACGCTGTTCGTGGGCGAGGGAATGAACTCCTCCGTGGTGATCACCAAACGCGGAGATCAGCGCTTTTTTTACGTAAGCGGCAAGTCCGAGGCTTCCTCCGTCCCGGTCGATATGCGCCTCCAGCGCATGATGGGGCACCTTCCGGCGCTGGTTCAGCCCGCGCCGCACTCGGTTCTAGTGGTTGGATTCGGCGCCGGAGTGACGGCTGGATCTTTCACTCTTTACCCGGAGGTGCGGCGCATCGTCGTATGTGAATTGGAACGCTTGATTCCGCCCGCCTCCGATGAGTTTTTTGGCAAGCAAAATTACAATGTGCTGCGCGACCCGCGCACGCAGGTCATTTACGATGATGCCCGGCATTACATTTTTACAGCTCCGGAGAAGTTCGATATCATCACCACCGACCCGATCCATCCTTGGGTAAAAGGAACTTCCACGTTGTACTCGAAGGAGTACTACGAGTTGGTCAAAGGCCGCCTCAATCCGGGAGGTGTGGTGGCGCAGTGGCTGCCGCTTTACGACAGCGATGAAGAGACCGTCAAGACCGAGCTGGCAACGTTCTTCAGCGTCTTTCCCAACGGAACCGTTTGGAGTAACTTCTCTAATGGCGACGGTTTCGACATGGTTCTGTTGGGCCGCTCGGACGACTCCCCCATCAACATTGATGCGTTCGAGCGCCGCCTCAGTCAGCCCGGTTACGCCGGTGTGTCAGCTTCTCTCGCCGAAACCGAATTTCATTCCGGCCTGGATTTGCTGGCAACCTATGCAGGCAGCGCCTCGGATTTGGCGCCGATGCTGGCAGGCGTCCGGATAAACGAGGATCTCAATCTGCACTTGCAGTACATGGCGGGACTGGGGCTAAACTTGATCGCCTCGCCGCAGATTTATCGCGACATTCTGTCCTACCGCAAGTTTCCCGATGGTCTTCTGGCCGGAGGTGACGAACGGATGAACGCCTTGCGCGCCGCGTTAGGCAAGCCGGCCCGTACGTTTTGACTGGGGTAATCTGAAGAATCCGGATGAAAGCACGTAATCGAGGCACATGGTTATTGGCAGCGGCGCTCCTGATGCCCTTGAAAGCGGAAATCCTATGCGCGCTAGGGCGTGACGTCTCCTCCTATAAACCGGCGTCGGATCAGCGCCCCAGCAGTGATGCCTTGCAACTGGCGAGCAGTGTCAACGCAGCTGTGAAAACGATTTGTGGCACCCAGTGTCCCACCATGGCCTTATTTCGAAACTCCACGGCGCAGAATGCTATGTTGATCGCCGATGCCGGCCAAGCGAAACTCCTGTATTCCCCGCAGTTCTTAGCGGCCGCCTACGACGCATTCGGCGATAGCGGAATCGTGGCGATTATCGCTCATGAGGTCGGCCATGCCATGGATGCAACCATGGGAGCCGCCTTTATTAAGACAGGCTGGACACCGGAGTTGCGGGCCGATGCATGGGCGGGATGCATCCTGGCAAGGCTGAATCCAGGTTTGAGCAGCCTGCAGCCAAGTCTCTCCGCGCTTGCGAAATATCCTTCGCCTTCTCATCCGGGCTGGAATCTGCGCCTCCCGGCTATCCGTGCAGGGTACACGCAGTGCGGCGGAGCTGGCGCCAAATTCGACGCACGGAAGTGATCGACCGGAGGGCGATCCTATGATTCTCAAACAGTACTACCTGGGCTGTCTCGCCCACGCTTCGTATCTGCTTGGAGACGAGGCTAGCGCGACCGCCCTCGTCGTCGATCCGCAACGCGATATCCAGCAGTACCTGGACGACGCCGAGAAGTTCGGCCTCCACATCCGCCACGTCTTCCTGACTCACTTCCACGCTGACTTCGTTGCCGGGCATCTGGAACTGCGCGACCGTTGCGGCGCGACCATTTATCTCGGCTCGCGGGCCCAAGCGGAATACGCTTTTGTGGCGATGAAGGACGGCGATACGCTGGAGTTCCCCGGGCTGCAACTCGAGATTCTCGAAACTCCCGGCCACACCATCGAGTCCATTTCGATCCTGGTCTTCGATCTCCAGAAGGACCCAGCAAAGCCGTACGCCATGCTCACTGGAGACACTCTGTTTATCGGCGACGTTGGCCGTCCCGACCTGCGGGCTTCACTCGGCTGGACCGCCAACGACCTGGGCGCGCACCTTTACGACTCCCTGCACAACAAACTTCTGCCGCTTCCCGACGAAACCCTCGTCTATCCGGCCCATGGCGCCGGCTCCTTATGTGGGAAGCAGCTTTCCTCCGATACCGTTTCGTCTTTGGGAGATCAACGGCGTTTGAATTACGCCCTGCAACCCATGTCGAAAGAGGAGTTCATTCGTCTGGTAACGGCCGATCAGCCCGACGCTCCGGCTTATTTCACCTACGATGCGATTCTCAATACTCGCGAGCGCACCACGCTCGACAAGAATCTGGAGGCGGTTCTTCATCCCATCCATCTTGACGAGGTGCTTCAGATGGGGGACGCGGGCGCTCAGATCCTGGATGTGCGCGACGCCGCCGATTATGCCAAGGGTCATCTGGCGGGCAGCCTCAACATTGGACTCGGCGGGCAATATGCCACTTGGGCGGGCACGATACTCGATCGCGCCAAGCCCATCGTGATCATTGCCGAGCCCGGCCGTGAGCAGGAAGCCGCCTTACGGCTGGGCCGTATCGGATTCGATCACGTCAAAGGATACCTGCGGGCAGGGATGGAAGCGCTTGCCGGCCGTCCCGACCTGGTGTGGCCGACTGAGCGTCTCAGTGCCCCAATGGTGGCGGAGGAGCTGACAGGCGCGGACCCGCCGCTGGTCCTGGACATCAGGAATCCGCGGGAGTGGGTTACCAAGCACATCGATGGCAGTGTGAATATTCCGCTGAATCATCTGCAAGAGCGCATAGCCGAAGTCCCCCGTGACCGGCGCATTGCCGTCCATTGCGCGGGCGGCTACCGATCTTCGATTGCCGCTAGCATTCTGCATCAATATGGCATTACGCGTCTGACCGAGATGGCTGGCGGATTGGCTGCGTGGGAGGCTGCGAAATTTCCGCTAGTTTCGCAAGCGTAACTCCGTCGCGAATTCAGTTTCTGGCGCCCTCGGACTGCAGTAGCTTTGCTTTTCGCTCGACGCCCCAGCGATAACCGGAAAGCGAACCATCTGTCCGTACCACGCGGTGACACGGAATCGCCACGGCCAAGGTATTCGCGGCGCAGGCTCCGGCGACAGCCCGCGTGGCATTCGGCAGGCCGAGCTTTCGCGCCAGTTCCGAATATGTGCAAGTCGTGCCGCAGGGGATTTCGCACAGTGCTTTCCAGACCCGCTGTTGAAACGCCGTACCTTGGATGTGCAGCGGCAGTTCCAATCCGACCAACGGGTTCTCGACGAAGGCCACCACCCGGGCCACCGTGCGTTCGAACTGCTTATCGCCGCCGATCAGCTCCGCATTGCGGAAACGGTCCTGGAGTTCCCTGAGCAACGCATCGGGATCATTGCCTAGGGCGATCGAGCAGATGCCCAAATCAGAAGCAGCTACCAGAATCGATCCGAGCGAGCATTCTCCGACGGCGAATCGGATGATCGCTCCATCGCCGCCGGCTTTGAACTCTGAGGGCGTCATGCCGAGTCGCTTGTTGGATTCGGCGTAAAAGCGCCCGTTGGAATTGAATCCCGAATTGTAGATTGCCGATGTCACGGTTCCATCGCGCGACAGTTCCTCGTGCATGCGTTGGGCGCGGCGGGCGGTCGCATACGCCTTAGGCGTTAGGCCGGTCATGGACTTAAATACGCGGTGAAAGTGCCACGGGCTCATCCCGACGGCCCCGGCCAGAGCATCCAACGACAGCGGCTCTTCGGCCTCGATCATCAGTTTGCACGCCTTGGCTATGATGGCCGCTTGTTCGCCAGGAGCGCAGGGATCGTTTGGTTTGCAGCGCTTGCATGCACGAAATCCCGCTTGCTCGGCGTCCTTTGGCCATCGGTGAAATGCCACGTTTTCGCGGAGCGCAAGGCGTGCCGGGCACGACGGACGGCAGTAGACGCCGGTGGTCTTCACGGAATAGACGAACGCATGGTCGGCATCTTTGTCCCGATGGATTACCGCCTGCCAGCATTCCGTGTCGGTTCGATAGGACTTGTCAGTCTTGGCTTGTGCGGTTGGCATGACAGAAGAGTAGCCGATCCCTTAGTTCATCACACCCTGTTTCTTGCTTTCAAATTCGGTCAGATTCAAAGCAAGAAACGGAGTGGTTCCCGCAGCTATATTCCCCTAGACTCGCGACATGATCAACATAACCCAAATCAAACTGCCACTCAGCATCGCCCAGCGCATCGACTCACTCCATTGGGACCCCATCGAGCTTGAACTCGATGCCCACGGAGCCGCAGTCATTGGGCCTGTGCTTTCGCCGGTCCAGTGCAAAACGCTAATACAGGCCTATGATGAGGAGAAACTCTACCGTTCGCGTGTGGTAATGGCCAGTCATGGCTTCGGTCGCGGCGAATATCAGTACTTCGCGTATCCGCTCCCGTCAATCATCGTCGAGTTACGTGAGAGCCTTTACCCCCACCTGGCGGAGATCGCCAATCGCTGGAATGAGGGGATCGGTATCGACATCCGCTATCCTCCCAGGCATGAGGCGTTCCAGAGCCGCTGCCACGAAGCGGGCCAGACCAAGCCGACGCCTCTGATTCTCAAGTACGGACCAGGTGACTATAACTGCCTGCACCAGGATATTTACGGCGAGCGCATCTTCCCGCTTCAAATCGCGTTCCTGCTGTCGAAGCCCGGCGAAGATTTTACGGGCGGCGAGTTCGCGCTTACCGAACAACGGCCACGCATGCAATCACGCGTGGAGGTTGTGCCGATTGAGCAAGGAATGGGCGTGATCTTCCCAGTCCGTCAGCGACCTATGAAGCGTGCATGTGGAACGTATCGTGTGAACATGCGCCATGGCCTCAGCCGCGTTCGCTCGGGCCTACGGTTCATGCTAGGAGTGATCTTCCACGACGCACTGTAGATTATTCGTCGTGAAGCCGGTCAGGATGCCTTCACTTCGTCCCCGGAAAACTCGTGAATGCGCACCTGCTTCTTGGCGCTGACCAGATCGGCGGCCAGCCCGAACTCATTCAGCCAGACCTTCATTCGCCGCTCGCTTTCCAGCCGGGACACGTCCACAACGTCGGCCCGGGTCAGCAAATGAGCCGCAACCCGGCGTAGGAATTGAGGCGAGTGCCAGGCGCATATACCGAGGCAGACTTCGGCGACCAAGATCAACAAAAGAACCGGATTCAAATATTCCATGGTGGAACCTCTTCTATTAACAGGTACTTACTAACCTGTCGTGAGTCTACCCTCTCTCCGCAGGGAAGGGAATCCTACGGAAGTCCCAAGGCGAATCGGCGAAAGTTACAGTACTACCGATCCCAACCAGCACGTCTTTGTTTTCTCCGGTTTACCCTATTTGCGCACGGTAGTACGACCGATTACGTCCCCATGGAAGACTTCGACCTGCGCACGTTTGGCCGGAAACTCCTACTATTTGTGGCGATTCTGTCTGCGCTGGTGATAGGGGAGATGATTCTTGTTTCGGCGGAAGAACCTCCAGCCTCCGGTCAACAGCAAGCCGTCTACAAGGCGCCTCGGCAAGACTAGCGGATCCGTTTATTCGCTGTACTCCTGGGTCGTCGTTGGCCGGCCAACGCCATACGCCTCCAGTACATCCTCCAATACAACAATTCCCAGCAGTTGCCGCACATTCGCCCGGCTCACGACCGGCAGAACGTGAAGCTTGGTTGTTCCCATCCTCTCTAAGGCCAAGCTTAAGGCGTGATCCGGGTGGACGTGAGGAAAGTCTTTCGCCTCGGGCTGATGATGCCGGAACCCTGAGTCGCCAATCTCGGCTAAGGTTTTGGTCGCCTCCCCATTGGCAGCGGCCTGTTTGAGTTGCGAAACCTGAATCATGCCGAGGAGCTCGGGCCCATCTGCTACGGGCCATGCATCCAACGGCAAATCCTTGACAAGATCCATCGCCGAGTTCACACTCGTCTCGGCTGCCAGCAATACCGGGGCGTCGCGCATCACTTGGGAGATCCGAACCCGGCCACGATCGGAGCGCGATTCAGCCGTCGGAAGGTGTACCCCATCCTGGTGCGCTAGAGCTTCATAGATCGGTTCTCTCTGCAGCCGCTGCGAGATAAAGAATGCAATGAGGTTCGAGATCATGAGCGGCACGATGATGCTGTAGTCTCGGGTCATTTCGAAAATCATGATAACCGAGGTCATCGGCGTCCGGACGATACCGGCGAAGGCCGTCCCCATGCCGACGAGTGCATAGGCGCCTGGCCCCGCCGTATAGCCGGGCAGAAAGTGGTGAGCGACGCTGCCCACGGCCGCCCCCATCATCGCTCCTATGAACAGGCTGGGGCCAAAGATGCCCCCTGCGTTCCCGGATGAGTAACAGATCGCAGTGGCCACTATTTTCAAAATCGCCAGCAAAACCACAACCTGGAGTAACATGTCGCCGTTGAGCACTTTCTCGACATAGTTATACCCAACGCCCATAACTTCAGGTACGAAGTAGCCCATCACGCCCACGGCCAAGCCACCGACCGCTGGCTGCAACCAAACGCTCCACTTGGGCAGACGCATGAACCATGCTCGAAGGCTTAGCAACAGTTTCACGAAACAAACCGATCCCAGGCCACCAACCACGCCAAGCACCGCGTAGATGCCCAATTCCGAGGGATGGACCAGTTGATAACCGGAGACGTGGAATAGAGGATCGTCGCCTAGCACCAGATGCAAGATCATCCAGGACGTGGCCGAACTCAAGACCGCGGTGCCCAAGACCGAGGCGTGCAGATCCCCCATTACCTCTTCCAGTGCGAACAAAACGCCCGCAATGGGCGTGTTAAACGCTGCCGCAAGAGCAGCCGAGCAGCCCACCGGGACAAGCGCTTTCACACGCTCCGGGCTGAGACCTAAATTGCGGGCAATTACCGAAGCGAGTCCGGCCCCTATGTGAGCCGATGGACCTTCGCGTCCCAATGCGATACCGCTCGCCAGTGAGGCTGAACAGCAGAAAAACTTTCCGAAGACGGTGCGAAATGAGATACGACCTTCGTTCACAAAGAGGGCAAACTTGGTTTGTGGAATACCGCTGCCGCGCGCGAGCGGGAAATAGCGCCACAAGAGATATCCGGTGGCCAGCGAGCCCAGGGTAGGTATTAGAACCCGATGCCAGCCGGCTCCTCCCGGAGGATACATGCGGGCTGCCAGGCGGCCCGTTAGCACAATAAATGCCACGACCACTAAGCCCACCAGAGCACCGATCAGAAGGCTGAGGACAATGGTGAGCTGACTCTCGTTTTGTCGTAGTCTTTCCAGCACTCGGTTGAACTTGGAAAGGAAAGCTGCTTTAGGGGGAGGAGGCATCTCTTCTACGGCCGCATCGGCGATCTGCCGCCTGATTCTATTATCGCGGTGGCCACCCCACGGGTAGTGCTAGTAAACTTCGTCCGAGCTAAATCCGAAATCCGGTCGTAATCGTGGATTATCTTGCTCAGCCGCTTGCCAGCCATGCGATAGCGCGCGTGTCAAAAAACTCGTAACGGAAGTTTTCGCAAAGCATCAACTGGTCAGAGGGCAGGACAGAGATAACTCGGACGAGAAAAATAGCGAAAGCTGGACGTTTTATTCGAGAAGTTAAACTCCTGCCCTTCACTTGATTCCCCTTATTCCGCCCGCGGGAGCACGAGGCGGAATAGCGTGATTATTACCTTCTAACGATAATCACCGGTTTCATGCACCGCCATCCGGAACCCCCGTTTGACGGAATCCCAATTGCACACCTGTTAGCAGAGGCGTAGCAAATGAAATCCTCTATACGGTCATATTTAGGGTGGGGAATCGGTTCTAGCTATAGTAACCGTAGCGGTTACGGGGAGTGGACCTTCCCAACTACGAAAACAGACTCTCGCGCCGCAGGAATTGAACGCCAGCGACGGGCCTCCGCCGATCATCAGGAAACCCCCTGCCTTGCCCAAGGGAAACATTAATTACGAATCGGCCGAGGAGCCGCGTCTGCGTATTGTGGTCCTTGCTAAGGGTTTGCAACAGCCTTGGTCGATGGCGTTTCTTCCAGACGGGGCGATCCTTGTGACGGAACGTATCGGTCGTCTCGGCATCGTCCGCAATGGAAACCTGGTATCTTCCCCCGTGGCCGGAGTTCCGGCTGTGAAGCCCGGAGGTCCCAGAGGACTTCAGGGGCTGATGGATGTCGTCTTACACCCACATTTCAGCGAGAACAAATGGGTGTATCTTAAGCAGCGTATTCGCGATGTGCGCCAGGGGCCGGACGGTCTCCTCTATGTGCTGACGGCAGAAGAAGACGGTGCTCTGCTGAGAATTGAACCGCGTTAACTACGCAGCGGGTTACGGTGCCGGGGTAAGGCCGTGGCGCCGCATCACTTCCACGATTGATTTGGGGTCGGGAGGGCCGCCGGCAGCAGCCTTGACGACGGATGCCACTTCGCGGAAGTAGTCCGGACCGAGTATGCCGGGGCTGACGATCGCGAGCATCTTCGCGTCGGCGCTATGACCGTTATCGAAGCGGTGAATCGCTCCGCGCTGTATGCATAGCACCTCGCCTTGGCCCACATCGATCTGGCGTCCGTCAACGGTCCAGGTCAGCACGCCCTCGAGTCCATAAATCGTCTCTTCGTAAGCGTCATGGCTGTGCGCAATCGGCACCTTCGCTCCGGCCGGGACGTCAAATTCGAAGACGGCGACCGAACCCCCCGACGCCTTGCCCTCCAGCAGGAATCGAATCGCCAACTGCCCGATTTTGATTTCTTCGCGTGTACTCGTCACATTAGTTACTCCTTTGATGATGGTAAGCCCCAGCCTTCCGTCATTATATTTGACGAGCTCGTCCCACACTTCGGTAAGCTACAGAATGTAAGCGAGCGCGAATCCATATGGCAAAGCTGATTACATTCCTCCTGGTGATTGTGGTGATCCTGGCTGGCGCGGCCGTGGCACTGTTCGCGATGTCCTCGCACTCCAGTTTGGCGTTCGATCCTGTACCCGCCACCATTGGAGCAGCGACTCCGATCGGTGTGCGAATCGCCAATCCGCATGGTGTTCGCGCCATTACCGCACGAATCGAACAGGAAGGCAATAGCACTATCATCGATCAGGATACGAAGCCAGCCACGCGATTTAACTTCTGGCGAACTCACGCAGGGCCCGAGATCATCCACTTCATCGTTGGAAAGGATCGCGCGTCCCATTTGAAAGAAGGAAAGGCGCGCGTGATCGTCGCGGTCCAATCGAATGATCTGCGCGCGGTGACCGACACCATCGCCATCGATACCGACGTGGTTCTTCGCCCGCCCTCCGTAACCACGGATGGATTTCAACACTACATCAATCAAGGCGGTTCGGAGTTGGCAATCCTCACTCCGGAAGGTTCCTGGCAAGAGGCTGGCGTTCGAGTAGGAACGGCTACGTTTCGCAGCTTCCCTGAGCCTGGGCAAACCCAACAACGAGTTTCCCTATTCGCCTATAGTTGGGACACTCCACCCGACACGGCTCCAGTGGTCTTTGCCAGGAACAGTGCGGGGACGGAAGCGACGGCGCGCTTCTGGTTCAAGGTTTTCCCCAAGAAGTTTCGTTCGCGGGATCTATCGATTGATGACGCCTTTCTGGAAAAAGTGGACAATCAAATCGATCCCGGAGGATCTGGCGATCTTGTTACACGTTTCTTAAAGATCAACGGAGAAGTGCGGCGCGCCAACAACAAAGCGCTTTCCGATCTGCGATTGAAAACCGAGGGACACTTTTTGTGGACACAATCGTTCCTTCAACTCGCCGGCTCGCAGGTTGAGTCTGCGTTCGCCGACCTGCGGACCTACGTCTACAAAGGCAAGAAGATCGACCAGCAGGTGCACTTGGGATTCGATCTTGCGACTACCCAACACGGTCCCGTGCTGGCGGCCAACGATGGAAAGGTGATTTGGGCCGCGCCGTTGGGAATTTATGGCAATTGCATTGTCTTGGACCATGGATTGGGATTGCAGTCCATCTATGGTCACCTGAGCGAGATCACCGTTAAGGAAGGCGATATGGTGAGTCGTGGTCAACAGATGGGGAAAAGCGGATCCACCGGCCTCGCCGGTGGGGACCATCTTCACTACTCGATGCAGGTCGACGGCGTCCAGGTAAATCCCGTCGAGTGGTGGGACGACCACTGGATCAACGATCACATCCGCAGCCGCCTGAAAGGTCCGTAGTCACGCGTCCTTAGGAACGAGCGGGGATACTGAAATGATGGAGACCTTGCAAGGACAGCAAACCGTTGGGGCTCGCTCTGCTTCAGGTTCGAGCCTCTTCGCGCCTTTGAAAATCCGCGACATCACGTTTCGAAACCGGATTGCTGTTTCTCCAATGTGCGAGTACTCCAGCGACGACGGATTCGCGAACGATTGGCATCTGGTGCATCTCGGCAGCAGGGCTGTTGGCGGTGCCGGTCTGGTGATCGCGGAAGCGACGGCGGTCGAAGCTCGCGGCCGCATCACTCCCGGCGATCTAGGCATTTGGAAGGATGAGCATATCGAGAGTCTGGCGCGGATAGCCGCTTTCGTGAAGCAACAAGGCGCCGCACCCGGCATCCAGATTGCGCATGCGGGCCGCAAAGGCAGTTGCCATGTTCCTTGGGATGGTGGCGATCCAATTCTGGAGCATGCCGGCGGATGGCAAACCGTCGCGCCGAGTCCAGTTCCGTTCCGCAAAACCGATCCTGTGCCGAGCGAACTCGATACGAACGATATTCATGCGATTGTTGGCGCGTTTGCCACGGCGGCCGGTCGGGCGCTAGCGGCTGGATTCGAGATCGTCGAGATTCACAGCGCACATGGATATCTCCTTCACGAATTTCTATCCCCGCTGTCCAATCTGCGCACTGACGAATATGGCGGCCCGCTCGAAAACCGAATTCGTCTCTTGCTGGAGGTTACGGACGCGGTGCGTGTCGTATGGCCGGAGCGCCTTCCCTTGTTTGTGCGAATTTCAGCCACGGACTGGAAAGAAGGCGGCTGGACCATAGACGACTCGGTCATGCTCGCAACTCGCCTCCGGAGCAAGGGTGTGGATCTGATCGATTGTTCTTCGGGCGGCCTGGCTGTTGACGCCAAGGTTCCGGCGGTCCCGGCTTACCAAACGCCTTTCGCGGAACGCATCCGGCGTGAAGCGGACATTCTCACCGGAGCGGTCGGCCTCATCACTGAGCCGCTGCAAGCAGATGGGATTATCCGATCCGGACAGGCGGACATGATCCTTCTTGCACGCGAATTCTTGCGCGATCCTTATTGGCCTTTGCATGCGTCACGAGTTCTCGGCGTGGCCATGGAACCGCCCGTGCAATATTCGCGCGCATTCCCTAAGTGAACATAACTCTCCTATGCCTACCAACCGTTTCGCCGCGATCACGGCCATCGCCCTGACATGCGCCCTGACCGCTTTTCCGCAGCGCGGTCCCGTTTCCCGAGAAGCTTTGCCGCGCACCGCCGATG
>JAICXC010000011.1 GCA_025980665.1 Bryobacteraceae bacterium
AGAATGCCCCCGAAGTTTTTGTATTCGGAAGCGATCATCTCGACGGGAATGTCACCCATCTGGGTGCTGGCGACCGTGCTGAGCTTCACTTGCAGGCCAGATTTCTTCTGATAGTAGCCGATCACTGGTTGGCCTTCATCCGGCGTCATGATTACTTTGAAGCACTCCTCGCCGTCGATAAGCTCGATCCCGGCGTTTTCCACTTTGGGATAGAGCTTGCGCCAATTTACAGTCGCGTTCATGTTGCCTTCGCGGATGGCCTCGGCGCGCTCCACGCCGCTCTTCAGTCGCGGTCCCAGGATCGCGCTGTTTTCCCAGGCGACGGCACCGTTGACGCCGGTTTCCATCTTGCCGATCGCTGCGATCTCCACGGTGTAGTAATATTTGTCGGGCTGGGCTGCGTAGCGGGTCATCGATCCCTTAATGCCTAGAGCGGGAAATTCCACGGTTCCGTGAGCGATTTCAGTCTTGCGCTTTTCGTACGCCTGCTTACCGCCGGTGACCTGGACGTAGCGGTCCAGGATGGATTCGGCCGAAGGCAGGGGATCGGCTGCAAATCCGGCCCCAGCCGCTGCAAGTAGTGCAAGTAAAAGGATCGAAACTCGACGATTCATGGCTTCTTCTGGCTCCTGATCCAGCTCATCGCGGCATCCACTACTGCGTCGTGGCCTGCCAGCAGCGCTGGGCGTGTTAGCTCTACCACTAGGTCGGGAGTCACACCCAACCCCTCCAGTGGCTGTCCGCCTTCGGAAATGTAGTTGGCTACGGCGTACTGGAAGCCGTCGCCGTTCGGCAGACGCTCGAAGGCCGACGGCAGGGCCGCCGCGGCGGTTCTTGTGCCGAACACGCGGGCGCGTCCCAGGTCCTTCAGTCCACCCGCGAAAATCTCCGACGTCGACGCAGAACAACCGTCCACCAGCACGGCGACGGGGCCAAAGAAAACATTCGCGCGAGGATTGACCACGAATTTCAGCGTGCTGTCACGTAGGTACATGGTCCCCAGGCGCTGATTGGGTTTATCGACCAGGAAACCGGCCATTCCCATGGCCATGCCCCCGATGCCGCCCGGATTTCCGCGCAAGTCGATGATCAGCCCATCGCACGTCTTGCAGGACTCCACGGCTTGCTGGAAGCTGGCCATCACCCTGGGAAGATCCAGAAACAGGTTGAAGCGGATGTATTCTGTCTGACCCATGCGCTGACTCTCGAACCAGACATACTGAGCCGGCAGATTCCCGAAGGCCGAGAGCGTGCCGCGCGGCATCGTCAGGCCCAGAGTCACATTGACTGTCTTTCCCGACGCATCCAGGAACGCTGCGTCCAGCGTTCCGCCGACCGGTCCGCTGAGGCGCGCCAGTACGGCTCGGGTCAACTGTAGTTCGTGAATCGCCGGATTGGAACGGGCCTGCTTAATCAGAGGTTCCAGATCGATTCCATGTGTCCGCTCAATCTGCCAGCCGGGACGGACGCCTTGCTTCTCGGCCGGGGAGCCCGGATCGACACTTGTCACTACGGCGTGTCCGTCCAGAACCCGCGCGTCGATGCCTGTAGTACCGGGACCTTCGCCCTCGTCGTCCAGGACCGAGTAAACCGTAGCGGGAATAATCGCGAAATGGCTCTGCCCCAGGCGGCCGATCATCTCTTGGATAACGGCGCGCGCCTCGTCACGGCTTGAAGCTTTTTCGACGCGCGGCCGATACTCATCGTGGATGGCTTGCCAGTCCAGCCCGCCCGGCTTGACCTGCCAATGCTTGTCGCGGACGGTGCTCCAGACTTTCTCGAAGGATTCCACATCGAGCTGAGTCCGCGCCTGGCCGAAGGCGGATAATGCTGCGGCGAATACGGTGATCAGGCGGCGCGCAAGCATCCTAGGACAACTCTATCGAACTACTGCCACGGACTGCGGGAATCGCACGGGCAGGGATCGTTCAAGCAGTTTTTGCGCGACGGTAATCGCACTGGCGCCATCGCGATTGGCCAGGACCACAACGCCGGTGTGAAACTCGGGCGCCATGAGGATCGCGGCCGCATAACCCGGCGCCGTGCTGGTTTGCCGGATCAGGCGCACTCCGCGCGAGGCATCGGCGTCCAGCCCGTAGCCGCTATCGCTTGAAAGCTCCGCAATGACGGTCGGAGGAAGCACCTCCCGCTGATCCAATATGTCCCCCACTTTCCCATCATTCAGGAACACGCTCAGGAAACGGCCCATATCGTTGGCGGAAGTGAATAGGCCGCCGGCTTCCATGGGCCGGGTAATCTTGCCGTCGGCGCCGTGGCCCATGGCCAGCGGATAGGTCATGGCGAGATTCGGAGCGAAGGTGGTATGCGACATGCCAAGCGGCGTGAAGATCATCTCATCCAACACCGCCGAGGCCGGGCGCGCACGAATATTTTCGATCAGGCGAGCAGCCACGGCTTCCTCCCCCGCTTCCGAGGGCGGGCTCAGCAGCTTCTGAACCGACAGCCGCGACTGCTTGTCATCTAAGCCGAACAGGTAATCGCCCGCGGGTGTCCCCAGGTTCATACGTCCCTGGCTGGATAATTCGGAGATCGCCGCCGCCAGAAACAAGCGGGCCGATCCCAACCGGAACAGCGTGTCCGATGTAACCGGAATCTTGGATTCGAGACTCGCCACGCCGAGTCCGCCCGTCCATACTACGCGGCTGTCTTTCACCACTACCGCGGCAAAGCCGGGAATCTTTTGGCGAGCGAGTTCCGAGCTTGCGATCTGGTCGAGAGCTCCAGGCAAGTCGGCTTGGGCGCTGGCGATGCCTGTGGCGACGCCTGTTAGAAGAGACAACAGAAATAAAGCGCGCATGCTTCCACCCTACAGCAATCGGCGGCGCTTGACAGTACTACGGGCTTTAGGGCTACGCGTTTTGGTTCGGGTGGCCAAACGGCGAGTCAGGCGTTGTTCGCGGCGGCGCAGCGCGGGAGAATCTTCGTGGTTCACATCCATATAGCTGAGCGCGGTACGCGTGGTCTCGAGCGCCCGCCCGAGATCTTTTTGCCGGTGCTCGTAATGCTTGGCCAGCTCTTCGAGCGCGGGGATGCGGAAGGCATTGCGGACCGCCGCCAGATCGTTCCAGATGGCCACGGCTGGCTCGTCGGCGCCCAGCTTACGCTCGATCGCAGCCAGGTCCCATAGCGTGCGGAACATCAGTTCGTCCGGCATGCTGGCGTCAACGGCGCGCCGGAAAAGCGTACGAGATTGTTCCAAGTCGCCCGCTTCCCGTAGCCAGCGCGCGATACCGGCGATTTCGGCCCCATGCTGGAAGGGCAGATTTTCTGGGTCCTTAAAGGCCAGCGGCACGATCGCTGTCAGGCACGCCAGTGTGAGGATGTCGGTAGCGTTGTGATGAAATACCGGGAGCAGCCGCGCGGCCCGGCCGGTGCGCAGATATTCGAAGTACAGATAGGGAATCAACGCACCGGGCACATCGCCATTGCGCTCGAAACCGAGGACCTGGTTTTCCAGATCGACCAGGCGGCAGGATTCGTAACGCAATTTCCACAGCCGGCGAGCGCCGTGCAGCAGATCCAGATGTTCCAGGCTCCCGAAGGGCGTGCGGCTGCGGTTCAGGCGATAACGGGTTTCCAGCAGCGGCTGATCGAAGCTCCGGCCATTGTAAGTGATCAGGACGCGGAAAGGAGCCAGATGCCGCGTCACCGCATCCAGCAGGCTGGCCTCTTCGCAATAGTCCCGCATGAAAAACTGGCGCACGCGAAAACCTTCCGGCGTGATTCTTCCGATGCCGACCAGAAATGCGCAGGTGCCCGAGCCACCGGCCAAGCCCGTGGTTTCGGTGTCGAGAAACGCCCAATCCGAAGGAGGCGTCAGTGGCGCCGAACCGCCGGAGATCGCAGTCAGCAAATCTTCAGGCAATTCCGCCAGCGATCCGATGTCGGCGCTGCCGTGCCGGCGATGGCGTTCGTACAGCTTCTCCGACTCAAAATGACGACCGTGCGCGGTCTCGATGGTCTCTCCTCCCAGCCACGCTTCCACTGCGTTCTGGGCGCGTTCCGCGGTCTGATGCTCCGCGATCTCGTGCTCTACGGGCTCTTCGTGCCAGGTGGGCTCGCTGCTTTGCGGCACGGCATTGCGTGCGAAAAACGGCACACCGGAAACAGCATCGTATTTCGCATCGCACTGTTTAGCGACACGCGCGACGCGTGCGCGAAGATCGGCCAGTTGCTGCTGTAAGTCGCTCATTCGCCTTTTGTTTGCTGGCCCAAAGAAAGCATAACATGCCTCGCGCGGAAGCGCGCGCAGATTTTCCCCGCAGCTTCCCTGTATGCGCAAAAATGATGGAGGTTCAAAAAAAACGCGGAAAACCTGGGGTTTCTTGGCAGTTTTCCCTTTACACCGCGCGAACGATCCCGTATGATGCGAATGAGCGTCCGCAGGAAAATCTACTCAGCGGCAGCTTGTACACGGGAAAGAATCGGACAAAGTTTAGGAAAAGGTACAAAGGAGATACATGGCAAAGTTGACCCAATCGCAGTTCATGAAGGAGCTGGCGGCGGCGACCGAAGTACCCAACAAGACAGCTAAAGCCCTGGTTACGGCTTATGCAGACCTGGCAGTGAAGGAGACCAAGAAGAGCGGTATGTGCGTACTGCCTGGCATCGGCCGGCTGGTGCGCGTGGATCGTAAGGCCCGCATGGGACGCAACCCGGCGACCGGCGAAGCGATCAAGATTCCGGCTAAGAAAGTGGTGAAGTTCCGCGTCGCCAAAGCCGTGAAGGACGCGATCGTCCCAAAAAAAAAGTAACAGCGAGTTAGAACAAAAAGCAAAACCCCGGATCGCTGTCGCGGGCCGGGGTTTGTTGTCTTAGTAATTTATAAAACCGAGTGAGGCCGCGCCGATACTGCTGGCGCACGCCGGAAGCCTTACGCCTGCTTCTTTTCGTCGGGGCGCGATGTAGGCGGTTGGTCTTCGGGACCCTTCAAGGATTCCTTGAAGTTCCGAATCCCTTCGCCTAAACCCTTTGCTAACTCCGGAATCTTCTTGCCGCCAAACAGGAGGAGGGCGACCAGGAGGATAACCAGCAGCTCCATTGGGCCTATGTTTCTCATATGGCCTCCTTGCAACCTGAGTGTACCATGAAGAGCAAGCGCGCCAGTTCAATCCAAAAGCGTTTTAATCAGAAGAAGGACGTCCGGGCGATTGCCCGCGAGCGGGTGGGTCCGGTGAAGCCTTCGCGGCCAATTCCGCCTCCCACGGCTCGAAAAAAGCCCAAGCACAAGCGATCCCCGGAGGAGGACGTGGAAGAATAGGGCTAATGGCTTTTGTGAAGGTCGGTTCGCTCTCCAAACTGCCAGCGGGATCGGTAGTCGAGGCCCTGGTCGGAAACGGAACTTACGCCGTTTGCAACGCGGGTGGCGAAATTCACGCCCTGGACGGAATCTGTCCGCATGCCGGTGGTCCGTTGGGGCAGGGCGCCTTGCATGGCACAACGCTGGTCTGCCCGTGGCACGCCTGGGAGTATGATTGCCGCACGGGAGCGAATGAAATGGACGACGGGTTCATGGTCGCAAAAGTCCCAGTGAAAATCGACGGCGATGACATCCTGATTGATGTTCCTTAATGCCGGAACTGCCTGAAGTCGAAACCGTTGTTCGGTCGGTGGCTGCGCATCTGGCGGGGCGCAGAATCGTCAGCACCAGCTTCACCTCGCGCTTCGTAACTCCCGGAAGCCGCGCAAAACTTTCGCAGAGGTTAGCCGGCCGTCGCATCGAATCGGTCACGCGCCGCGGTAAATTCATTCTCATTGCGCTGGATCAAGGTACGCTTACCGTGCACCTTGGCATGACCGGGAAACTTCTAGTCGAAGGCGAGTCCGGCGAACATACGTATGGCACCTTCCATCTGGATGACGGGTTGTTGCTCTATCACGATCCCCGCCAGTTCGGCCGGATCGAATTCAGCGAGGGCCCGCCCCCGCGTGTGGCGCGGCTCGGTCCCGAGCCGCTGGAAATCAGTTTCGAGGATTTCCGGGCGCGGCTCAAGCGCAAGACACGCATGAAAGCCCTGCTCCTCAACCAGGCTTTCCTTGCAGGTTTGGGAAATATCTATGCGGATGAAAGTCTGTTCGCCGCGGGGATCCATCCCCTGACACCTGCTAGCAAGCTGACGGACGCCCGCGCGAAGAAACTATATGACGCGATTCGCGGCATTCTTAGGCACGCGATCCAATTGGGCGGATCCTCTATTTCCGACTATGTAAACGGTCGCGGCGAGCGCGGCTGGTTCCAGATGGAACATCGCGTGTACGGCCGCGAAGGCGAAGCCTGCGCGAACTGCGGCCGTCCTATCCGCAAGATCCTGGTGGCGCAGCGCGGAACCCATTACTGCCCGCACTGCCAAAAGAAGTAGGATCAAACTTCGTAGCGCAGAATTTCATCGACCACTTCCACGACCGGTTTCATGGCCTTCACGTCATGAACCCGCACCAAGTGCGAGCCGTTCAGCACGCATGCGGCGACGGCTGCCGCGGTGGCGAACTCCGTGCCTTCCTGCGATTCGCGCGCCAGGAAATGTTTGCGCGACGGGCCGGTCATAATCGGCATCTCGAGGCGAGCCAGAGCATCGAGCTGGGCCAGGATCTCGGCGTTCTGTTCCTTGCGCTTTCCAAAGCCCAGGCCGGGATCGATGACGATCTGTTTCCGGTCGAGACCGGCGCGCAGTGCCCGATGCATGGAAGCATCCAGCTCCTTGACGATGGTCTGCATCACGTCCTTGAGCGGCGGCAGCTTGGTCCAGGTTTCGGGCGACCCGCGCATGTGGTTCAGGATCAGTCCGGCATTAGCCTGCCCAACAGTGCGCGCCAGATCAGGGTCGATTGTGAGCGCGCTGGGATCATTAATAATGTCCGCACCCAGTTCCAAAGCTTTTTCCGCAATGGCCGCCTTGTAGGTATCCACCGACAGCGGAATCGTCAGCTTATCGCGCAGCCGCTTGAGCACTGGGACCAGGCGGCGAAGCTCCTCGGCTTCTGAGATCCGGACAGCGCCGGGCCGCGTAGATTCCGCCCCGATGTCGATGATGTCGGCTCCCGCCTCCTCCAGCTCCACTGCGTGCGCGAAGGCCCGGTCGGGATCAAGAAATTTGCCGCCGTCTGAAAACGAGTCCGGAGTGACGTTCAGCACTCCCACCAGCAGCGTCCGCTCGCCTAATTGTAGAGTCTTATTGCGGAACTTCCATTCAAATCGCTTCCGAAGCATGCAGAGTTAAGGGTAGCAGTACCTTGGGAAAGTGGCCAGAAATCGGCCAATCGTTATGGCAAAGGAGGCGCTCACGCGCTCCAGTCGCGCGACGTAACGGGTACGGCTTCCTGATAATATTCCCCCGAACGGTCGCCGGCACCTACGGGCTGTTCCTCTAGTTGCTCCGGTTCGACATGGGGGGTGGGAGGCGCGGCGGGTTGATTGGCTTTGGCTAACTCAGTGCAAACGCCGCTCCAGCCTTCCTGCAGTGTGGTCAGAAGGTTGATCGCCCGCTCCAGGGCTTCCTCGGATTTTCCTGCGTGACCCTTCAGGATCTGTTGCTGAATGTAAGCATACAGCGATGCCAGCGTTTGAGTGAAGGAAGCGCCCACCGAGTGATCCAGCGCCGTCATCAGCTCGTTCACAGCCTCTTGCGCCCGGCTGATCTCCCCCGCGCGAGCCAGGGCATCGCCACTTTTCAGGTACCCGATCGCCTTCTTCAAGCTTTGAATCGCGATCTGATAGAGCATCTCGACCAGCTCCGCTGGTTGGGCGGAGAGAACCCGGCTCTTCAGGTAGTCGCGTTGTGCTTGTTGCACTGGATCGGGGCTTGGCACGAACTTCATATCGCAAATGCCAAGCCGGTTTAGAAGCTTTTCGCGTGTTGATTCCATGGGTCAAACTGGTTTACCTTAGAGGCCTCTACCCCCAAATGGGGGTGTCCTAATCCTCAAAGTCGTCCTAAGCCTTTGGCTTATTTCTGGCGATCTCCTTCACAGGTAAGGACCTGGGTGGGCCCTGCCGGGCGAGAGAAACACGTGCAGTCGCCGGCAATGTAACAAAAGCCCTTCAGGTTCTAGGTATTAATCTCCTCGAAGAAAGTTGGGCACAGGCGATATGCTCTGGATCAGTCTCGGCAGGGACACCGCGCTCGCAGAAGAAGTGGCGGGACACAGTGGACTGAGGGTTGTGATGGCGGCGGCCGATACACCGGAATGGAAGAAGCGCGACACTCAGCGCTGCCGGGTGATCGTGCTTGAGCTTCCGGCGTCGTCGGCGTTCGTGCAAGAGGTGATGACTGCCACGCAGGACGCCGTGCGTCCTCTTCCCGTCGTCATTCTGGATCGCGAAGGGGATCTGGACGAATCTCTTATCGGGCCGTCGCTCAGTTCATTTCAGCATATTATTGGGAACCCCTCACCCGAAGAGATCGCCGCCCGTGTATCGGCCGCGCTGCAAGCCGCTTCTCAGAAGTGTCCCGTCGAATCGCAGGAATCCTGGAACCGACTGCTGATCGGCGAGAGCCAGCCCATGCGGGAACTCCGCGCGATTATCCGCCTGGCGGGTCCGCGCCAGTCGACCGTGCTCATTACCGGAGAAACGGGCACAGGCAAAGAAAGAGTGGCCCAGGCCATCCACTTGGCCAGCCGCCGATCGGGAGCACCGATGGTCGCGGTCAACTGCGGGGCGCTTCCGGAACACCTGATCGAAGCCGAGCTGTTCGGCCACACGAAGGGCGCATTCACCGGCGCCATAGGAGCGCGGACAGGCCGCTTCGAGCAGGCCCATCGCGGCACGCTGTTCCTGGACGAAGTCGGCGAAACGCCGCTCATGCTGCAACCCAAACTGCTGCGCGTGCTGCAAGAGCGTGAACTACAGCGCGTGGGCAGCTCGGAAACCGTTAAAGTGGACGCACGTATCATCGCCGCGTCTAACACAAATTTGGACCAGGCGGTGGCGCAACGGCGCTTTCGCGAAGACCTGTATTACCGATTGAACGTGATCCCGATTCGCGTGCCGACACTTCGCGAGCGCCGCAGCGACATCCCCCTGCTGGCTGCGCATTTCATCGAACGAGTGTGCCAGCGCGAAGACTTGCCCCAGAAAAAGCTGACCGCGGAAGCCCTGCGCAAGCTGACGGAATTCGAATGGCCGGGCAATGTCCGCCAGCTGGAGCATGCCATGGAAATGGCGGCGGCCCTGACTGGCGACCGCGAAACCATCTATCTGGGCGACATCGAAATGCATCTGCAGCCATCGTCGCGCGAATTAAGCGCGACATCCAATGGCGTGGAATTTCCGCTGGATGTGCCTACCGACGACCTTCCGTTCGAGGATCTCATGGGCAAGGTGGAAAAGCTTCTCTTGGAGCAAGCTCTGCGACGCCACGGCGGGAACAAAGCCAAAGCCGCGAAAGCGTTGGGCCTCAAGCGCACGACGCTGCTGTACAAGCTAAAAGGTCAGGAGTGCGTGGCGGGCGCGGCATAGGTCCCGCTTAAGTAAATGGCGCAAGCAACTACAGTTGCGGTAACAGCGAAACCCAAACTTCTGGCGATACCCGGTTCCCCGATCGGGTGGAGCGAGATGGCCGTCCCCCTCGCCGTGGTGGCGATCGTGATCGCGCTCATCATGCCCATGCCGTCGATGCTGCTCGATTTCCTGATCGTAGTCGACATCACTTTGTCGGTCATCGTTCTTCTGGTTTCGGTCTACATCCGCAAGGCCGTGGATTTCAACGTCTTTCCCACCACACTGCTCTTGCTGACGCTGTACCGGCTGGCCCTGAATATCTCCTCAGCACGACTGATCTTGCTAAACGGAAACACGGGAATCTCCGCGGCGGGTCATGTCATCGA
Source organism: Bryobacteraceae bacterium (assembly GCA_025980665.1). Classification (GTDB taxonomy): domain Bacteria; phylum Acidobacteriota; class Terriglobia; order Bryobacterales; family Bryobacteraceae; genus Palsa-187. Next base: position 9,847 of record JAICXC010000011.1, read on the forward strand.
AGCTTTCGGAAGCTTCGTGGTGGGCGGCAACTACATTATCGGCGCCGTGATCTTCCTGGTCTTGATCGCGATTCAATACGTCGTCATCAATCATGGCGCGGTGCGTATCTCCGAAGTCACCGCCCGATTCACGCTGGATGCCTTGCCGGGCAAGCAGATGTCGATCGACGCGGATCTCAACGGCGGACTCATTGACGAGACAGAAGCACGCAAGCGCCGCAAGCAGCTTTCGTCGGAAGCCGAATTCTTCGGAGCTATGGACGGGGCTTCGCGGTTCACGCAGCGCGACGCGATCGCCAGCATCCTGATCACCGGCATCAATATCATCGCCGGATTTTTGATCGGCGTGCTGCAACACGGCATGGAATTGCGCCGCGCGCTCGAAACCTATACAGTCCTGACTATCGGCGATGGTCTGGTCACTGTAATCCCGGCGTTGATGATCTCGATTGCGGGCGGCTTGATTGTGACCCGCACTGCCTCGGAAGACACGCTCGGGGCTGAATTCCAGAGGCAAGTACTGGGCAACGCGCAGCCCCTGATGCTGGCGAGCGGAGTCCTGATGGTCCTGGGCCTTTTGCCGGGACTGCCGACTATTCCCTTCCTCGTATTAGGCGGCGGTGTGGGCATCGCTGCGATGCGCTTGCGTCAGAAAACTGACAGAGAAGCCGCGGTTCTGACAGCTGCTGAGCCCAAAGCCAAGGAAAATCTCGAAGGCTTGCTGAAGCTGGAGCCCCTGTCGCTGGACGTCGGACTGGGCCTGGTGAACCTGGTGGAGCAAGGTCAGCAGTCGCCTCTTCTGCTGCGCGTGGGAGCGATCCGGCGACAGCTCGCCAGCCAGCTCGGATACTTGCTTCCCGCCGTCAAAGTGAAGGACAACGTAGCTCTCCGGTCGCGCGAATACGTGATCCAGATGCGCGGCATGGAAATCGCGCGCTTTGAGCTCATGCAAGGCCATGAACTCGCTATTTCCAGCGGTACGGCGGATACCGGGATCGCCGGCAAACCGGCGCGGGATCCGGCGTTTGGACTACCCGCGTTGTGGGTTCGGCAGGATCAGGCCGCTATGGCGCGCAGCGCCGGATATACAGTAGTCGATCCGGTCAGCATCATCGGAACACATCTGACGGAAATCGTACGCCGCCACGCGCACGAATTGTTCACGCGGCAGGACGCCAAGAACTACTGCGACCGCGTTAGCCAGGAGAATCCCAAGCTCATTGAGGATTTGGTACCCAAACTGCTCTCCCTGGCCACGATCCAGCGAGTATTGCAGAACCTGCTGCGCGAACGCGTGCCAATCCGTGACGCAGTGGGAATTCTAGAGGCCATGGGAGAAGCGGCGCAAACCACGAAGAACCCGGTGTTGCTGACGGAATACGTCCGGCAATCGATCCGGCGCGCCATCACGCAACCCCTGGTGAATGCGCAAGGCGAGCTACCGGCGTATCTGCTGGATGCGTCGCTTGATCGCGCGGTCGAATCAACGGTGGAGCACAGCGAATGGAATAGTGTCGCCAGCGTGGCTCCGGAGACCATCACGGATATTCTGACGCGGGTGAAGCGCCGCGTGGAGAAAGCCGAATCCGCCGCCATCGTGACTAGTTCCGGAACACGCTATTTCCTGCGGCAATTGCTGGAAGCCAGTCTGCCTAACCTGACGGTGCTCTCGCACAATGAAATCCCGCCGGAAATTAAGGTGCGGTCGCGGGGAGTCATTGAATGAAAGACGCAAACGGCATGAAGATCAAGTCCTATTTCGCAAAGACGGTGGACGAGGCCATCTCCAAGGCCCGCGTGGAGCTGGGTTCGGAAGCGCTACTTCTGAACACCCGCAAAATCGCGGACAACGGAATGGGCGCGGGGTACGAAGTGGTGATGGGCGTAGCCGGCTCGGCTCCAGCGTCCAAAGCCGCGGTGCCTGTGCCGACGCCTAAACTGGCGCCTGCGCCGCTGGCGTCTACCGCCCCAATCCCGCCCATCCAAGGCGCCGCGCAAAACGAGGTGGCCAACGATATGGCCAAGTTGCGGGCGCAAATGGATGAGCTGCAGAGCTTACTGGTGGGGTCCGCGAAAAACGCCTGGGCCGCGCAGCGATCGGTTCCCGAAACTGCCGAAGTCTATGCCAACCTCATCGCGGCGGAAGTGGATCCGTTTCTCTGCAAAGACATTGCCGATCGCCTGGAAGCTGCCATGGCCACCGATGCCTTCTTTCTCTTCGCTGGGCCTGAACCCGAAGGAATGCAGAATCGCTGGAAGAGCTTGAAATCCGATCCGGCTCGCGTGGAGGAATTCCTGCGCGCCGAACTGGAGAGCCGCGTGGCCCTGCGGCCGCGACTCGGTGTACCTGGAGCCAAGGGCGCAGTCGCCGCGATGGTGGGTCCGGCCGGCAGCGGAAAAACGACAAGTCTGGCTAAGCTGGCAATCGCGGCCAGCGCACAACGTGCTGTGCGGTTGATTTCGCTTGATAGGTCGCACAACGGAGCGCAGCATCTGCTTGGTTCGTTGGCCACTTCCGCGATCACGTTCTCCTCTGTCGATTCGATCGAGAGCCTGCCCAAGCTGGTAGCGAAGGCGCGGAAGAACGAGTGTGTATTGATCGATACGCCCGGCTACAGCCGCCTGCAGCAGCCTGCCGCCGAGAAGTTGGCCGCGGCCTTGGCCGCCTGTGGCGACGTCGATGTGCACCTGGTAGCTTCGGCCTATATGAAAGCTCGGGATCTGCGAAATTCCATTGAACGGTATCGCCTCTTTCAGCCTTCCAAGTTGCTCGTCACAAAGGTGGATGAGGCGGAGACCTTCGGCACTGTATTCTCGGAGGCGGCTCTGGCGGGGCTGGCTCTTTCCTTCGTGGCGAATGGAACCCGCATCCCAGACGATATTCGTGCCGCCACAGGAGAGGATCTGCTGGCGATGGCGCGGGAGCGGCAGCGCAGCCGGGCCGCATCCAATAAGGCAGCCTAAGGAAATAAATGGCCAGTCTCAGCACACTCTCGTACTCCGCGCCCGAGGCCGAGCCGTCGAGCGACAGGGAACGGCTCATACTAGAGCACCTGCCCCAGGTGCGCTGGGTAGCCACGCGGATCCACGAGAAGCTTCCAGATTCCACCAGTCTCGAAGACTTGATCTCCATCGGCATCGTGGGGCTGATCAACGCCATCGACAATTTCGATCCGCAGTTCAACGTAAAGCTCAAAACCTATGCGGAGCACAAGATCCGCGGGGCCATTTTGGACAGCATCCGTGGCATGGATGGAATTCCGGCGCACAAGCGTAAGAACTTGAAACACATTCAGGCGACGGTCGGAGCTATGGAGCAGCGCTTGCAGCGTGCACCCGGGGAAGAAGAGATCGCGGCTGAGCTGGGAATCAGTCTGCAAGCCTATCAGGAAGCCCTGCTGGAACTCCGTGGCGTTAGCCTTGGCAGCCTGGATGCGGCCCCGCAGCGTGAGGATTCGCGCAGCCTGATCCATTTCATCGCCACGCCCGAGGAAAACTCGCCGGCGCGTCTTCTGGAGCGCTCCGAATTGGAAAAGTTGATCGCCGAAGGCTTGAAGAAGATGCCCAAAGTGGAAGGTTTGGTGCTGGATCTCTACTACCGTCAGGAACTGGGTATTCGCGAGATTGCCCCCATACTGAAGCTACACATCACGCGCGTTTCCCAAATTAAGGCGCAGGCCATCCTGCGGCTGCGAAATTATCTGCAACGTCACTGGCCCACACCGAAGGGGACGTATTAACAATGGATAAAAACGAACTCGTCTCCGGAATACTCGACGCCTTCTCGCGCGCGGTGGGGGTGGCCCTTTCCGAAACAGGACCCGAAGCCATCCAGCTCGATTGGAGCTTGACGCCCTCTCCCGCCGCCGCAGCGGAATCCTGGACGTGGTGGTCCGGTGGACTCAGCACACATCCCGGAGCGAACTTCTTTATCGGCGCGCCGGAAGAAACTTGGGAAAAGCTCGGGCGCGGCGGTGATTCCGAGAATGCGCTAAAGAACGGCTCGGCCCTGGTCAGCCGCTGTTTTGCGAAGGCCGTGGAAGAGTATTTCGGAAATCGAGCAACGGCTCAGGACTCGGGCCCCTCGGGCGCACCCTCCGAAGAGTGGACTCGAATCGCGATCGAGATTCGTTATCCCGCCGGGCAGTGGCCGGCTGCCGGTTGCGTTCTGAGTCCGGAATTCGAGGATGCTTTGGGCAGCCTAGCGAAACCTCAGCCCGCCGTGCCCGTTCCCTCACCGGCCGGCCGGATGAAGGCCAGCGATATGCTCATGCACGTTCAGGTACCCGTGTCGGTTTCCTTCGGAGCCACCCAAATACGAATCAAGGATCTGCTGAACCTGACTGCGGGATCGGTCGTGGAACTCGACCAGGGGCTGCACGACAACGTAGAAGTTCGGGTGAACGATCGTGTGATCGCCCGCGGAGAAGTGGTGGCGGTGGATGGCCACTACGGAGTGCGCGTGCTGGAATTGGTTTCGGGAGAAAGCCCCGGAAAGGCCATCAGCTTGTGATCAGGCGGATCGCAATTCTGCTGCTGGAAGGTGTCCTCGGAGGCGTACTCTGGAGAGTCGCCAAACGGGCCCGGGCGGTCCGGAAACGGCGCATACGCGTACTTGAAATGGAGCTGCGCCTGGCGGCTGGGTCGAACGCCTTACATGAGGAGGTATTCAGGCTAAAGCATTATCTAGTACTACGGCCCCACGCCTCACGGCGGGACGCCGGATTTATTCCTTCAACAAACGTGAGTTCGCTGCGATATATAAAAGGGCGCCAAAAATGAAGATTGACGAGCGCAAAGCCTTGAATACTCAGAAACCTCAGTCTGAGAAGGTCTACGAGACGAAGTCCGATGTCTCTTCCAGGACCGCGAAGAACGCTTCGCCGGCCCTGCAAGACGGCGTGGCCCTGCAGGGCCAGGATCAGCTTCGTGCCTTGGCGATGACTCCCAGTGCGGACGATACCAGCCGCGTGGCGCGTCTGACCCAGCTCGTGCAATCCGGCCAGTACCAGGTAGATCCTGTGGAACTGAGCGGTGCCATGGTCGCAGCCATGCTCAAAGGTTACTGAGCACGGACTGGACATGACACTCAAAGAGCGCTGCCAAGCCGGTGAGGCCAAACTGGAGCGGGTTTCCAACGCGCTTCTGGATCCTCGCCCCGAAATCCTGGACCACTGCCAAGCAGAGCTCCAGGAAGTGATCGCGATCCTGGGCGGCGACTCCGTGGGGGCGCACGCGAGTCTACCTGCTTCCGGCCCTCCTGTCGCTTCCGATAGAAATGCACTGTTGCGGCTCCGGCACCGGATCCGCCTGCTCGCGCTCCAGGTGCAAAATGCCGTGAATCTCTGCCAAGGCTGGACCCAGTTGGGGGTGAGCCAGGGTTACACCGAGCAAGGAGCGCCGGCGGTGCCGCTCAGCGAGCCACTGGCCAGCTACGAGGTCTAATTCGCATGGGTCTATTTGCAAATCTAACCTCCAGCGTCCGGGCGCTCAACGCGTTCGAACAATCTCTCGATGTCGCGCAAAACAATGTTTCCAACGCGTCCACGGCGGGCTACGCAAAACAGTTGGCGACGCTCAACGCGCTTCCGTTCCAGCCTTCGACCGGAATGCTGGGAGGAGTTCAAGCCGGCCCTCCTCAATCCACACGCGACGAATATCTGGAGCAGGCTGTGCGTTATCAGAACGGAGTGCTCGGCAACTTCCAGGCACAGGCGCAGGCGCTGAGCGGCGTCGAGCCGATCTTCGATGTCACGGGTCAGACCGGCATCGTTGCCTCGTTGAACAGCATGTTCCAAAGCTTTTCGGCATGGAGTACCAATCCCGATTCCGCGGCGGCGCGTCAGGACGTATTGTCCAAAGCCCAAGACTTGGGAGCCAGCTTCCAACAAGCCGCATCGGTCCTTGCAAGCGTCACAGGCAACGTCGGCAATCAGATCGATAGCACGGTTTCACAGATCAACACCCTCGCCGCACAGGTTCAGGCCTACAACGTCCAACACAACCTGGGCGGTCCTGCCGATTCTGGAGCGGACGCCCATTTGCACGATACGCTCGAAACTCTGAGCGGATTGGCGGGCGTCACGGCGCGCTTCGAAAGCGATGGAAGCGTTACCCTTCTACTGGGCGGCCAAACTCCTTTGGTCATCGGAACGCGCCAGTATTCCCTGCAGGCCGCTAACTTCACCCCGGCTAATCCGGTGAACCCCAATGCCACTCCGTCTGTCCAAATCCTGGATACCAACGGACAGGACGTCACCGCTAACGTCCAGGGCGGGACTCTGAGCGGATTGCTGACGGTCCGCAACTCGGTGCTCCCCTCTCTTCAAGGCGACAGCCAGCAGGCCGGCGCGCTGAACCAGATCGCCAAGCAAGTGGCGGATCGCATAAATCAGCTTCTCGCATCCGGAACCGATCCAGCCGGGAATGCGGGCGCTCCGCTTTTTACCTATGACTCCTCGAGCGCAGCGAACACCGCCCGCTCGCTGGCGATAGATCCGAACATTACGGTCAACACGTTGGCCGCTCTGGATCCCGGTCCGCCGCAGGTAGCCAACGGCATCGCGATATCGCTTTCTGGCTTGGGTGATTCGACCGCACCGGCGGACACCATCGGTGGCAAATCGATTTTGGACTTCCTGAATGGACAGACCCAGATCATCGGGCAGCAGGTCGCCAGCGCAACCTCGGGTCAGACGGTGGCTCAACAGTCCTTGACGCAGGCGCAAGCGATGCGAACTCAGGTATCCGGTGTCTCGCTGAATGACGAAGCCATCAACGTGATGGAGCTTCAGCGCGGTTACCAGGCGATTTCAAAGATGATCAGCGTGATCGATGGACTGACCGATACGCTCATAAACATGGTCACTTGAGGCTAGGGAGAAACCAGTATGCTGCAAGTCTTAGATCCGACGCGGAGCCAATTCCTGAACGACCTAGCGTCGCTTCAGAACCGCATGACCAAGACCCAAGCCGAGCTTACCTCGGGTATCCGGATCAGCAAACCGTCGGATGATCCGACAGCGGTGGGCGATGTTTTGCAACTCGAGTCCGATATCGGGCGGGCCACCCAGGTGGCCAGCAATTTAAACGGCGTTAAGAGCGAAGTTGACACCGCCTCCGGTGTCGTACAGAACGCTGTATCTCTTCTGGATCAAGCGCGTTCATTGGCAGCCCAGGGCGCTTCAACCACCATTTCGCCCACCGACCGAACGGCCATGGCGGCGCAAGCGGAGCAGATTCTCAATACGTTGATCGACGACAGCCGAGCCACCTTCGACGGGCAGTACCTGTTTAGCGGCGACAATTCGTCGCAGCCGGCCTACTCTGTGAATCTCGCCAATCCGAACGGCGTCAACCGGCTGGTGACGGCGCCCGCCACCCGTCTTATTCAGGACTCCAGCGGCCAAACCTTCGCGGTCGCCAAGACCGCTCAGGATCTCTTCGACCACCGCAATCCCGACGACAGCCTCGCGGCCGATAACGTCTTCGCCGCGGTGAATAGCCTGCGCGTGGCGCTCGCCAATAACGATCAGGCCGGAGCGGTCGCGGCGGCCAGCGCGATTCAGACCGCGCAAGATTATCTGAACCAGCAGGGCGCCTTTTACGGTGCGGTCCAAAACCGGATCACGAATGCCTTGGACGTGGCGCAGAAGTTCCAGCTCCAGTCCCAGACTGCGCTCAGTAATGAGCGCGATACGGATGTGGCCACAGCCGCGACGGAACTGACCCAGGAGCAACTCAGCCAGCAGGCCGCCATGCAAGCCCAGGCGTCCATGCCTCGGAACAGCCTGTTCGATATCTTGAGCACTACGCCCAGCACCTGAGGTAGCAGGGCGTAGCCGGATCTAGCCGCGCTCGCGGCGTCTATTTCTTATTTAGCGGGCTGGGCTTTCGCAGGCTCGGTCTTGACTGGATTGGCCCTCACCGGCTCCGTCTTGGCCAGCGCGTAGCTGTTCAGGATCACCAGATCCACGCGGCGGTTGCGGGCCCGTCCTTCGGGCGTATCGTTGTCGGCCACCGGAACGGTATCCGCATATCCGGCGATCGCCAGGCGTTGCTGAGAGATTTTAAAACGATTCGACAATACTTCCATGATGGAGATGGACCGGGCCGCGGAAAGATCCCAGTTGCTGCGGAATCGGGCGGTGTGGATAGGGATCGAATCGGTGTGGCCCTCGATGCGAACCGGATTCTCGACAGCCCTAAGCGCCCCCGCGACTTTCTCGATCGTGGACATGGTGTCGGGCTCGACGGCATCGGTTCCGGAAGGGAAAAAGGCCGCCTGCTTCAGGCTCACAACAATGCCTCGCGGAGTCATGCTGACCTCTACTTTTCCTTCTTTGATCTCATCGGCCAGTTGTGTCGAGAGCATCTTGAGAGAGATGCCCAGCTCCATGACTTCCGGCCGGTCTTCCTTGGCGGCCTTCTGCGCGCCACCCGGACCATGCATCTGAGCGTTCCCTTGACCTTTATCGTCTACGGTGCCGCCGAGCACTTTGGCGACCGCCGGGGGAATGCTGGTCGAAACCGAGGAGCCTTCTTTCAGGGCTTTCTCGACGGCTTCGGAAACCTGCTTCGCTTTGCCCTTGTCGGTCTGCGAGGAGGCGAACATCACCACGAAAAACGCGAACAACAGCGTGATGAAGTCTGCGTAGGAGACTAGCCAGCGCTCGTGATTCTCATGCTCAACGTGCTTGGGGCGAGGCATGACGTTCCGGGCCTAACCCTTGACCGCGGCAGGGGCGCCCGCGGGAGCTCCTGCATCGGCTTTCTTTTTAGCCTTGCCGGCATGCTGGAGAAAGGCTTCCAGCTTCACCCGGATCAGTTTAGGGTTCATCCCTTCGACGATGCTGCAGACGCCCTCCAGCAGGAGTTCTTTGTCCTGCGCGTCCTGGCGGATGCGAGCCTTCAGTTTATTCGCGGCGGGAAGGAAAACCAGATTGGAGACTGCCACGCCATACACGGTCGCCACAAAGGCAACCGCGATTCCCTTGCCTACTTCCTCGATGTTTTCCAGATGCTTCATCACCTGAATAAGGCCCAGAACCGCGCCGATGATGCCGATGGTGGGTGCGTATCCGCCGGCTCCTTCAAATACCTTGGCGGCAGATTCCCGATGGTGTTCGGACTGCGTGATCTCGAGTTCCATCATCTTACGCAGTTCCTGAAGATCGGTGCCATCGACGGCCAGCGATAGCGCCTTCTGGAGGAACTTGTCGCCGGCTTTCTCCAGATCTTCTTCGAGCGAAACGATGCTGCTTTTACGGGCCTTGGTGGCGTACGCGATAATCTCATCGACGGCCGCGGCGGGGTCCAGCTTCTCTTCGAAGAATACGCCCTTCAGTCCTCCCACCGCCGCCAGGAGCGCGGACAGCGGCGAGGTCACCATGACCGCGCCCAATGTTCCTCCCAGCACGATAATCGCGGCCGAAATCTGTATGACGTCGCTGATCTTGCCGCCTTCCCACATGAGTCCGCCGATAATGCCGCCAAGGGCGATCAGCAGGCCCGCAAAGCTCGCGATATCCGGTTTCGAACTCTTGAGGTTGGATTTGGGAGCGCCCGCCGCTTCCTGTTTATCTGCCATGGGTGGTTGCTAACTCCGCGACTCGGATCCTGAGTTGTGTTCGCGAGGCGCAGTCAATCTCGCCAGATCGGGACTGAGCAGCTTTTGGCGAAAGACAATCACCTTGTCCACAACCTCTTCGGCCGATTCGAGCACCATGTACTTGTGTCCGGTTGTCAGAGTCACCACCGTGTCGGGCGTCATGTCGATATGTTCGATCAGATCGGCGTTGAGGATCATGGGAACGTGATTTAGCCTGGTAAGTCGTATCATCGGCATTGCCCAGATGAGGGGCAGAGTCCATATCGAGGAAAATCCAGGAAAGTTTACCTGAAGTTGACTAGGCAGGCGACCGCCTAACGGCTAAAGGAATCCCCTTAGGTGGCCGATGTTCTCTTAGGACCAGGAATGCTCGCCACAAGCCCTTCGGCCGGCGCCAAACAATTCGAGATTGGACAGCCGGACTCGGCCAGTCCGCGTTTCAGGACTCTTCGTGCCGTGCATGAACGTTACGCGCCGAGCCTGGCAACAGCCTTGTCGGCATTTCTGCGCTCGGATTTCCAGGTAAGCTTCCACGATCTCTCGATCCAGACCAGCGGTGGCTTTCAGGCCGCACTGCCAAACCCTACCTGCCTCATGGTGTTCCGGCTCCATCCGCGGGAGGAGCGCATGTATCTGCACATGAACTGCGCCACCGTATTCGGATTGCTGGAGATGCTGCTAGGCGGCAAGTGTGGCCCTGAGCCGGCCGCCGCCAGGAACTTGACCGAGATCGAATGGAGCCTGCTGGAGGAAATTGTTCGGGTGATGGTGCGTCCTCTAGGCGAGGCCTGGCAGGCCTTTGCAACCGTCGAGTTCGAAGTAGAATCGCTGGTCAGCGAACCTGGCTTGGTCGCGCCCAACGATCCGAACCAGCCTGCGAATCAGCCCATGATCCGCTTGGCGTTCAATTTGCGGTGCGGTGAACAATCCGGGCTATTGGAGATCGCCGCGCCACAGTCGTTTTTCGACTCTTCCGCGGGTGCAGTTCCGGACCAGAAGTCGCCGGGGGATGCGTGGGAGCCCGATGTGCAGCAGAAATTAGCCCTGCTGGACGAGGCCGGCGTGTCGCTGGAGGTCCGTCTGGACGGATCGCTCCTGCCCGTCGCCGACCTCATGAATTTAAGCCCGGGACAAGTGATCAAACTCGACCATCCCTTGGATCAGCCCCTGTGCGGTGTAGTTAACCGAGCGCTATCCATGCAAGGTGCGGTGGTTAGTTCCGGGAAAAAACGAGCTTTCCAGATCTCCGCGTTGCCCTGAAAATCAATTCCCGCGATTCAGGCCCCAGTTTTCGCGCCACAGCGATTCAATCCCGGCCAAGTGCCGCAGCAGCTTCACCGAAACCTCCAAATCTTCCGTGGGCGCATCGCCTCCGCGGCGCAGCCAGTTCCGCATGGCATCGGCGATGGTGACCAGCATCTCCAGTCGCTCGCGCTCATCTTCTCCGGTAAGCGGCCATCCGGCCGGCTCAATCGAAATCGTGCTATGCGTGAGTGTATCCCGCAGACGCCGCAGATCACCGCTGTTCCAGGCGGAAAGAAGAAGCCTCGCGTGGTGTTCGGAGACTGCCGCCGATTTCATTTTTATCGTGATAGGCATGGACGCAGACATATCGTACTGCCGGGCGCCTAGTTTAGACTTTTTTTGGGACTTTGGCGTTCCAAGTACCAAAAGTGGCTTGTTTGCATTTTCTTAACAAAAAAAGTCTGAAATATTTCGCCGGTTGAACGAAATGAGTAGCACGCTCCTGGAAGTAGAACCAGGCGGATTCGGCGGGAGCCGAAGATTTCAATTAGAAAAAAGGACGTGAAGCAATGTCATATTCGTTTCAAACTAACGTAACCTCGTTGGTAGCTCAAGAGAATCTTCGGGTGAACAGCCAGTTCCAAAGCCAAACCATCACTCGCTTGACCTCCGGCTATCGAATCAATTCTTCCGCCGACGACGCCGCGGGTTTGGCCGTCGCCAACGGACTCCGTAGCGATACCGCCGAACTGACACAGGGCGTTCAGAACGCCAACAACGGTGTCAGCATTCTGCAGATCATCGATGGCGGCCTTAACAACATTTCCAACATTCTGGACCGGCTCAAGACCCTGGCGACAGAGTCTGCTTCGAGCACCTTCTCGGGCGACCGCGCCACGCTGAACAACGAATATCAATCGCTGTTGACCGAAATTACGCGGCAGGCTTCCAACATCGGCCTGTCGACCGGCACCGTCGGCGGCCGCTACAATGCCGACCTGGGCGTGTACATTGGCGGTGGCGAGGGCGTGCAGGCCAATGGCAACGTGTCCATCGATTTGAGCGGCAATACCAACCGCGTGGATGCCGGCAGTTTGGGCATCGGCTCCTCCTCCGTAAGCGGTGGTGGAACCAACCTCATCAGCGGCACTGCGGTCGATCTTCGGACCGGAACGTTCCTGACTGCCAGCACGCAGTCGTTTGTCTTCAACTTCGGGGGCACCCAGGTTACTGCCACAGTGGGCGGCGGCGCATCCGGACTCAGCGGCCAGGCGCTGGTGGACCAGCTCAATACCCAGATCAGTTCATACGGAGTCTCAGCCTCGATCGACGCCACCACCGGCCAGCTGAACTTCAACGGCGGCTCCAACGCATTCAACGTCACAGCAGGCGCGGTCAGCGGCAGCGGAAACGTGATCGCCACCGCCGCGGGCACGGCCACCAATACTTCGCTGACCTCCGCCACCGGACAGACCTACGTCAACGTCGCGGGTGGACCCGAAGTGCTGACCTTCACGATTGGCGGCAATAACACCACCGTCAGCCTGGCGAACGGAACCACCATCGACCAGGCGATCAGCCAGATCAACGGCACCATGGGATCTCTTGGCGTGCATGCCCAGCTCGCCGCAGGCTCTTCCACCGTAATCCAATTGCAGGGGACGGCCGCCTTCACGCTCAGCTCTGCTGGCGGCGGCGTTACCGGCGCATTCGCCTCCGGCGCGGCGACGATCACTGCTCCGGTCGCCAACGCGGCGTCGAACGGCAATGCTCTGCTGGCACTGACGGCCATCACCGCCGCCATCGGCCGGCTCGGTACGGTTCAAGGTAAGGTCGGTGCGGGCGAGAACATGCTGAACTATGCCAGCCAGCTCGCACAATCGCAGATCTCCAGCTTCTCGGCCGCCCAGTCGGCGATCCGCGATGCGGACGTCGCTACCGAAGCGGCCAACCTCACCAAGGCGCAGATCCTGGAGCAATCCTCGGTCGCTGCTCTGGCGCAGGCCAATGCGGCGCCGCAAGCGCTCCTGAAGCTGCTGCAGTAAGGTGAAGCTGCGTTAAGGCAGCCTGCAGTCTAATGTTTAGAACAATCTGGGCCGATTCTCTACCGAGAGCGGCCCAGGCTTGTTTTTAAGAAAGCATGGGCGCGCTGGACGCCAGAAAGATTAGAGAATGAGCAGCACCTCCGCATCGACGCCGCCTTCCTCCAGTTCGTACTCCAGCGACCTGCAACAGGTGCTTAGCCGCGCCGTCGCGATCGCCTCCCTCCCGCTGACCCAGCTCGACAGTACGCTTACCAATTTGCAAAACCGCTCCGCGGAACTGCAGACCTTGAATGGGAAGTTCTCAGCGGTTCAATCGGCCGTGCAAGCCATCTCGACTGCGGCAAGCTCGACCAATGCGCAGGTTTCCGATAGCAGCGTGATCGCGGCCCAAAGCGATGCCACGGCGGCCGCGGGTTCTTACGCCATTCATGTCGTGAGCGCCGGCGCCCCGTCCAGCGCGCTCAGTCAGAGCACTTTACCGGTGGTTACGGACCCTTCCACGCAATCCATCTCCACCGCCACCTCGTTTACGCTGACCGTGGATAATACTCCCGTCACGATTACTCCCGCGGCCAATACCTTGAGCTCTCTGGCGGACGCCATCAACTCCTCCGGCGCGAATGTCACCGCGACCATCGTCAACTTAGGCTCGCCTTCAGCGCCGAACTATCAACTATCGCTGCAAAGCACCAAACTTGGCACTATCGCCCTTCAACTGAATGACGGATCCAACGATCTGATGGGGGCTCTGGCCGCGGGTTCGGTAGCCCAATATCAGATCAATGGGCAGCCGGCTACCCCCATTTCTTCAGATTCGAGCACCGTGACGATCGCGCCCGGGGTGACGGTGGACCTGCTCGAATCAGGCGATTCGACCGTGACGGTCGCGCAAAGCTCTCAGGCCCAGGCGAACGCGCTGTCCTCGTTTGCAACCGCCTATAACGCGGCTGTGGACGAACTCAACGTGAATCGCGGCCAGGGCGGGGGCGCACTCACGGGAGATGCGCTGATCTACACGCTGTCACAATCGCTCCGGGATATAAGTTCGTTCACCGGCGGCTCCGGGTCGGTTCAGAACATAACAGATGTCGGCCTCACGTTCGATAAAAACGGACACCTGAATTTCGATCAAACCGTTTTTACCAACGCGGTCGCGGCTCATCCCGGTGATGTGAGCGCCTTCCTGGGATCGCCTACCACGGGCGGCTTCCTAAAGGATGCCACCGATACGATGAATGGCCTGGGCGATCCCACCAATGGGGTCCTCGAAACGACCATAGCCAGCGCACAAACCGCGATCGACAACCAAAACCAGAAGATTTCGGACGAGCAGGACCGCATCACCGCGCTTACCACCAGCCTGACCTCCAGGATCGATGCCGCAGATGCCTTGATCGCGTCCCTGGAGCAGCAACAAACCTACTTCACCACGCTTTTCACGGACATGAATGCTATCAACAAGAACCAGGGATAGCCTCCACGCCGCGATTCAATCCGGCGCATGGAGCACCGCGCAGGAACTGCTGGCATCATTTCGCCTGGAGGTGGAAACATCCTGGCGTGCTGCCTCCACCGACCAGGAACGCCGCGCGATTTCCGACAATGTGACCGGCTTCCTAGAGTGGGCGCGGGCGATGACCATTACCTCCCGCGAACATGCGCAGACCCGCTTGAACCGTCTGAGCCGCCGCCACGCGTACGCCGGACCGAATCCTTCCAATCCTTATCGCGGCCTGGACGCATAAACCCAGCCGAATCGACAGGCGAGACGCTTGCGGCCAAGCAAGATCGCCTGTCCCACTGTCAGGGATCTGACGGAATCGTCCGAATTGCGACACTGCGACGAAATTCTTCCCTCGGGAATCAGCGGGTTACAGCGTGGCAACCGAACTGCTTTAGCGCAGCTATCGTGTTTGAAGCCGTTGCTGGAAATCTCGAACGATACATGAATCTGCTGAGTGCCCGGCAGAAGCTGGTGGCGTCCAATATCGCCAATACCGACACACCCGGTTACAAGACCAAAGATATCGATTTTCGCGGCGAGTTCGCGCAGCAGATGCAGGAACTGGAATGCGGAGGTCCGCAAACTTTGGGTCCGCAGACGATCGAGCCGGACGGGCTGCCGGTGAAAGCCGACGGCAATAACGTGAGCCTGGATCGTGAGTCTAGGATGCTGGCGGAGAACGCCATGCGCTTCCAGGTGGCCACCAGCCTGGCCCAAGCCCAACTGCACTCCATACGGAGCGCAATGCAAGAAGGTACATCCTCATGAGCCTCTTTTCAGCCCTCTCTGTAAGCGCCTCGGGCATGTCCGCCCAGCGTGCGCGCACCGAACTGCTGGTGGAAAATCTTGCCAACGCCGACACTACGCGGACTCCGGAAGGCGGTCCGTATCGCCGCAAGGACGCCGTATTCGCGGCGGACTCCGGGGTGGGCCAGTTTTCGGCGATGTTTGAATCCCAGGTGAATCCGTCCAGCTCCGGTGTGCGCGTGGCGCAGGTCATCACCGATCAGCGCGATCCCGAAATGCGCTATATGCCCGGTCATCCCGATGCGAACAAGGACGGCTACGTCGCATACCCGCGCATGAATCCGGCCGAAGACATGGTAGATCTCCTGAGCGCTTCCCGCGGATATCAAGCCAATGTGGCGGCGATCAGCGCGGTGAAAGACATGATCAACCACTCGCTGGACTTGTTCAAGTAGAGAACTTTCCGATAGACGATCTCCATGAACATCTCTCCCATCCAGCCATCCAGCATCCAGCCCGTAGGGCCGATCGAAATCGGCGGAGCTGCTCCTGCGTCCGGAAGCAGCGAATTCGGAAACATCCTGCAAGGAGCGATCGACCAGGTAGAGGGCGCCAGTAACAACGCCAATCAGAGCGTGCAGCAGTTTCTGTCTGGCGACGGCGAAGATCTGCACACGACCGTGCTCGCCGTGCAGCGCGCCAGCCTCGAGTTCGACATGCTGATGCAGGTGCGCAATAAGGTTGTTTCGGCTTATCAAGAAGTCATGCGCATGCAAATGTAGCTGCGACTCGACTGACCTTTCACTCCCATGGATCAAGTTAAACGGATTTTTGGAACTCTCTCAGCCCGCCAGTTGACCACCATCCTCCTGGTAGCGGCGCTCGTCGCCGGGGGAATCTATGGATTCACGCAATACCAGCGCGAAGCCGGATTTCGCCCGCTATATACCACGCTGGCTCCGGAAGACGCCGCACTGGTGGTGCAGCGCCTAAAAGAAAGCGGCGTAGCCTATCGTATTTCGGCGACCGGCACGATGATTTCCGTTCCCGAAGATAGAGTCGCCGAACTGCGCCTGGATATGGCCGGTGCAGGGCTGCCCAAGAGTGGCCGGATCGGCTTCGAGATATTCGATAAAACCAACCTCGGCATGACCGACTTCGCCGAACATGTGAATTATCGCCGTGCTCTGGAAGGTGAGCTGGAGCGTTCAGTGATGGCGCTCAACGAAGTGGAGCAGGCCCGGGTTCACATCTCCTTTCCCCAGGAATCCGTATTCCAGGAGGCTCGTCAGCCGGCCAAAGCCAGCGTGCTGCTGCGTCTTCGTGGTAGCGCGCAACTTCCGGAGAGCGCCATTCCGGCAATTACGCATTTGATCTCCAGTGCCGTGGAAGGACTGGCTCCGGATGCGGTCTCGGTTCTGGACATGCGCGGCAATCTCCTGAGTCGTGCCAAACGGATTAGCAGCGATGCCGATTCCGGTTCGGGATCCTCCGAAGCCTCGCTCGAATACCGGCACTCGGTGGAACAGGATCTAACCGCCAAGCTGGACGCAACGCTCGAGCCCCTGGTGGGCGCGGGCCGATTCCGCGCCGCCGTCTCCGTCGACACCGACCTCACGAGCGGCGAGCAAAGCGAGGAACATTTCGATCCAACGCAATCCGTGATGGTGAGCTCGCAGAAGAGCGAAGATATTTCGTCTCCGTCGCACACTGCCGCCGGAATTCCCGGAACCGCTTCGAACTTGCCGGATCCGGCGCCGCCCCCTGTTTCCGTAGGCGGCGGATCTTCGCGCAAGACGGAAAGTGCCAATTATCAATCCAGCCGCACTGTGAAGCGCACGGTGCTCCCGCAAGGCGGCATTAAGCGGTTATCGATCTCCGTTCTGATCGACCACGAGGTGCACTTTGAAGGATCAGGCGCGCAGGCCAAACGAGTGCTGACGCCGCCGACGCCGGAACGCCTCAAAGTGATTCACGATCTGGCCGCTGCCGCTGTCGGATTTAACATGGAACGCGGCGACCAGCTAATCGTCGAAAGTCTGCCATTCGAATCGACCGTTAATCTCGAGCAGCCGGGAGCATCGCCTGTCCCGGTCGAGGCGCCGTTGTCGCCGATCGAGCAACTCAAGAAGAACCCCAAGCTGCTGTACGGTGCGGCTGGAGGTGCGGCAGTCGTGCTCGCCGGCTTGTTCTTCCTGGTTTTCAAGATGCTGAAAAAATCACCGCCTCCAGCGCAAATGCGTCCGACTGAATCCCTGCCTCCGGTGGGCGCTGAAGCGGTCAGCGCACAAAAATTAGGCGGGTCGGATACCTGGGCGCCGTCCTCGTTAGGAGCTGCATCGCTACCTGCGCTCGCTCCCGCCAGGATCGAAGTCCTCACCAACCAGATTCGCGAAACTGCACAAAAAGACGGAGAGATCTGCGCCGGAGTGTTGCGCGGATGGCTCCGCGAGGAACATAGCTAGGCCATGGCGGCTCCCGCGCACGCTCAAGTTCTCTCCGGCATTCAGAAAGCCGCAATTCTGCTGATTTCGATAGGCGACCAGGCTTCCGCGGAATTGCTCAAGCGCCTGGGTGACGATGAAGTCCAGGCAGTCACCGCCGCCATCGCAAGCCTCCCGGCTATTTCGCGGGAACAGGCGGAAGAAGTTCTGGAAGAGTTTCGGTCCGCGACTTCACAGGGGCAGGGTCACGGCGGGGTGGATTTCGCCAAACGCATTCTGACCTCTGCATTCGGGGCCGAAGGCAGCAAGAAACACGTAGAGCGGCTTCCAAAAGCAGCTGGCCGCAGCTCCGATGCCGGCCAGCGCCTGCAAAAACTCGATCCGCAACTTCTGGCGCGTTTCGTCGAAAGCGAGCATCCGCAAACCATTGCGTTGGTTCTGGCGCATTTGAGCGCGGGCCAGTCGGCCGCGGTGCTGCGTTCGATGCCCTCCGACCTCCGAGGGGAAGTCACCATCCGGCTGGCAAGTCTGGATCAGATTTCGCCCGTGGTGATGAACAAAATCTCGGCCATCATTTCCCGGAAACTCCAAACGCTGGGCGAGGTCAAGCGCGAATCTTCCGGCGGCCTGCGCGCCGTGGCGGAGATTTTCAACCAGTTGGATGGCGAGATGTCCAACGATATTCTGTCGCAGGTGGGCGAACGCGACTCAGCTCTGGTGGAAGCCATTCGCCAGCAGATGTTCGTGTTCGACGATCTGATGATGATCGATGCCAACGGCATCAAAGAGCTGCTGGGCCGCGCCGATCGCAAGCAGCTCACCATCGCCCTCAAAGGTAGCAGTGACGAGTTGCGCAAACATCTATTGCAGGGCATGTCCCAACGCGGCGCCGCCATGCTCCTCGAAGACATGGAAGCCATGGGTCCGGTGAAGATCAAGGAAGTCGAGGGTGCGCAGCAAATGATGATCGCGCTGCTTCGCCAGCTCGAGCAGGAAGGCGTCGTGAGCCTGAAGGGAGGCGGTGATGAGCAATACATCGTCTAGAATCCTTCGGAACGGCGATCTTTCGGCGGTGACGCCGATGGCGTGGCGCAGCACGGAGACGCCTCCTCCGGTCCCGCGCCCCCCCCGCGCTCCGACCATGGATGCGGGCAACTCCGACGATCCGGACGCAGCCCGAAAAGAATCCTATCAGCGTGGATTTTCAGAAGGCCGCAATATCGGCCACGAACAAGCCCTCGCGGAGATCCAGCCCGTGATGGACCGCCTTTCGCGCTCGCTGGCCGACTTGGCTACCGTGCGTTCGCGCGTACGCAAGACCGCCGAATCGGATCTGCTCAAATTAGCGATCGCCGTGGCGCGCCGCGTAATTCATCGCGAGCTGACGCTCGATCCCAGTTCCATCGAAGGGCTCATTCGCGTGGCTCTGGAAAAGCTGGAATCGCGCGAACTGTGCCGCGTGCGCGTGCACCCCGACCAGGAACCGGTTATCCGGAGTTTGCTGGCCCGCTTTTCGGCGGCGCCCGTGGAATTAATCCCCGATCCAACATTACAGTGCGGAGACCTGCTGTTTGAAACCGCCCATGGCACCCTCGACGGCTCTATCGAAGCGCAGCTTCAGGAGATCGAACGCGGTTTTGCCGACAGGATAAATCGTTGACCTTCATGAGCGCGGAAGTTCCCGATCAAGACGTGCTGGTTCCGTATCTCAAAGACTTGGAACAGCTCGATTTGCTGCCGTGGTGCGGAAAGGTTACCGCCACCGTGGGGCTGCTGATCGAATCGCAGGGACCCGCCGTGGCCATTGGCGATTTCTGCGAAGTATTCACCACCAAAGGGCACAGCATCCGCACCCAGGTGATCGGATTCCGCAACGGGCGTGTGCTCTCCATGCCTCTAGAAGAACCCGAAGGATTGCAGCTGGGCAGTAGAGTGATCGCCCGTGTGCAGGATGCACGGCTGGCGGTCGGACCCGGTCTGCTCGGCCGCGTGCTGGACGGATTCGGACAACCGATGGACGGCGGCCCTCCGGTGGAAGCCGTAGAAACGTATCCGTTGTATGCTCCGCCTCCGAACCCGCTTTCGCGGAAGCATATCACCCAGCGCCTAGTCACCGGGATTCGTTCTATCGATAGCCTGCTGACATGCGGTAAAGGCCAGAGAATTGGCCTGTTCGGCGGCAGCGGCGTTGGAAAAAGCACGCTGCTGGGAGCCATGTCCAGGCAAAATTCGGCCCAGGTCAGCGTGATCGCGCTGATCGGCGAGCGCAACCGCGAGGTCAAAGCGTTTCTAGATCAGGAGCTCGGCCCGGACGGTATGAAACGTTCGCTGGTGGTGGCCGCGACGTCCGACCGTCCTGCGCCGTTGCGTATCCGTGCGGCCTTCGTCGCGCTGGCCGCCGCGGAGTACTTTCGCGACCAAGGTCTGGACGTGCTGCTGGTGATGGATTCAGTGACGCGGCTGGCTATGGCGCAGCGCGAAATCGGACTGGCCGCCGGCGAGCCGCCCAGCCAAAAAGGGTACCCGCCGTCTGTGTACACCTTGTTGCCCAAAGTTTTCGAACGCGCCGGGAATTTTGAATCCGGCTCGATCACCGGATTCTTCACGGTCCTCGTGGAAGGCGACGATTTCAACGAACCCATTTGCGATGCGGCGCGCGGCATCCTCGACGGGCACTTGATCCTCTCCCGCGACCTCGCCGCTACCGGGCATTATCCAGCTATTGACGTACTGAGTTCGGTCAGCCGTTTGGCGAACAAAGTCGCCACGCCGGAAGAAACCGCGGCCGCGCAGAAGATCCGCGAGGCGCTGGCGCTATACCAGCAGTCCGCGGATTTGATCCAGCTCGGTGCCCACGTCCAGGGCGCGAATCCCAAGCTGGACCAGAGTCTTCGGATGCGGCCGCAGCTTCTCGATTTCCTGAAGCAATCCCCCGACACGCACACGTCCAAGGAAGAGACCTCCCACCGGCTGCTCGCCCTGGCTAAGGAACTTGTGTGAAGACTTTCCGTTTCCCGCTCCAACGAGTGCTCGAATGGCGCGCACTGCAATTGCGCGTGGAAGAAGAAAAGCTCGCTGGATTGCAACAGCATCTCGCCTCTTTGCTCCAGTTAGGAGAGAAGCTGGCAGCGGAACGGAACCGTTCCCAGGCGCAGCTCTTTTCTTCCGGTACGGCAGTCGGATCGGATCTCCAGTCTTGGGCGCTGTATCAAGCGCGGCTGGTAAAGCAGCAGGAAATCCTGAAGATCCAGCTTGCGCAGTGCGAGAAGCTGACCCTGGAACAGCGCCAGCGGTTGCTCAAGGCACGTACCGACCATCGGGTTCTCGAAAAGCTCAAAGAACGGCGCTGGCGGCAGTGGGTGTATCTCAACGATCGCGAACTGGAAGACACTGCCGCCGAAGTGTATCTATCCAAGTGGAGCCGCGAGGATCTGGAAAACAAATCGGCCGAGGTGCTTTAAACTGCTACGCTCCTGGTTTATTCTCTGGACCTGCCATCGCCGCCGCCATCTGTTCGAGCTTCCGGTAGAATTTTGAAGGATCTGAATCCTTGCGGCGGTCTACAATCCCGCTGGAGGTTTCGACCGTAAGCATCTGGGCCACGCCGCTGGTCCATACCGGAAACGACATCGATAGCCTGCGGTTGATTTCGGCAGAAAGCGCCATCGCGCCGGAAGGATCCATATCCAGAATCGCGCTAAACACGTCTTCGCTCCAACGGCCAATCATGGCTTCCCCACCCAGAATGCTGTCGAATTGCTGGACCAGCGTACGGAGGGCATC
Source organism: Bryobacteraceae bacterium (assembly GCA_025980665.1). Taxonomy (GTDB): domain Bacteria; phylum Acidobacteriota; class Terriglobia; order Bryobacterales; family Bryobacteraceae; genus Palsa-187. Next base: position 31,225 of record JAICXC010000011.1, read on the forward strand.
GGTGATCACATCCGATGAGTATTGGCGTTCGAGGCGGCGCAAGTTGCGAGCGCTCACCAGCAGCACGCAGAACGAATCGTTCCGCTGCAGCAGAAGTTCGATGCGCTCGTTGAGCTTTTGCCGGTTCCAGGCGCCGGAAACGTGGTCCCGATCCATCCGGCTGCGCTCATTGTCCATCGCTTGGTGCAGTGTGCGGATTTCGTCCTGAAGCTGGGTCACCACCAGTTGATGGCTCCGGCGCAGTTGGCCATAGCTTCTGGCAATCGCGCTGGTTGCCGACTCAATTCCAGAGCGGATCTTTTCGATGTCGTCGCTTGCGGCTAAAGCTTCCAATTGTTCAACTTCCCGTCGAAGCTGAAGGTCGCAGTCGTTCCCATTGGCCGAGACGCTCTCAGCGAAAACTTTCATGGCCGCCGCCGCGTTTTGCAGATCCTTACGCATCCGGCCCATCTGTTCCCGGGCCTGATCGCGATAATTGCGGAGTTCCCCGCGCAAGGAAGCCTGGACAGCATTGTAATGCTCGGGTGCGGATGCCTGACTGCATTGCGAATCGAGGGACTGCAACCGCTGGCGGAAATATTCGGTAGTATGCGGGTCCAGTTCCACGGCGTATTCCGAGGACGACTTAATCGCCAGTGTGTAACACTTGGCCAGCGTCTGCTGCAATTCTTCGAGACGCTCCAATTCCGTCGCCGCTTTACGCAAAGAGATCATAATGCGAGCTTTCTAAGCCATCGGCGGGACGATTCCCGGACTTGAGGTCCTAAGGTAAAGCGAAGACAGGAGATACGTCAAGGAGAATGCCCCGGCTGGGCCCGAGTTTTGATCACAGATTAGCCCCACCAATAAAAAAGGCCGGTTCGGGACCTCGCGGGGAGCAAGATGCCGAACCGGCTACTCAAGGACTGCTTATCTTAGACGCCCACGTAAATCGTGTGCCCGTCTCGATTCACAAGCAGAAGGGTTCCGTCTTTGGAGTTACGGACCGCAGCTTCAAACTCGGCGACATTCTTTACCGGCCGCCGGTTGACTTCCTGGATCACGTCTCCACGCTGCAGGCCGGCGCTGGCTGCCGCACTGGCCGGGCTGACGTCGCTCACCACCACACCGGTAGCGCTGGCGGGGAGCTTAAGGTCACGCGCAATTTGTGAGGTCACGTTTTCGACCGTGACTCCTTCGAGCGCGTTATCAGAACCGTTGTCGCGGCCGTTGCCGCCCCGATTCGTCGCTTCCTCAGGGTTAAGCTCGCCGAGCGTAACCGGGAGGGTACGCTGCGCGCCGTCGCGCCAGATTTTCAGGCTCACGTTCGAATCCGGCTGCATGCTGGAAATCATGTTCCGCAGCTGGTTTGCATCGTAAACCGCATGGCCGTTCACTTCGAGGATGATGTCGCCATTTTTCAGACCGGCCTTCTGCGCCGGGCTGTTGGCTTCCACTTCACCCACTAGGGCGCCCTGCGAATCCTTCACTCCGAACTGCCGGGCGATGGTCGGCGTCACGTCCTGCGGCAGGATTCCCAAGCGGGCGCGGGTCACCTTGCCGTTCTTCAGGATCTGATCCATGATGTTGCGGGCCAAGTTCACAGGTACTGCGAATCCGATGCCCTGGTTACCTTCCGAGCCGTGCGCGATGATGGCCGTGTTAATACCAATCAATTCACCGCGATCGTTTACCAGCGCTCCACCCGAATTTCCTGGATTGATCGCCGCATCGGTCTGGATGAAGTCCTCATAGCCCTCAATTTCGTTGCGCATCCCGCGGTGGGTGGCGCTCACGATACCCAGCGTTACGCTCTCGCCCACGCCAAACGGATTGCCGACGGCCAAGGCATAGTCGCCAACTTCAACTCGGTCGGAATCACCAATAGTGATGGCCGGAAGATTCCCGGCGTCGATCTTCACCAGCGCGACGTCGGTCTTGTCATCCGTCCCGATCACGCGAGCTTTATATTCTCGACGATCGGAAAGAACGACTTGCACATTCGTGGCTCCATCGACAACATGGTTGTTAGTTAGGATGTAGCCTTCCGGGCTCACGATCACGCCCGAGCCGAGCCCCTCGGACCGCTGTTCGTCCGGGATATTCGGAATAGCGAACTGGCCGCCCCCAAACTGGTCGCCGAAAAACTGGCGCAACTGATCCGGTATCTGGCCTTGATCTTGGCCCCGTTGCCCCCGGCGCGCACCGGTCTTGACCACTTTGGATGACCGGATGCTGACCACGGTCGGAACCACCGCCTTAACTACCGGCGCGAACCCTGTCCGGCTCGGCCCCACCTTGGCATCGGTAAACTTAAACGTCGCTGGCGGATTCGCTTGTGAACCCTTTTGCGCATGCGCGACACCTAGGCCGCCCAACGCTAACCCCAACGCCACAACTACCGCGGCGGCCACGTGCCCCCGCCCAAACGTAATCTTACTCATAGCACCTCCAGAAGAATGAGTTCCAACGGCTTGGAACCGGCCCGCAGTCGCCGGTTTCAGCCGGGATTGTGGTCTCAGTCCATTGGACGCAGGAGGAACCAAAAGGTTAGCGGAGGCTCGGATCGTCCTAAATATAGAGATATTAACGGTTTGCCGGGTCTGTTGTTAACGGATCACCTCAACCGAGCATTTCGCATGCAGCGCGACACCCTCGGATACGCTGCCAAGCAAAAATCGTTCGATGCCGCGATGCCCGTGCGAACCGACCACAATCAGATCCGCATCCCACTTTTCGGCTTCGTCGATAATCACCGATTTCGGTCCGTTCAGCAGTACAGAGATCGATTCGGAGACTTTTGGAAACGTGTTCGAGAGAATCTCTACCGCGCTTGCCACCGCCTCCTCGGCGCGCTTCATGCCTTGTGCCCGCTGCAGTTCTAACTGATCGTTACCCGTATAAGGCGGCTCGAATAAAGCCTGCGCGGCTCCCAGATGCAGCTCCACAACGCTAAACACTTCGATCTCGGTGCCCGCTGGCCACGGCCGTTCCGCGATGGATCGCGCGGCACGCTCCGAGAACTCAGACCCATCCGTCGCGAGCAGGATCTTGCGAACACCCGGAAGCTTGCCTTCCCTGATCCGAACGATCTCCACCGAGCATGGAGCGTGGCTCAAAACAGACGCGGCGACTCTTCCGAGGAAAAATTTTGCCAGCCCCGAAGCCCCGTTCATGCCAACGAAAAGCAGATCCGCTTGTGTTTCTTTGGCTCGATCCAGGATCACGCTCCTTGCGTCGCCCTGGAGCATAATCGGAGTCGCTTCCACTCCCCGGCCGCGAAGTTCTGTCACGGCCCGATGTATCAAGCCCAGGGACTCCTGCCGGGCCTCTTCGGCCGTCTGCGATACCGCCCACAGATGAGCGTGCTCCAACACATTGAGTACTTCTATACAGGAGTTTGGCGGCCAGGGGCGCGCTGCGATTTCTTTGATTACAGCTTCGCTCGCATCGTATTGATCAATAGCTGCAAGTACTTTCACGTTGTAGCGCTCCTTATCAGGTCAGGTGTCCTCATGCACGCGGGCTGCCGATCAGACTTTGGCGGTTCTCAGCCGCAAGGCGTTGCTGATCACCGAAACCGAGCTGAAGCTCATCGCAGCCGCGGCAAGCATCGGGCTAAGTAACAGGCCCAACATAGGATACAGCACCCCAGCAGCGATCGGCACGCCCAGGGAATTGTAGACAAACGCGAAGAACAGATTCTGTTTAATATTGCGCATCGTAGCCCGGCTGAGTCGCCTGGCGCGCGCAATGCCGCGTAGATCCCCTTGCACCAGCGTCACCCCTGCGCTCTCCATGGCGATGTCGGTCCCCGTTCCCATGGCGATTCCTACCTGGGCCTGCGCTAAGGCCGGAGCGTCATTGATCCCGTCCCCGGCCATGGCCACGAACCGGCCGGATTCCTGAAGCTTCTGGATGTGTGCGCGCTTGTCCTGCGGCAGCACTTCAGCGATGACCTCGTCGATTCCAAGCTTCTTCCCGACGGCCTCGGCCGTGATCTGGCTGTCACCGGTCAACATGACGATCCGCATGCCGTCGGCGTGCAATTGCCGAATGGCTTCGGCACTGGTCGCTTTGATGGGATCGGCGACGCTGAGTTGTCCCGCGAACTTCCCGTCCACCGCGACAAACAGTGCGCTGGAGCCATCTATGGTCATACCGGCCTCTCGCATGAGGGCGATATTCCCAACCGCGACGTTGGTCCCATCAACGCGCCCACGAGCGCCTTTGCCCGGAATCGCCTGAAATCCCTCCACTGTTCCGGGAGAAATGCCCCGATCCTGCGCACCGGTCACCACTGCGTGTGCCAGCGGATGCTCGCTGGCGCGTTCCAGGCTCGCGGCCAGATACAGCAGTCGCGCTTCATCGAATCCCGGCGCGGGTTCGACAGTTACCAATTTCGGCTTGCCCTCAGTGAGCGTGCCGGTTTTGTCCACCACCAGCGTGTCGGCCTGGTGCAGCAGTTCGATCGCCTCGGCATTTTTGAACAGCACGCCCATGGTGGCGCCTTTTCCCATCGCCACCATAATCGACATGGGTGTGGCGAGTCCCAGCGCGCACGGGCAGGCAATGATCAGAACAGCGACCGCGTTCACCAGCGCATGCGTCAGTCGCGGCTGCGGACCCCAGACGCTCCAGACGAAGAAGGTCACGACCGCGATGGCCGCAACAGTGGGTACGAAGTAGGCGGCGACCCGATCAGCCAGCTTCTGAATGGGCGCGCGGCTGCGTTGGGCTTCGGATACCATGCGGACAATCTGCGCCAGCATTGTTCCCGATCCAACCCGTTCGGCCTTGACGATCAAAGATCCAGTCCCGTTCACGGTTGCGCCCGTGACCTTGTCGCCGAGTGCTTTCTCCACAGGGATAGGCTCGCCGGTGAGCATGGATTCATCCACTGCGCTCGCCCCTTCGATGACGACGCCGTCCACCGGGATCTTCTCCCCCGGCCGCACGCGCAAAGCATCTCCCACGCCGACGTGATCGAGTGGGACATCGGTTTCCGTGCCATCATGTGCGATAAGACGCGCGGTCTTAGGCGCGAGACCCAGTAGAGCCTTGATGGCGGCTCCCGTCCGGCTGCGGGCTTTTAGTTCCAGGACCTGCCCCAGTAGCACTAGCGTCACGATCATCGCCGCGGATTCGAAGTACACATCCAAACCCTGCTCGAAAACCACGGCGAAAACGCTATAAAGGTAGGCCACACCGACTCCCAACCCGATCAGCGTGAACATATTAAGGTTGCGCGTTAGGATCGACTGCCAGGCGCGTACAAAAAACGGCCAGCCCGCCCATAGGACCACAGGGGTCGCAAACACCAGTTCGATCCAAGCGTTGGTCATAATATGTGCACTGTGCGGCCCCAGCATGGTCATTGAGAAAACCAACAAGGGCAGGCTCAATGCCAGGCTTATCCAGAACCGCCTCTGCATATCCACCAATTCAGGATTTTCTGTGTCCCCGGGCTGGATCTCCTTGGGTTCCAGTGCCATGCCGCAAATAGGGCAGTTCCCAGGACCTATCTGAACCACCTCGGGATGCATGGGGCAGGTATATTCGACGTCTTTGACGCTGGCAGCATGGACTGCGGGAATCGTCGGCCTGGGCGCGAGATATTTGAGGGGGTCGGCCTGAAATTTAGCCAGACAGCTCTTAGCGCAGAAATAGTAGGTCTTGCCCTTATACTCAAAACTCCCGGCAGCGGTCGAGGGAGTAACATCCATCCCACAAACGGGGTCCTTAACTTTAGGTGCGGTCGTGCGAAGTGCGGATGAAGCGGGATGGATCTGGAACGGGTTGTTGGTGCTCATAGCAGCCAGCCCATAATTGATGTTCGCACGACTAGTTTAGTACCGCCTTGACTTCGTATGTGTTTGAATGTACGATCAATGCCGGTATCGTGTACCCGCTTCGCCGCGGGTTAATAGGAGACTGCCAGGATGCGGATTTGTCGGTTGGGAGACTGGTTGTTGGCTGGCACAGCAGGAGCAGCGCTTTTATCACTAGCCGTGCTTCCGACGCCCGCGCAGGCGCCCGCCGCCTACAAAGCTCCCAAGACCAAGGACGGAAAGCCCAACTTAAATGGCATCTGGCAGTCCAATAATGAAGCCAATTGGGACATTCGGCCACATGCTGCGTACGCCGGCCCCGTATACACACTGGGAGCTGCCTATTCGACGCCCGCTGGACTGGGAGTAGTCGAGGGTGGGGAGATTCCCTACAAGCCCGAAGCGGCTGCTAAACAGAAGGAAAACTTCACCAATCGCCTGAAGCTGGATCCTGAGATCAAGTGCTACATGGGCGGAGTGCCACGATCCACCTACATGCCGTATCCGTTCCAGATCGTTCAGGGGACCGGTACTATCATGTTCGTGTACGAATTCGCCGGCGCCGTGCGGGTTATTAATATGGGTGCGCCTACCAAGGCCCCGGCCGATAGCTGGATGGGATGGTCGAACGGGCATTGGGAAGGCGAATCGCTGGTTGTGGACGTCACCAGTCTCAACGATCAGACCTGGTTCGACCGTGCCGGGAACTGGCACAGCGATGCCCTGCACGTAATCGAGCGCTACACGGCCATCGGACCGGACGCGTTACAGTATGAGGCCACCATTGACGATCCGAAAGTGTTCACGCGCCAATGGAAGATGAGCATGCCGCTCTACCGGCGCTTGGAAAAGAACGCGCAGCTTTTAGAATATAAGTGTGTAGAGTTCGCTGAAGAGGTTCTTTACGGGCACCTTCGGAAGCAGCCGCTGCAAGGAAAAGGAGACAGTAAATGAGACGACACGTTCTCTCTTCGCTATTTGCTCTCGTCGCCGCTGGACTACTCGTATCGGCGCCAGTATTTGCGCAGGTGCAGGTGGCCGCGAAGCCCGCTCCGGCCGCGAAGGCCTGGACCATGCCGCGAACTCCCGATGGGAAACCTGATTTGCAGGGCGTCTATTCGAACGCCACAACGATCCCCGTCGCGCGGCCCGCAAATCTGGGCGCCAAGGAATTCTACGACAGCGAAGCCGATAAGGCAGCCACCGCAGCGGCAGGCGGCGGCCGGGCCGGGCGAGGAGGAGCAGCGCGTCCCGCCGCCGATCCAGAGGGCAACGGACTCGCCGTTCACTATGACACCAGCCAGTTCGGCTTGGGTGGACCCACGGTGAAGCGAGCCGCCAGCCTGCGGACGTCGATCATTACGGGACCCGAAGGTCGCGTGCCCCCCGTGCTTCCCGAAGTAGCAAAGGCTGCTCAAGAGCGCCGTGCATACCAGCAGGCGCACCAGTGGGACAGCGCTCAAAATCGTCCGCTCGCGGAGCGCTGCATCACGTGGGGATTTGAGGGACCGCCGATGATGCCGGTGGGCTACAATTCTACGCTCGAGATCGTTCAGGGCCAGGGTTACGTCGCGATTGTTCAGGAAATGATCCATGACACCCGCGTCATCCCGACCGATGGCCGTCCACATGGACCTGCGGAAATCAAACGTTGGATGGGGGATTCCGTCGGCCATTGGGAAGGCGACACGCTGGTGGTCGAAACCGTGAACTACAATCCTCAGGTGGTAATCCAGGGGCAGCAGGTTAGCGACGCCGCCAAGGTCACCGAGCGCTTCACGCGCATCGACCCGAACACCATCCAATACCAATTCACGGTGGACGATCCCAAGACCTGGGTGAAACCATTCTCGGGTGAATACAATATGGTTCATATCGATGGCAATCTTTATGAATACGCCTGCCATGAAGGTAACTACGGCATGGCCAATAATCTCAGCGGCGCCCGCGCCACTGAGAAAAAGTAAAAGGAAGTAAAGGAGCAATCCAATGCGAATCAAGCTGGCTATCGTTCTTGCTGCCGCGGGAATGCTCGTGGCTGTGGCGCCGGTTTGGGCGCACCACGCTTTCGCCGCGGAATTTAACGAGAAGGCGCCGCTTAAATTGCAAGGCGTCGTCACTAAGTGGGAGTTGGTCAATCCCCACTCGTGGATTCATCTGGATGTGAAGGGCGCCGACGGCAAGGTGACCAGTTGGATGGTCGAGGGCGGCAGTCCAAATTCGCTGTTCCGCAACGGTTTCACCAAGGAATCGCTGCCGGAAGGGACCGAGATCATCGTTGAAGGTTACCAGGCCAAGGACGGAGCCAACCGGGCCGTGGGAGCCAATCTCACCTATGCCAAAGATGGCAAGCGCCTTTTTATGGGCGGCTCGGCCCCGGGCGCGAACGGCGACGCCAAGTAGCCTCTCGCTGGTTGCGCGCGTTTGATTTATGGGCGGCCGCCAACGCGGCCGCCTTTCTACGTTAGGGCCTGCGCCAAACCCACCGAAGGAGTAGGATGGTTCGAAGCGCGAAGGAGAGAATCTGATGCGTAAAAAACTCGCAATGTTAGTGGGAATCGCCGGGCTGCTGATGGCCGCTGCGCCAATGTGGGCGCATCACGCTTTCGCCGCGGAATTCGATGCGCAAAAGCCGGTGAAGCTGCGGGGCACCGTGGTCAAGGTCGAGTTCATCAACCCGCACTCCTGGATTCACATCGACGTGAAGGACGCGGACGGAAAGGTTACACGCTGGATGGTGGAAGGCGGCAGCCCCAACGCGTTGTTCCGCCGCGGCGTCAACAAGGACGCTCTCCCGCAAGGCACCGAGATTATGGTCGACGGGTACCAGGCCAAGGACGGGTCAAATCGAGCAAACGGCAGGGACATTACATTCGCCGACGGTAAGAAGCTTTTCGTGGGCGGCTCGAATCCTGACGAACAGCCCAACGCGAAATGAGCGGCCAAGTCATCCCGCTGGCGCTGGTGATTCTGGCGGGCTCGCTTATCGGACAAAGCAGCACCGCGCAGAGCAAGTACACTCCTCCGCGCACACCTGACGGGCAACCTGATCTGCAGGGCGTGTGGACCAACGTCACTATCACTCCACTCGAACGTCCCGCGAATCTCGCCGGCAAGGAATTCTTTAGCCCGGCGGAAGCACGCCAATACGAGAAGGATACCGTTGATCGCAACAACGCGGATCGCCGCGACGGTGGCGCGCAGGCCGACCTCAGCCGTGCTTATAACGATGCGTGGTATGACCGCGGGACAAAGGTTGTCGAGACGCTACGGACTTCATTGGTGATTGACCCGCTCGACGGCCGCATTCCGCGCAAGGATCAGGGCGCGCCTCTGGTTCCCGCCGGGTTCGGCAGGCCGCCTGAGGGTCCGGAAGACCGCTCGTTACCCGAGCGCTGCATTCTTTGGCCGACCGCTGGGCCGCCGATGATGCCGAGTTTTTACAATAACAACTATCAGATCGTACAAGCGCCCGGATACGTGACCATTCTGGTCGAAATGATCCACGACGCGCGGATTATTCCCGTCGATCCGCGCCCTCATGTGGACTCAAAAATTCGCGAATGGTTGGGAGACTCGCGCGGGCATTGGGAAGGCAATACGCTGGTGGTCGAGACAACGAACTTCAACGACAAAACCCGCTTCCAACGCTCCAGCCAGAATATGAAATTAGTCGAGCGTTTCACGCGCACCGCCCCGGACACCGTCATGTATGAGTTCACCGTGGACGATCCGTCGGCATTCACCAAGCCCTGGACAGCACAGATCCCGATGAAGAAGACTGAGGGGCCCATCATCGAGTACGCCTGCAATGAAGGCAATTACGCGATGGAAGGCATGCTGGCCGGCGCCCGCGCCGACGAGAAGAAAGCCGCATCGAAATAGCAAACTTGCCGCGCCGCGCTATTCCATGGAATAATCGTCTCGTATCAACGTCAGCTCCGCGTCCGGCTGCGCTGATCTTCGCGACACCAGTCGTGCAGAGAGGTTCCCATGTTGCGATGGACGTGTTTCTTCATTCTGGCAGTTTCCTGTTTCGCTCAGTTTGATCCGGAGGGTGCCCATGTGGATTTGTATTTTCCACATTTGGCCGACGGTGGTCCCGTCAAAGACCAGTGGCAGACTTCTTTCATTTTCGTTAATCCCCATCCTTCGATCCCGGCTAATGTAGTCTTGTCCATGTTCGCGGACGACGGCCAGCGGCTCAGCTTGGACCTGGGTGGCGGAGGAGCCAGCGTTCAAGCAGTTACGGTTCCCCCCTTGGGATCGGTTACGTTGCATAGCGCGATTTCATTCGCGACCACGGTCACTGGTTATGCCATTGCGTCGTCGGATCTCCCGCTCCAGTCGACCGTGTTGTTTCGGAGAATCATGAACGGCGTGCCGCAACAAGAGATCTCCGCCGCCGCGACGCTTCCCTCGACGCAATACGTTTCGCCGGCGACGCGCGAACTGGGCATCGCGATTGTGAACATCTACGACGTTCCCAAAAATTTCCTAATTACGGCGTTCGATTCAAATGGAGCCACGGCCGGGACAAGCGTTGTGAATTTAGCAGCGCATGCCCATTCGTCATTCGATCTCTCCGACCGGATTCCGAGCCTGCCTGCGAGTTTCACCGGTTCCGTGAAAATCACGCCCTCGACTCAGGCCACCGACGAATTCCTGGCTTGGACCCTCAAGGTCGACGGGCTCGTGACTGCATCGCTTCCGCCGGGTCGCTTGGAGTGGCCGATCTCGCATGCCGACCGGATCACGCTGGTCTATCGCAAACTCCTGGCAGCCGCGCCCGCGGCGCTGGCCGGTCTCGACATAAACAACGTGAATCTCAATGCGTTTGGCGTCGCCACTCTGACGATCAGCCCGGAACAGATCATTAATGCTCTGGGCCGGCCCGGATTCGTGCAGATCGATTTGAGTCTGTCTCAATTGATCAGCGATTCTCCCAGTGAACTTGCGTTTATCGTGGGGCATGAGTTGGGTCACGTCGCTCAGTTGCAGCACGGGAGTACTCTGACGGCTGCGGATGGCGAGCACGACGCGGATCTTTTCGCGATGACACTTATGATCTTGGCCGGATTCGATCCTTACGGCGGCGCCGGAGCATTGGCGAAACTGAGTATGGCGTCGGGCACGCCGAACCTCGTTGCGGCCATGTTTGACGATCTCCCGGATCCTCATGGTTCATTCAACGCTCGCCTGAGTTCGATGATGTCCACTCTCGGCCAGGCTTGTGCACAATCCCCAGTTTCGGGGCTGTGCGGCGCGTATAAAGCCGTGATCCATCCGAACTTCCCGGCGACGGCTCCGTTTTAGACCGTACCGTCGATCATTGACACCGGATTGGTTCGAATGTACGATTGAATGCCGGCGGCGCACCCACGCGCCGCAGCGGACATCTCGACTCCAATATGCGCAAAACGTTCACCTTCCTGTCTACAGCCGCTGCTGCGGTTGTGTGTATCCCGCTCACACTAACACCCGGCAAAGCCCAGGCTCCAACCACTCCCGCGAAAGCGGTTGCCAAGGCAGTCGGGAAGGGCTCCCGGATGCCCGACGGCAAGCCCAATCTGAACGGCGTGTGGGAGTACATTGGCACGGCCAACTGGGACATCCAGGATCATTCTCCGGCACCCGGCCCGATGTGGCAACTCGGCGCAATCGGAGCGATTCCAGCCGGTCAGGGCGTGGTCGAAGGTAATGAAATCCCCTACAAACCGGCGGCGGTAGAACAGAAAAAGAAGAACAAAGCCAACTGGCCGGCCGACGATCCGGAAGCCAAGTGCTACATGCCTGGGATCCCCCGCGCGACGTACATGCCGTTCCCTTTCCAGGTCATCCAGTCCAACAAGGACATCCTAATGGCATACGAGTATGCCAGCGCTAACCGCCTCATCAATATGGGGAAACCGATCGAAGCCGGATCGGACACATGGATGGGAACTTCGAACGGCCATTGGGAAGGCGATACCCTGGTCGTGGATGTCACGGGATTGAACGGGCTTAGCTGGTTCGACCGGGCAGGGAACTTTGCTAGCGACAAGCTGCATGTAGTGGAGCGTTTCAAGCGCCGAAGTAATGACGTCATGGACTATGAGGCGGCCATTGACGACCCGAGCGTGTTTACCAGGCCGTGGAAGATCAGCTTGCCGCTCTACAAGCGGGCCGAGAAGAACGCGCAGATCTTGGAATTCAAGTGTGTGGAGTTCGCCGAGGAACTGCTGTACGGTAAGTACAAGAAGCAGCCGACTAGCAAGTAAGGAGACCACGAATGAGTCAGCGTGTCCTGACCTCTCTGATAGTGCTCTCAGCGGTGCTGGCTTCGGTATTGCTGGTAACCCTGCCCGTGATCGGCCAGTCTCCCGCTACGAAATCCAAAAAGTCTACCTACACGCCGCCCAAGCTGCCCTGGGGTGATCCGGACCTCCAGGGCCTGTGGCCTGGAACCGACCTGATCGAGGTGCCTCTCCAGCGGGATGCTAAGGCGGGCGAACGTACCGAGGTTACACAAGAAGAGTTCGCCCAGCGGCAGGCCAAGGCCGAACGCACTGCCGAGAATGACAAGGTGGCGTACGTCGCCAAGGATTCGAAGGTCGGGATCAATCCTCCTGGATACTGGCTAGAGCATGGAAAGCCGCAGAAGATCACCTCGTTGGTGGTCGATCCGCCGAATGGGAGAATCCCCGAGCTGACCCAGCAAGCCAAGCAGAAGGCGGCGCAAGCCAAGCAGGCCAAGCAGGGTCACGGTCCTAACGAAACGTGGGAGGACCAGAGCCTGTATGACCGCTGCATCTCGCGCGGCGTTATGGGATCCATTCTGCCGGTGATTTACAACAACGGAACGCAGATTGTGCAAGGCCCGGGCTACGTCGCGATCCGCTACGAAATGATTCATGAGACCAAGATCATTCCACTTGACGGGCGTCCGCATCCAGGTTCGAACATCAAGTCCTACATGGGCGATTCGCGCGGTCATTGGGAAGGCAACACGATGGTGATCGAAACCACCAATTTCCTCGGCGACAAGAACGGAATCGGGTTGAATGGCGGAGGCACTCCCCATAGCGCGGACATGGTGCTTACGGAAAAATGGACCCGCACTGCACCCGACATGATGGAATACACGGCGACCATCAACGATCCAAAAACGTGGGTCAGGCCGTGGACCATCCGGATGCCGCTGCGGCTGAATCCGGAATTCCCACTGTATGAGTATGCCTGCCACGAAGGCAACTACGCGATGTTCAACATGCTGAAGGGTGCTCGGGCGGAAGAGAAGGCCGCGGAGGAAGCGGCTAAGACCGGTAAGAAATAAACAGGAGACGATCTCATGCGAAAAATTCTCTCAGTCTCAGCGGCTCTAATAGGATTGCTGGTGGCCGTGTCGCCGGTGCGCGCCCATCATGCCTTCGCGGCCGAATACGACGGCAAGAAGCAGGTCCACCTTGAGGGAGTGGTCACGCAGATGGAATGGATCAACCCCCATACCTGGATCCACATCGACGTTACCGAACCAGACGGTAAGGTAACGAGCTGGATGGTCGAAGGGGGCAGTCCGAATATTCTCCTGCGCCGCGGCTTCAACAAGGGTTCGCTCGAAAAGGGCCAGAAGATCGCGGTCGATGGCTTCCAGGCCAAGGATGGGTCGAATCGCGCGAATGGCTCGAACATCACCTATCCCGACGGGAAGAAACTGTTCCTGGGATCATCGGGTACCGGCGCTCCAGCAGATCCTGGTCCAAATAAATAAGCTCAGGTAAGTAGCCCTGACACTTTCGCGAAAGCTAGTACGCTCGGCGCGGGGTTATACCGATCCATCGCCCGAAGCGATCGACAAAGTCAAAATCGCGCTGCTGGATTTTCTCTCCTGCGCCTATGAATCGCGGGATCTTCCTCCCAGCCGGCAGGCAATCGAGGTCGCGGGGCGAGCGGGCGGCGGCCAAGCTTCGGTCATCGGCACACAAGTGCGTGCGTCGGCCGCGGAGGCCGCATTCGCGAACGCTGTCCTGGGCCATGGACTGGTCCGGGAAGACATGCACACCGGCTCGGTCAGTCACCTGGGAATCGTCATCTTCCCGACGTTGCTCGCGCTGGCGCAGACGCGAAGAGTGACGGGACCACAGTTTATCCGAGGAGCCGTGTGTGGCTATGAAGTGGGCGCAACCGTCGGCCGCGCGCTCATGGATCAGGAGACGGTGCAGATCTTCCGGCCTACGGGTATTACGGGACCAGTAGGCGCGGTCGTGGCTGGAAGCGTGATGCTCGGGTTCAGCGAAGACTCTGGCGTGAGTGCGCTCGGTCTCGCGGCGAATGCAACAGGCGGCTTGAACGAATGGCCGGCTTCGGGCGCCGACGATATGTTCTTTCACGCAGGATTCGCCGCGCGTAACGCGGTCACCGCGGTGGAACTGGCGGACCTGGGGGCGTTCGGATCGGAAACGGCTTTGGACGGGCCCGCGGGATTATTCGCCGCGCTGCGGCGACGCGATCGGATCGAGCGAGTCACGCCCTTCACCGGAGAGCTAGAAATTTTCTCGGTTTATCACAAACCCGCTCCAGCGTGTAACTATGCGCAGACGGCCTGCCAAGCCGCGTTGGCAATCGGCGTAGACAGTCAAGAGATAACGAGTGTTCAAGTGAAGTGCTCGGCCGCGGCGATCAATTATCCTGGCTGCAACGCGCCGGGTCCGTTCCGGCGGATACTGCAAGCCAAAATGAGCATTCACTTTTGCGTCGCGGCTACGCTGGCAAGGCTGTCCATCGAAGAGAACAACTATCGCCGCCTTGACGATCTTGAGATCGCGCGGTTGATCGGCGTCACGAAACTGGAAGAAGACCCGGAGTTCACGCAGGCGTATCCAGGAGTACAGGGCGCGGAGGTGATCGTCACTTTACGCAATGGCAGAGTGCTGCGAAAGAGAATGTCCGACTTGGTTCCAGCCACGCCCGAACAAATTCATGCGCGATTCAGGAACGCAGCGGGCGCGGGGGCAACAGGGATCGAGCAGGCGGTGGACAACTTGGATCAGCTAGAAGATGTCGGGTCGATTCTCTAGCGGCCGTGCTCGGCGGTGCGAGCGGCAGGGGCGACGCGTAACTGGGCTTCTTCCAGGAGCTTCGCTTCCTGAAAAGTGAACACCATGCGGTGGACCACAGTCAGATTGCCCAGTACCGCGATCACCCACAACACGGGAGCCATCCGGTCGAACAGCGCGCCGATGATGAGCAGCACCACACGCTCAGGCCGTTCCATGAAGCCGACCTTGCACTTGGGAATCGAGTTTTCCGCCCGCGCGCGAGCGTAGCTGATCATTACGGACGCCGCCATGACGAGGGCCGTCAGGACTACATAGAAGGGCCGGTTGATCGATCCATACCAGACCAGCAAACCCATGAGAAGAGCCAGATCCGAATAGCGATCCAGAACCGAATCGAAGAAGCCGCCGAAGCGCGTGACGCGGTTGGTCTCGCGAGCCACGCGGCCATCCACCATGTCGAACAGGCCCGCACCGATAATCACCACGCCAGCCCAGCGGAATTGTCCCGAGGCCAGCAGAACCGCCGCGGCAACATTGATCACCAGGCCCAGGAACGTGAGCACGTTGGGATGGATCTTGGAGAGCGCAAGCCCTCGCACAATCAGCCGGATGACCTTGTTGCACGCCCAGCCGATGCCACCGGTCCAACTCATCGACTACTTTGCCCCCGCTTGCTGATGAATTGTGATCAGCTCCACGATCTCCATTTCGCGGGCGCCGCCCGGAATCTGGATTTTCACGGTGTCCCCAACGTTCTTACCCAGAAGGCCGCGACCTATAGGAGATGTGGTGGAAATCATACCGTTCTTGGCATCCACGTCTTCGCTCGTCACTAGCTTATAACGGATCTTCTCGTCTTTGTCGAGGTCCAGCACGACGACCGTCGAGCCCAGCCCCACACGGTCGTGCGGGATCTTGGACATATCGATCATCGAGAGTTCCCGGAGCCGGGCGTTGAGCTGATTAAGGCGGGCGTTGACCATGCCCTGGCGTTCCTTGGCCGCGTGATACTCGGCATTTTCTTTCAGGTCGCCGTGAGCACGGGCTTTCAGGATCTCCCGGGGGAGCTCAACGCGAAACTCGTTCTCGAGCGCCGCGATCTCGTCCTGCAATTTCTTGATGAGCTCTTGCATACCGCTTCAGGTAAATTATAGCGCGCGACGCGGTTTAAAACCCCTAAACGAAGAGATTCCCCTGGCCTAGCAACTGTTGCGGGTCGAAACGGCGCTTGACTGACTGCATGGCCTCGATTTCCGCCGGATTATATTGGAGCGACAGAAGATGGGCCTTGCGCTTGCCCAGGCCGTGCTCGGCGCCGACGGTGCCCCCCATGGCCACGACCTCTTTGGCCAAGTCGACGGCGATGTCGGTGGCCCGCTTCCATTCCTGTTGTGTCTCCGGCAAGACTTCGGTGTGGACATGCGCGTCGCCGATGTGTCCGAACATCACGAATTTGTCACCGAAGTTTTGGGTGAGTACGCGGCGGTAAACTGCAAGGATATCGCGGTTGCGCTCCAGCGGCACCGCATAGTCAGTGGCTAGAACCATGAATCCACCGCGGCGCAGGCGCTCATGAATACGCTCCGGCAAGCGATGACGGAACTGACGGAATCTCTCGCGATCTGCGGCGGACGATCCGAACCAGGACTCGTTTTCGAGAGCGCCTGACATATCTAATTCGGCTTCGCCTTCCAGTTCCAGCAGGACCGCCGCTCCGTAGGGTTGCTCCATCAGCTGGATGGAACGCGAATCCAGGAATTCGAGCATCCGCAACCCTGGCGCCGGCCGCCAGCGGTCGACCGCATCGAGCGCGGCTTCTTCCGAGGGGAAGAAAACCACGCCGCCCAGAATTTCGCCGGGCGCAGGCAGCAACTGAAGCTCGGCTTCCGTCACCACGCCTAGTGTCCCTTCGCTGCCGATGAACAAATCGACGAAATCCATTCCCGGCTCGAGACGATAGCCAGCCGAATGCTTGCGCGTTCGCGGCAAAGGAATGCGTGGGACCTCGAAGTCGACTTTTTCGCCGCGCCGGTACTCGATAATCCGGCCGTCCATGTGGACCACCCTCACTGCTTGAATATGCCGTCGGGTAGCCCCGTAGCGGAAACTGCGTGAACCGCTGGCATTGGCTCCGATGTTGCCTCCGATCGAAGACGTATTCTCGGTAGGATCCGGCGCGTAGAATTGTCCCGAAGCGGCGGCAGCGGCCTGCACCTCGCGCAGCAAGACTCCAGTCCCCACACGGGCGTTGCGCGGGAACACTTCCAACTTGCGGAACTGCGCCATGGAGATCGCCCATCCGCTTTTCGGCACGGCGCCGCCGGCCAAGCCGGTGAGCGCGCCCATCACAGTTACGGGAACGCCTTCCGAGGAAGCTCTGGAGAGAATGGCGGCGATTTCTTCTTCGCTGCGAGGAGTGAAAACCTGGTCAGCCCGGCCCGCATAGCCGGAAGCGTCGGTGATTTCCATTTGGGTTAGACTGCCTTGCGCTGGCGGGTCAGGCCTTCGAGCAGCATGCCCGCGATCTGTTTACCGTTGTCGAAGGCGTCTTCATAGGCGCTGCGCCGCTCGGCACGCGTGAAACCGTACCCCAGGCGATACAGTCGCTCGAGCGATAGCCCGGCTACGAAGGTTCCCGTCCAGGCGATGGCCGCTTTGGGAATCAGCCCGCCGCCGAAGGGTACTTTCCCGACCAATTCGCGCGCCAATGCTCGCCACCCAAATGCGCCCATGCCAATCGAAGCGATTTCCGATCGCTGCTCGCGATATCCCACCGCACGGTCGCTGGCCGCAGCCAGCAGGAATCCCATGCGGATCTGGTTCATCGTGAGAAACGCCGCATCGGACCCGTACTCTCCCACAGCCCATGGCAGCGACGCCAAACTGGGGACTACATCCGGCAGCGCAGTCACCAGCGCGAATAGAGCATTTTCTTTGGCGACAGTGCGGATTACGTGATGTGAGGCTTCCTTGCGAAAAGGGTCCAGGCGCCGCGCCAGGGTAAGCATCAAATCCTCGCGCTTGCGGACGATGCGCCGGACGCAATCCTCGGGGCTTTCCGGATCAAAGGAAAATGCATGCGCGGGCCGCAGCAGGGAAGATTCGTAGATGTGAACGTCGCAGGAGGGGCCGCCTCCTCGGATCAAAATCTGGACCGCTTCCGCCCGGCGTTCTGGAGATAGGTGGGGCGGCGCGAAGAACTGCTCCATCTGGCCGAGCGATTCGCGGGAGGCTGCTACCAGGCCTACGCGCACTGGTAGGTCAGCTTGTGCCCGCACTTCCGCGGGATTCAGATTCACGAGCGCTTGTCGTATCTGCCGGAAGACTGCGAGGGCCATAGCTGCAACAGGGCTGACGGAACCCGAAACATTACCCGTAGCTCCTGTCTCCATTGTATCCCGACACCGACGCGTTCCACTTGGACCTCGGTGGAAAAGTACCGCAGTACCGTCTCATTGGCCGGATGGAACTCGAGGGCTGGTGCGACTAGCAATAGTCGGGGCGGATCGGTACGCAGCGAGACGCCGGGGAAGTATCCGCGGCCTTCGAACTCACCGCGCTCCAAGTGCCACTTCACGCGCATCCAGTAATCCAGGGCCTGGAGCGGCAAGTGGATGTCTTCACTGGCCTTTACCTCGATCACGACCAACCGGCCATCGTGGTCGACGGCGAGGAGATCCAGAATCCCACGGGAGCCCGCCGCGAACTGCGGGGCTTGGCCGTAAAGTGGCGTGTCACGTATACTGGCGTCGATATTGCATACAGAGGCACGTACGCGGGCTTCGAGCCAGGCTTCGGGATGACGCAGGTACAGGGGATTTGTCCGGTCGGCCGCGCTGGCGTTACGGAGACGCGTAAGCCCGCGCGCCAGAGCTTCGACCTCGGACATTTGGCGTGAACTTGCCGGATGGCGTTGGTCGATGCCGAACAGCAGAGTGGATCCGGACGTTCGCGCGAACTCCAGGCCCCGTACCGCCATACTGACGGACCCATCCGGGCGTGGCCGGCGCTCAACGCCTTCGATCGCTTCGAGACGTTCTATCCAGCCAGCGAGTTCTGGACCGGGGACCGGCGCGCAAAACGGTTCGAGCCGGGTAGAGAAGTTGGTATAGTCGCCGGGCTCGACGGGTTCTTCCAGAATGCCGGAACCGTGGACGAAGACCCGGTATTGGGCGGCCTCGCGGTTCAGATAGCGGACCCGATGGCAGGTGGTATTTTCGGCGCCAATGGGAACGAACACGGCAAGCGTGCCGACCGATAAGCGCGTCTCGCGTTGGCGCAAGTAGTCCAACCAAATCAGCCCGAAGCTCAGCACGCCGTCTGGGTCGATAGCATCCTCGCCGGCGCCGATCGCCGCAATCGCCTGATTACCGCGGCGCAGCAGAGCCCTTGGATATGCCGGCGACAGGCTGTGTTGGAGGTCGGGTTCGGTGCTCAACTCCACCAGCTTCCAGCCGCTGAATTGGCGGCGCAGCGACATCCGGAACTGCTCGCGATACTTTAGCCTGGCCCCATGCCTCGCAGCGGGAGTGTTCGAGGCTTGCGCCAGATCGATCATCAGCAACGAGCCGGTGCGTCCTCCGAATCTTTCGACTTCCAGTTCCAGGAACCCTCGCCGAGCTTTGCCAACCGCGCGGATCCGGCGCACCAGGTTGCGAGTCTCATCCCAGCATTCGAGCGTGCACATGTCGGCGCGAGTGCCGATCGCGAATTTGCCGGCGGAAATCGGCAGCGGATCTTCGCCAGGTTCGATCAGGACCGGCTGCGCGGCGGTCTTCAAAAACTCTTCGATGGCATCGCGAACCACGGCAAATTAGTGGCGGCCGCGTTCCAAAAATATCCTCAGAATGTCAGTTCTTTTTTCGACGAGGCGTGTTTTTCGAGTTCCTTGCGGTCTCCGAAATACGTGGGCTTGGCGATTCCCTTGCTAAATAGGTCGCGGGCCTGATCGTCGAAGTGCGGGGAGTCGGACCGGTCGCTTTCTCCTGGGACCAGGATCGAAACAGCGTTGGGGAGCTTCGATAGTTCCACGATCTGCGTCGCGGTTTGACCGCCTGTACCCATCATGACTGCGCCCCGGCGCTCAAACGTTATCGCTCGAGGAGTGATCATCCCAGCTTCCGGTACCATTCCGCCGGCGGCCGGCGTGGACCGTGATGCGCCATCGCGAGCCACGCGAAACATGGTTCCGTAATCCGCGTGATAGGGAAGCTCGGTTTCAACGTGATCCTGAGCTTTGCGGAGCGCTGCACGGATGCGATTGTTGCTGAGCGAATCCGGCGGCTCGAGCGCCGAGGCTTCGGGCTTGCCCAGAGCCATCTTGAACAGATAAAACGCCAACGCTTCCATGGAAGTTGCATCGCTACGGCGGCTCCAGCCGGTCAGCATCTGGACGAAAGGCAGCTCCGGCGCCACCTTAACCAATCGCGCCTGCCAGGTTTCCGCCTTGTATAGGGTCGTCGAGAACGCTACATCCACGGCGCGTCCGAAGGGCCAAGTGTTTTGCGCGGCCAGGAGCTGAATAGTCATTGCTTCTGACTGCGGCACGATTCGTTGGCGCAGCAGTATTCCGTCCTCCGGCATCCTTCCCGAGGTGTCGAATATTTCGCCCTGCACAGTCCCGACCAGCGCACTGCCCAGGATCTGTCCTATCCCAAGTGAAGCTTGCACCTCGGCGAGACTGCGGGCAGTGATCACCGTCCAAGCTTCGTCCAGCATCCGCGGACCGGCGGTTTCGGTCGAACCACTCCAGCCCACGGCCAAGAAAGCGCTGTGACCAACCAATGGAAAAGGAATCCCCGGAGGCGCGACGCCCGACAGCGCAATCTGCTCATCCGATGCGTACCAACGCATCTCATAAGGACGTCCATCGTCATTCCATCCGCTAAGAGGATCCAGAATGGCGATGACGTTTCCGGAGGTACTGCGGGCCGGACCAATCAACACATCATTCGATCCATGGATGCTCGCGAACGCGCGGCGGCTGAAGGCCACCACCATCGCAGGGCTAACCGGGGACTCCGGCGAGCCGGAGGCTTCGGAAAGATAACGGTTGATACCGGCGCAAAATGCCTCGACGATTGCGTTCACCCGCGGCGAAAGCGCTACATCTTGTGCCGTTCCGGCGCCTCGAAGATTACGCAGCAGAGCATCCTTGCGGTCTTCGGCCTGGGCGTATCCGGCGGCATAAGCGGCTCCGTCGGAGGTGCGGGCGAAGATGTGAGGAGTCCCGAAATTATCGCGGACAATTTCTACGTTTTCAGCGCCGAAAGCGCTGAGGCCTGTCATCAGGCACAAGAGGAGAAGACGCACGGACGCCCTCAGCGGCTGTCGTCGTCGATGGCGATCTTTAACGCACGCAGGAATTTCTGATCCTGCGAAGTGAGCTGTATCTTTCCTACCCGGCGGCGACGTCCAGTTTCCGGTTGGGATTCCAGTTCCACCGTCTCTTCGGACTCGTCGTTCTCTTCGCCTTCCGCGCGTTTGTTGAATCCGATGGTGGCTTCCAGGACCAGGAAGACGTCGTAACCGGCGCGTTTGATCTCCCCAATCGCGGCGGCTATACGGTCGGAATCAGAAAGCGACTCGTTGATCGCGTTCCCCAATTCCTGCATGAGATCTCGCAAGCGATCGTCCAATTCATTCCTCGTTTCTACCGAGCGAACCCACCTACCGGGTCCTATGCCACCTTCAGCATACCACCCGTTTTTCGGGGGGTCGAACGGTTGCATCATATCTCAATATCGGCTGCCAGGACACGGTCTGTTAGGATGAGGGTGCGGCCGATGAAAATCGACAAGCATAGCAAAGCGGGGCGGTTTCTCGAGCATGTAGTGCCTGGCGTGGTGCGACCTTTGCGCGTGCTTTGGAACGAGATTATCGGCTTTGTTTTCCTTTGCCTGGCCGCTTGGGCTGTGCCTTCTGCGATCCGCAATGTGCGCACTATGCAAACCCAGGAGAGCGGTCTCGGTCGAGTGGCGCTCTCGGTCGGCTTCTTTTGCCTAATGGCGTATTTCGGAATTTCTTCCTTCCTGCGAGCCCGCAAAATCTCTCGATCATGAGCGATCCCGCTGAGTTGCCGGGCCAATTTCCGTTCACGCGCGGCATCCATCCCGGCATGTATCGCAGCCGGCTTTGGACCATGCGCCAGTACGCCGGATTCGGATCGGCCGAGGAAAGCAACCGCCGCTACCGATTCCTTCTGGGGCAGGGGATCACCGGACTTTCTGTGGCGTTCGATCTACCAACGCAGATGGGTATGGATTCGGATCATGCTCTGGCTGCGGGCGAAGTCGGTCGGGTGGGTGTCGCGATCTGTTCCCTGGCCGACATGGAAACGCTGTTTGAGGGAATCCGTCTGGATCAGGTCACGACGTCGATGACCATTAATTCCACTGCGGCGATTCTGCTCTCGCTGTACGCACTGGTGGCTCGGAATCAGGGAGCCGATCTCAAGAAACTATCGGGGACGGTGCAGAACGACATTCTGAAGGAATACATCGCGCGCGGGACCTATATCTATCCGCCACGCCCGGCGATGCGCATCGTCACCGACCTGTTCGCCTGGGCGGGCACGGAACTTCCGGAGTGGAACACGATTTCGATCAGCGGCTATCACATTCGCGAAGCCGGATCGACGGCAATCCAGGAAGTGGCGTTCACCCTGGCCAACGCCATCGCTTATATAGAGGCTGCCGTCCGCGCGGGCCTGGGCGTCGACGCGTTTGCACCGCGAGTTTCTTTCTTCTTCAACGCGCACAGTGATTTTCTGGAGGAAATCGCCAAGTATCGCGCGGCTCGGCGGCTCTATGCGCACATCATGAAGGAACGCTTCGGGGCGAAGGATCCAAGATCGATGATGATGCGGTTTCACACCCAGACCGCCGGGTCGACGCTTACCGCGCAACAGCCCGACGTGAACGTGGTACGCGTGGCGTTGCAGGCGATGTCCGCCGTGCTGGGCGGCACGCAATCGCTGCACACAAATGGGCGCGATGAGGCATTGGGCTTGCCCACCGAGGAGTCGGCGCGTCTTGCGCTACGCACGCAGCAGATCATCGCTCATGAGAGCGGGATCACTAAGGTGGCCGATCCGCTGGGCGGCAGCGTTTACGTCGAAGATCTGACCGACAAGATCGAGCGCGGGGCCCGGGAGTATCTTGAGCGCATTGACGGCTTAGGCGGGACGTTGGCGGCAATCGAGAAGGGCTGGATTCAAGCCGAGATTCAGAACGCGGCATATGAATTCCAGCAACAGGTGGAGCGCGGGGAAAAGATCGTGGTGGGCGTCAACCGGTTCCAGCAGCAAAACGAGCACTCCGTTGCGGCTTTGCATATCGATTCGACGATCGAGCAGCAGCAAGTGGAGCGCTTGCGCCAGGTGCGGGGATCGCGGGATAACGCAGAGATAGCGGCGCGCCTTGGCGCGCTGGAAAATGTCGCGCGCGGTTCCGACAATCTGATGCCCAAGATCCTCGCGGCCTGCGAAGCCTTCGCGACGGTCGGCGAAATTTCGGATTGCCTGAGAAAGGTTTTCGGCGAGTATCGTGAGGGCTGAAGTCCATATCATCGGCGGCGGCCTGGCAGGCTGTGAGGCGGCTTGGCAAGTGGCTCGCGCGGGGGGGCGCGCGGTCCTCTACGAGATGCGGCCTGTGCGATCGACGCCGGCACATAAGACGAATGCATTGGCGGAACTGGTGTGCAGCAATTCCCTCAAGAGCGAGCAGGAGCATGGCGCTCCGTGGCTGCTTAAAGAAGAACTGCGCCGCTTGGGATCGCTGTTAATCAAGGAGATCGCCCCGAGAACGCGAGTGCCCGCCGGCCACGCCCTGACGGTAGATCGCGACCTGTTCGCGGCCGAGGTCACGCGCGCTCTCGAAGCGGATCCGGCCATCGAAATCCGCCGCGAAGAAGTTACGACACTCAATCCCGAGCATATCTGGATCATTGCGAGTGGACCGCTGACATCCGACGTGCTCGCTGCGGAGATCGGGCTGCTGACGGGGTCGCAACGGCTGTTCTTCTACGACAGCATCAGTCCGATTGTCGACGCGGAGTCAATCGACATGTCGATTGCGTTCGCGGCGTCACGCTACGGTAAGTCGCTGGACGGCACCGACGACTATCTGAACTGTCCTTTTGACAAAGCCGAGTACGAAGCTTTTCTCGACGTGCTGCTGGCGGCAGAGAGCGTACCCGCACATATCGGCGAAGACAAAGTGAACTACTTCGAAGCCTGCCTGCCGATCGAAGAGATCGCCCGGCGTGGTCGCGACACATTGCGCTTCGGGCCCATGAAACCCATGGGATTGACCGATCCGCGCACTGGACGTCGGCCTTACGCTGTGGTCCAGCTTCGGAGTGAAAACGCGCGATCGGGAAGCTTCAATCTGGTCGGATTCCAGAATCATATGCGTTTCGGCGAGCAACAGCGCGTGCTGCGGATGATCCCGGGACTCCAGAACGCCGAGTTCTTGCGTTTTGGCCAGGTGCACCGCAACACATATATCAACGGACCTGCTTTGCTAACCTCCGCGCTGCAACTGCGGACGCGTCCAAATATTTTCTTCGCCGGGCAGATTTCGGGCGTCGAAGGATATGTGGAGTCCATCGCTACGGGCTTAGTAGCTGGCCGGGGAGCGGCGGCTTTAGCTGCCTCTGAAGATGTTCGCGCGTTCCCGCGCGAAACGGCAATGGGATCGCTGTGCGCCTACGTGTGCGGAGCCGATCCAGCCAATTACCAGCCCGCGAATATCACCTTCGATTTGCTGCCGAAGCTTGAAAATCCGCCGCGCGATCGCAAAGTGCGGCACGCGGAAGTCTGCCGGCGGGCACTGGCCGCACTCGAACAGCACCTTTACTCGCATGCCTGAAGCGCCGGCTTCCGAGCTAACGAGAGCAATCGGCCGCTATCTCGCCGATCTGCGTTTGCAAAACGCCTCGCCGCACACGCTACGCAACTATGCGAGCGATCTGGAACAGTTTGCGGCCTATTTCACGCCCCCGGGCCAGCAACCGCCCGCCCCCGCCGAGCTTACGGTGCTGCAAATCCGCGAATGGTTGGGCGATCTTTACCATCGCCGTTTAAGCCCTCTTTCCGTCCGGCGGAAGCTGGCGGCAGTGCGCTCGCTGTTTCAGTATCTTGCTAAGCAAGGCAGCGTTCCATCTAATATCGCGCGGCTCGTAAAAACTCCCAAAGCCCCGCAACGCCTGCCGGCGGTTCCGACGGCCGAGCAGACCAACGACCTCATCAACGCTGTCGCCGAGGATCGTCTGGAGCGTCCGTTCCCGGAGCGCGATCGGCTGATTTTCGAGCTGCTGTACGGCTGCGGCCTGCGCATCAGCGAACTCGTCGGGCTGGATCTGGACGATTTCGATTATCGTGAGCAGTGGATTCGCGTGCGTGGCAAGGGCCGCAAAGAGCGCCAGATTCCGTACGGCGCCACCGCCGCCGTGGCGCTCGAAAAGTATCTCGCAGTGCGCTCCGTTAAATCGCGCGAAAAAGGATTGTTCGCGAATCACTTGGGCACGCGGCTTTCCGATCGCGGCGCACGCGGCATCGTGAAGCTGTACGCGCGTCTGGTATCGGGCGATGCCTCCATGCATCCGCACAGCCTGCGGCACGCCTTCGCGACCCACCTGCTGGCGGATGGTGCAGATCTACGCGCGATCCAGGAACTGCTGGGGCACGCGCGCCTCGCGACCACGCAGAAATACACCCAGGTTTCGCTGACAGATTTGATGGCGGTGTACGATCGCGCGCATCCGAAGGCTAAAAATCGATGAGGACGCTACAATCGAGGTGAGAATGCTGACAGCCGCCGCCTACGATATTCATGTGGAGCAGCTCCTGCAGAAGATGCGGCGTTTCCATGCCACGCTCAACGCCGCCGGTATTCCATACCGGATCATCGACGGATTGGCAGTGTTCATTCACGTGTTTGAAAAAGATCCTCTCAGAGCGTCTTACCAACGATGTAGACGCTGCGGTGCATCGGTCAGATTTACCTCGCATTAAGGCCGCGGCGGAGATGGCAGAGTTCCGATTTAGGCATGTCGCTGGCGTTGACATGTTAGTTGACAAGGAAAAACCCCAGGCCCGGTCGGCTGTTCATCTCGTGTTTGTAAATGAAAAGGTCAGAACTGAGTACCTGGAGCCTGTTCCCGCATCCGAACCGGTGCGGACGAAAGAAGGCATCCTCATCGCCCCCGTCGCCGACCTCGTCCGCATGAAGCTCACCAGTTTCCGGCTGAAAGATAAAGTCCACATTCAAGACCTGGATGGCGTGGGACTAATTACTCAAGAAATTGAGAAGAGCCTATCTGAGCCCTTGCGCCAGCGGCTGGCGGAAGTGCGCGCGACCGAATAACGTCCCACTCACGCGCACGGGTTCCCATAGCCGGACACTCCCTTCCGGTCAGGCACGCTGATTTCAAGGGATTTTTCGCGGCACGAAACCTGCCTCAACTCCGTCAGTACATTATGCAGGCAAGTTTGGAATCTCCGGTCATGGCAGTTCCCGCCGCGGCACGACCTTATCGCGTTCTGGTCTGTGACGATCAGCCCGACGTACTGCACGCCCTGCGGCTTCTGCTCAAAGGCCAGGGGTACGAAGCCGTGACGGTGGATTCGCCTCGCGCGCTGCTGCGGGAGGCCCGCTCCGACGAATTCGATCTGATTCTGGCTGATTTGAATTACACGCGCGATACAACATCGGGTGAAGAAGGATTAGACCTGCTCACAGGATTGGAATCGCAGGGGAACACCGCGCCAGTAATCGTGATGACCGCGTGGGGAAGCATCGACCTCGCCGTCGAAGCCATGCGGCGCGGCGCTTGCGATTTCGTCCAGAAGCCTTGGGACAACGACCGAGTGCTCGCGGTGATCCGCAAACAGGCAGATTCGGAACGGCGCAGGAAGTCGGAACTCGAAATCGCGGCGACCGTGCAGCAAAAATTGTTTCCGCGGGAGATGCGGCACTTGGGCACGATCGACTACGCTGGTCAATGTCTCGCGGCACGGGGTGTCGGCGGCGACTACTACGATTTTCTCGACCTGGGTGATCACTCCCTTGGTTTCGTGCTCGCCGATGTAGCCGGGAAAGGCGTCCCCGCGGCCCTGTTGATGGCGAATCTGCAAGCTTGCTTCCGGACACAAGCTGCCAGCGGCGTGCATCGGCTGGCCGAGCTGCTCGACGCTGTCCACAAGCACTTCTATTCCTCGACCGGATCCGACCGATTCGCCACACTCTTTTTCGGCTCCTATGACGACCGCACGCGGCGAATGCATTACGCCAATTGCGGTCACTGCGCGCCTAGTCTATTGCGAGCGAATGGCGAGATGACACGGTTGGACTCAACGGCGACTATGCTGGGCGCATTCGAGGAATGGAACTGCGCCGAGGAAGAAGTGAGCCTCGACCCAGGCGATACTCTGCTGCTTTATTCGGACGGCGTCACCGAGGCCGCCAACGCGACCGGCGATGAATTCGGCGAGGATCGTCTGGCTCGGACGCTTCGCGAAAACAGCTCCTTGACAGCGGCAGATCTGGTGCGTGAGATCGTCGACGCGGTCTCGGCCTTCAGCGGTCCTTCGAGGATGGACGATATCACCGTCGTGGCGATTCGCGGCGTGTGAAACTTACGCGCGTGCTTGATACGAGGCGTCCGATGTGGACACCCGGATCTTCTCGCCCTCGTTGATGAACGGGGGGACTTGCACCACGAGACCCGTCTCCATCTTCGCGGCCTTGGTGACGTTTGAAACCGACGCCCCCTTAATTCCTGGTTCAGTTTCCTTCACCGTCAGATCTACAGTAGCCGGAAGCTCCACGCTGATGGGCTTGCCTTCGTAGAACTCGACCAGCACCTTGAGATTCGGGGTCAGATAATCGGTCGCGTCCCCAAGCAGGTCCTTCACCAGGTGCATCTGCTCGAAACTCTCCGTGTTCATGAAATAGTAGTACTCGCCGTCGTCGTACAGATACTCCATCTCCTGCTCATCGAGCGACGCCTTCTCCACCTTGTCTTCCGATGAGAACCGGTGCTCGATCATCGTGCCCGACTTGAAGTTGCGCATCTTCACCTGGACGAAACCGCGCAGGTTGCCCGGCGTGCGGTGTTCCATCTTGAAGACCGAGA
Organism: Bryobacteraceae bacterium; assembly: GCA_025980665.1. GTDB lineage: Bacteria > Acidobacteriota > Terriglobia > Bryobacterales > Bryobacteraceae > Palsa-187. The sequence goes on from JAICXC010000011.1 coordinate 59,213, forward strand.
ACAGGTCGTTGTTGAACTTCACCACCATGCCCGGGCGGAGTTGTGTTGCGGCGATCTGCATATAGGGAAGTCTCAGTTTAGCAAACACGCCGACTTTCACCCCAATTTTCCCCTTGACGATGTATTAGTAGACTAGTACACTATTCAATAGATATGACTAGGACGGCGCCTTTTACCTTTCGCCTGGATGCGCGCAGCGGCGTGCCGGTCTACCGCCAGCTCATCGACCAGGTACAGGCCGGAATCGCCTCAGGCAAGCTGGCCAGCGGGGAGCAGATCCCGACCGTCCGACAGGTGGCTGTGGACTTGGAAATTAATCCCAACACGGTGCTGCGGGCCTACCGGGAGCTCGAAATCCGCGGAGTGCTGGATACGCAGCAGGGCACCGGCACGTTCATTTCGGACCGTAAGGTCACGCAGGACGACGCGGAGCACGATCGGCAGCTGGAGCAACTGGTGAGCGAGTTCGTAGCGCGTGCTGGCGTTGGCGGATTCACGGTGAAAGAGTTGATGGACAGGTTACGGGAACGAATAACCGAACCGGAAAAGAGGACCAAATGACCTTCCCACCTTCGACGAAAATGCAGAATGTCCCAACTAGCGGTCCCGGGACGGTTTTGTTCGTGGTTTTCATACTGGGCGGCGTAGCGGCGGCAGCAGTGGTGCGCAATCCCATTCCGGCGTTCGCCGGCGCGCTCCTCGGATTCTACTGCCTGTTTTCGGTGAAGGTCGTCAACCAGTGGGAGAAGGTAGCAGTGCTGCGCTTCGGCAAATTCAGACATCTGCAGGGTCCCGGCATTTTCTGGCTGATTCCCGTAGTCGATACGCTGAGCGCCTACGTGGACCAGCGGATCAGAGTCACCAACGTCTCGGCGGAATCGACGCTGACCCGCGATACGGTGCCCGTCAACGTGGACGCGATTGTCTTTTGGATGGTGTGGAACGCGGAAAAGTCCATCTTCGAAGTATCCAGCTACGTGGACGCGATTACACTGAGCGCGCAAACCGCGCTGCGGGAATCGATCGGCCGCCACAACCTGGCGCAGATGCTATCGGAGCGGGAAACACTTGGCAAAGAGCTGCAACGTATCTTGGATGCGAAGACGAATCCGTGGGGTATCACCGTGCAGTCGGTCGAGATCCGCGATGTCCAAATCCCGCAGGCGCTTCAGGACGCGATGTCGCGCGAGGCGCAGGCCGATCGGGAACGCCATGCCCGCATCATACTCGGCGAGGCCGAGACGCAGATCTCTGCCAATTTCGCAAAAGCAGCAGAGGTCTATCGCGATAATCCTGTCGCGCTGCACTTGCGCGCCATGAACATGCTGTATGAAGCGATCAAAGAGAAAGGCGCGATGGTGATCGTGCCTTCCTCGGCGGTCGACACCATGGGCCTGGGCGGTATGCTGGCCACCACGTCGTTAGCCAAGAACCAGTAGGAAAATTACCGATAGGAGGCGGCCATGACGACGCTCAGAACTTTGATCCTCCTGGTGCAAAGCCTGGTGGTTCTGACGATCGGCGTGGCAGGAGCAGCGGTGATAGATTCACTCCTCACCGAAAGCTGGCACGGCATGGTGGTCTCCATTTCACGCGCATACCGAACGACAAGGTAGGGGGAAATATGAGCGACGAGATTCAGAATCCACAAATCAACGTCTCGAAAATACCGATGGGCAACGGCCTTGGCGGAGCGCTAGCCGCACTTGCCTGCATGTTGATTATTCTCCTGGGCCTCCCTGAATTGTGGTACTTCGTACCCGTCCCCCTCGCTTTAGGCTGCGGAGTCGCTCTGGTTTTGCATTTCATCCGGCATAAAAATCCGGGCGAAGCGTGGATCCTTCCCGCCGCGAAAAAATAGGGCCAGTGGGTGTGCTGTATCATCAGAAGTACACCCTGATGATTCCGGAAACGATCCCCGAAGGACTAACATTCGACGACGTTCTCCTGCTTCCTGCCCGCAGCGGCGTCGTCCCCGCGGAAACCGACACTCGAACCTGGATCACTCGCAAGATCGGCCTCAACATTCCCATTGTCAGCTCGGCCATGGATACCGTCACCGAATCGCATCTTGCGATTGCGCTAGCGCAGCAGGGCGGGCTTGGACTGATCCACCGCAACATGTCGATCGACCGACAATCCGAGGAAGTGGATCGGGTGAAACGCTCGGAAAGCGGGATGATTGTCGATCCGGTCACCGTGGATCCGGAACAGAGAATCGGCGACGCGCTCGAAGTGATGAAGCGCTACCGCATCTCCGGCGTTCCCGTGACTAAGAACGGCAAGCTGGTCGGCATTCTCACGAATCGCGACCTGCGCTTTGAGACGCGCACGGACGTTCCCATCTCCAGCGTGATGACCAAGGAAAACCTCATCACGGTCGGTGTCGGCACAACGCTTGAAGAAGCCGAGGCCATCCTGCACCAGCATCGCGTGGAAAAACTGCTGGTGGTCGACGAGCATTACTACCTGAAAGGTCTGATCACCGTCAAGGACATCCAGAAGAAACTCAAATATCCCAACGCTGCGAAAGATGCGCAGGGACGTTTACGAGTCGGCGCTGCTTTGGGGACGTCGGGTGATTTTCTGGAACGCGCGCAAGAGTTGGTCCGGAAAAAAGTGGACGTGCTGGCCGTGGATTCGGCTCATGGACATAGCGAACGTGTGCTCGAAGTGGTCGCCACACTGAAGCGGGTGCTGCCGGACGTCCAATTAATCGCGGGCAACGTCGCAACCAAGCAGGGCGCGTGCGATCTGATTGCGCTGGGCGCGGACGGAATCAAAGTCGGGATTGGCCCGGGATCGATTTGCACTACGCGAGTAGTTAGCGGCGCGGGCGTCCCGCAGATCACCGCGATCGCCGAGTGCTCGAAAGCGACGCAAGGCAGCGGCGTACCGTTGATCGCGGATGGCGGTATCAAATTTTCGGGCGATATCACCAAGGCCATCGCGGCGGGCGCCGACTGCGTGATGATCGGCAGCCTGCTGGCGGGTACCGAAGAGAGTCCCGGCGAAACGATTCTCTATCAGGGCCGTACGTTCAAGAGCTATCGCGGCATGGGATCGATGAGCGCGATGAGCCAGGGCTCCTCGGATCGTTATGCTCAAGACGGAACCGCAGGCGGGAAGCTGGTTCCCGAAGGTATCGAGGGTCGGGTGCCGTACAAAGGCCTGCTGTCCGACCTGGTATATCAACTGGTCGGCGGGTTGCGAGCGGGGATGGGCTATTGCGGCTGCGGCACAATTCCGGAATTGCGCGAACGCGCCCAATTCGTCCGTGTCACGTCGGCCGGCTTGCGCGAGAGTCACGTGCACGACGTGATCATCACTAAAGAAGCTCCCAATTACCGGCTTGAGTAGTAACGGTCCCTCCAAAACCTGTTTGTATGTGGCGGCCGGACGAGCGTTAGGCGCTCGTGAACCCGACGAATCCATTCGCAATCCGGATTATCTCGCCGAGCGCTTACTTGGTCCAGAAGAGCGCGCCATGATCGCGGATCAGGCGGTGGTACAGGCGCTGGACCTGGATTTCTCCACTGTCCGCCAAAACCCTGAAGCGATGGGCTCCATGGTCATGATGATCATCCGCACGCGATTCATTGAGGAGCGGCTCGAGCGCGCAATTCGCGACGGCGTGTCGCAGGTGGCCATTCTTGGGGCCGGGTTCGACACTCGCGCCTATCGCCTCACCGGGCTGCTCAAGAACACACACATCTTCGAGGTGGATCAGCCGTCCACGCAGGAATATAAGAAACGCCGCGTGCGAGAGGCTGGCATTGTGATCCCGCTTAACCTTACGTATGTTGCCGTCGATTTTCGGCATGACGAGCTCGGCGATGTCCTCGCCGCGGCGGGTTACGACTCGCGTCAAAAGACCTTCTTCATCTGGGAAGGCGTCACCATGTATCTTCCCGAGGCGGCAGTCGAAGAAACCTTGCGCTGGGTGGCCCTGCAGGCGCCCGGCAGCACCATCGTGTTCGATTTCGTAGGCGCGAGGCTCA
>JAICXC010000062.1 GCA_025980665.1 Bryobacteraceae bacterium
GGCAGCCTTCTGCGCCCGAAAGAGCTTCTGGAGGCGAATCGGAGCGGTGCCCCCGCGGACAAACTGCGCGAATTGGAAGACCAGCAAATCCTCCGAGTTCTCAGTCGTCAAAAAGACCTGGGGTTTAAGATCTTCTCCGATGGCGAGTTTCGCCGCCGCGGGTTCATGAGCGACTTCCACGAATCGGTGTCGGGACTGGATATGGAGAGCGCCATCGATCGCAATTGGCAGAATGCAGGTGCGGGCGCGCCGATCACCCCCACGTCACGGCCCGTGGCAGGGGTCGTGGTCGACAAGATCCGGCAGACCAAGCGGATGACGTCGCATGAGGTAGAGTTCCTCAAGCGGCACAGTCCCGGCGACATCAAGATTACCCTGCCGAGTGCCAACCAGTTCCCGGCGATTTCTTATCGCAAAGGGTCCAGCGACACGGTTTACCCCACGCACTCGGCGCTGCTGTGGGACATCGTGCCGATCATCAAGTCGGAGATTCAGGCGCTTCTCAAGGACGGCGTCAAGTATATCCAGATCGACGCACCGCGCTACAGCTACTTCATCGATCCCAAGTGGCGGCAGTATGTCCACGATGAGATGGGCGTGAATCCGGACGAGGCGCTAAGTGAGGCCATTCGCGCCGATAACGCTTGCCTGGAAGGCGCGCGCCGGGAGGGCGTCGTTCTGGCGATTCATCTCTGCCGCGGCAACAATCGCAGCCAGTGGTACGCTCAGGGCGGCTACGATCCGATCGCTGAGAAGGTTTTCAGCCAGCTCGACGTGGATGCGTTCTTGCTCGAATACGAGTCGGAGCGCGCGGGTACCTTCGAGCCGCTGCGCTTCGTGCCTCGAAGCAAAACCGTAGTGCTGGGATTGGTCAGCAGCAAGCTCCCGCAGTTAGAGCCGCAGGACCAAGTCGTGCGCCGGATCGATGAGGCTACCAAGTACGTCCCTCTGGAGAATCTGGCGCTCAGCCCGCAATGCGGGTTCGCATCGACCATGGATGGGAATCTGCTGACGGAAGAAGAGCAATGGAGCAAGCTGGATCTCGTTGTCAAAACCGCGCGGCAGGTATGGGGAAACTCGTAACGCCGCGTGAGCTGGCTTAGAATTTTAGGCGAACGCCACCGTTAAGGACGCGACCGTCCAATGGAGCCCACGCATCAACGGTCCATCGGCCATCGACGGCGCGATCCGGACGGAGCAGTGGATCCCACTGGGTTTGACGAACATTGGTAAGGTTCTCGACATTCACGAAGAGCTTGAAGCGGCCAATCGGGTGCTCGGCCAGGAGGCCGAAAAGGACGTACGGCTTAGATTCGGTGCGGAACGGGTTGTCTTCGAGACGTTGACCGCCCGTGTAGTAGCTCTCGACGCCGATACGGCCGGCTTTCTCTTTTTCCCACATTCCGACGATTCCGAAGCTTTGGCGCGGCGTCAGCGGAGTGTCGACGCGCTCCCCGAACTCGAACTGCCGCGAGTGCACATAGGTGTAGTTGAGCGTGACAGAGAAGGCCGCTTTTCTTAAAGTGCTGAGAAATTCCGCTCCAATGTTATGGGTCGGCTCGGATAGATTTACCAGCTGGTAGACGTTCCCTCGTTCAACATCGATGGGATGATTCACGGTGGAATCAAATAGCGTGACGCTATAGTAGGCTGGCCCGATCTTCCGGGAAAGATCGACGGAATAGCTACGGCCGCGCTCGGCCACGAGAGGCTTGGGAATTGCCAGCCGAGTAAGGCCCGCAGCTTCGGTTTCTTCGGTCAGCGGCGTCGGCGCGAAGAACCCCTGCCCAGCCGAAAGACGGCTGGTCCAGCCCCGCCAGCGGATGAGAGCGGAAACTCGCGGACTAAAGAACGTGCCGTATTGATTTTGGAAGTCGACGCGCCCGCTCGCCGAGACGGAAAGCCAACGCGCGAGCTCAAAATCGTCCTGCACGAACACGCCGGGAGTTGTGTACCGGTAAGTTAACTGCGAAACATCACGTGGGAGAAAAACCTCTCGCTCGACAGCAGCGCCGACAACCCACGTGTTGCGATGAAACGCGCCGCGTGCGGTCAATTCACCAAACAGCAGCCCGTGCCGATCCCGTTCACGGACGTCACCGAAACGATGATCATGATCCTGCCGGGACGCGGCGAGCCGAGCGCTGATGACGTAACGCTCCTTGACGACCTTCTGAATGTTGCCGCCTATGTCATACCGGTGGGTGTTTAGAGCCTCCGCATAGGGCAGGCCAGTTGCCAGTAGAACCGCTCCGGGAAGTGTCCCGCCGTTCCGATTCTCGTAAGTGAACCCACCCGTGAGAAACCCTGTCCATCCGTTGCCGCCGTCCCAGAACAACCTCGGGCGAACGACGCCCCGAGAATATCCGGCGAGATCCGCCCATCCGTCATGGTCGATATCGTTTCGCTGCTGCCAGTCCCCGCTCCCGAGGAACGATAGGCCCCAATGTGGTGTTAGCTGCGATGCGAGAAAGACCGAAGCATCGGTAGCGCCCCGAGTGGAGCGATTGAAAAGAATTTCGTGCACGGGTTCCTTCGCCGGTCTCCGAGAGATCAAATTCACAACCCCGGCCATCGCCCCCGCGCCATACAAGGCCGAAGCAACACCTTTGATCACCTCAACTTGGCCAAGATCGACGGGAGGAATTTGCAAAAGACCAAGGCCGCCCCCTGCCTGCCCGAACAATGGTAGGCCGTCGCCCAGGAAAGCGGTGTACCGCCCGCGCATTCCTTGAATGCGTACACTCGCCGCGCCCAGCGAGGGCGAAGTCGTCTGAACCCGGAGGCCACCCATTTCGTTGAGCATCATGACGATGTTGCCCGGCGTCATCATCGACTCTTCCTCAATCTCTTCCTGGCTGATCACTTCGACGCGTGTGGGTGAGTCCTCAACTTTGGTGTCCGTTCGGGTGGCGAACACCGTTACCTCTTCTTCTGTTTTCTCTTGCGGCTTAAGATCGACGGCGATCTGCCACTCGCGGGCTTCATCCACCGAGAGCGACACCTTCGCGGGAAAGTATCCTTCCTTTGAGACGCTTATTTCCACTTTTCCTAAAGGCATTGTGGCGGTAGCTAGGCCGTTCTGGTCTGTGGTAGTTGGGGTCTCATTCATGACCACGACCGCCCCCGTTACTGGCCCGGCTTCTGCTTTCACCGTGACGCGAATCGTCGCGCGTTGCGGTTCTTGTGAGAAAGCTGGAAACAACATACCGATCAGGACCAGCAATATGATGCTCGCCCTCATCAGGGGCGTTCTGAATCCAAGCTTTCTAAGATCGGACACTCGCGCACGGAGCACCGTCCTTCACAGGATGCCTTCATCTTACGAAGTGTGCGCTGGATGGCCTGCAGATGGCTAACTTTCGCTTTGATCTCAAGCTCTTTCGCTTCGATCTGGCGCACCACATCAATGCACGGCTGATTGGGCGTCACCTTAAGCGCGAGCAGTTCCTTAATCTCAATTAAGGTAAACCCGAGCGCCTGCGATCGTTTGATGAATCGCAGACGGAGCAGGTCTGCCGGCAAATAGGCCCGGTGACCGGATGGTGTCCGTTTCGGCGGCCGCATCAGTCCTTCGCGTTCGTAAAAGCGAACGGTCTCCAAATTGACGCTGCCGCGGCTTGCCAGCTCGCCGATCCTCAGTGTCGCCATGTCACGCCTTTCTCACCAGTCTAGAACCCGTAGTTGACTACGGGTCAAGCCCTCTTGGGAGACTTGAGTGCGCGGATTGCGGTGGGGGGATTAACCTACTGCGTGAGCGCGCCGGGAGTGCCCGGATCGCCCGATGAGCCGGCGTTGAAGACGCGCTTGCCATCGGCGAATGATACCGTCCGAGCGTTGGCCAAATTCGACCCATCCTTGGCTTGCGAACCATTCACGATAATGACGTCGCCTTTCTTGAGCGAATCCCTGCGCCAGCCATTCCTCATCAGAAGGTTGGGACTGCCCAGCTCGCAATCCCACTTAGCGACCTTGCCGGACGCGTCGGTCACTTCCATATGAATCCAGGCGTGGGGATTCACCCATTCCAGCTCGACCAGCGTACCCTTGAGCTCGACAGGTTTTTTGTTGTCGAACTCCGCGGCAAAGGAGTGATGCGCCAGCAGTGGAGCTGCCGCCGCAACGAAAATCAAAAGGTACTGTTTCATTTCGCCCCCATGTGTTGCGGATCGATGTTTTTCTCGCAGACGAACTCGAATAGATCGGTGTCCGGGAGCAGAGTGTACCGCATCACCGGCATGTTCCATGGCTTGGCGTAGGTCTTCGAATCGTCAATAGTGACCTGGACGTCCATGTGCCCGAAGTCGACGCGATGGTAACGCTCAGTAATACGCAAGGCGTCGGAGTGTGGATGCCCCGCGAGGTCGATGTTCCACACTTGATCGTTCACGCCGGCCGTGGTCACCACAAACTCGTCGCCTTCCCACTTCCCCACCGAGTAACCCATCCAACTGGGCTGCGCGTAGTCTTTGGGATCCTTAGGAAGTTCGCGGCCGTCGGTAAAGATTTGGCGGCGCAGAGAATACATTTCGAATAGTATCAAGGTCTTGTTACTCGCGTTCACGATTTCGAAAGGGTACGGCAACGTGCTCGCTTTGGGTACACCCTGCGGCATACAGCGAGCTTCGGGATCGTCCCGTAGCGAGGTCGCGCGGCGCTCATCGAAAACTTTCTGAGCCCACGGGAGCATCTCAGGTGCGCCACCGCCACGGCCGCCGCCACCGGGTGGATTCGGACGATGGCCGGCGGGAGACCACTGGTCGCCCAGCCAGACTCCGGAGAGGTCGGGCTTGCCGTCGGCAGTTTTAGGCGCGGGCGCGGTAAGGTTAGCCTTGCCGTCGGGTGTGCGCGGGATTCCCTTGGAGGGGTAATCGAACCACTGCGCAGAAGTAGGCACGGCGCAAGCAATAACGATCGGCATAAAGAGAAGTAAGTTTCGCATTACGGTCTTCCAGCCGGCCCGACCAGATGTTGCGTGTCGCGCTGATTCTCCTGGCAGATGTACTCAAGCAGCTCATCGCCGGGCAGCAGGCGATGTTTCGAATAGATCGTGAACGGCCGGGTGTACGCGCCCGGATCGGTAATGGTGACCTCTTCGTTGATAAACGCGAGCTCGGGGCGTGTGTAACGCTCAACAGTATGAAGCTGCTCGGTGTGAGGATGCCCAACGAAATCGAACCAGAACCGGTCGTTGAAACCGACGGTATCGATGATCAGCGTATCTTTGTCCCATTTGCCGGTGGAGTGGCCGTACCAAGTTGGATTCGGATCGGCAGGATGCGCGCGGCCGTCCATGAAAATCTGACGGAAGCTGTGGATGTTCCCCTCGAACAACATATAGATGTAACCTGGCGTTTCGACGAACTTCCAAGGATAAGGAGCCTGACGCGGGACGCCCATGGGCAGACAGTTCGCCTCAGGATCGTTTTTTGAAAGATGCTTCTGCATGATCTGGACGGACTGTGCGTTCAGTGGAATGGTTTCGCCAGGCTTGAGGCCCAGGGAAATATCTTCGATCAGAAAGATGTCGGCAGGACGCCAAAGTCCGGAGAAATCAACCCGGCCATCGGCGAGCCGGGGCGCAGGCTTAGGCGGACCGGCGGCAGCTTGCTTCGACGCGGTAGGTGGCGCCTGTGCGAAGCCCGAAGCCGCGAGTATCAACAAAATCGACAGTCGGCGCATCTGAACCCCCTGGGAGTAAATTCTTCCACAAAACAGGATGCCCGTGGGAGGTGAAAGCCGCGCACGTTGGTGGAAGACCGCTGGGCGCGCTGGATAAGTTCAACATCAAGCCAGGGAACAAGAATGCGCTGCTCGGCGTGTTAGGCCGATGAAGAGCGACATCGTCGACAAGTAGTAGCTGAGGTTACCCCAGGGAGCGAAACAATGACCTTCGCTCCGTTGCCAGGGTTCTTCTCAATGGGACGTTGATCGGGGAGCGTCTTTGCCGACCGCATCGTGCGTGCGGTCCAAATGGTAATAGCCAACGTAGTCCCGAATCAGGCGTCTCAGATGCCGTTCGTTCAGCGGAATCACATAGTCCAGCGATTCCGCCATCCATTCTGGCACGGAGATTCGCGGCTCGTGCGCTGGGAAGCACCCAGGGTGGATTCTCGCGTGCCATCCTTCGGATAAGTTCTTGGATTTCGGCGGTGATCGTAGCTCTGCCAGCGCTGGTCCGCGGGGCCACCAGCGCCAATACAACCGAAATCCTAAGCGACGCGCCAGCAGGGCCGCTGGAGACCCACAAAGGTGAATTGAATTCCACTCATCGGAGTTAAGAGGATGTCTTACCGTTCGTGTCGTGAGTCAGAGATTCGCAGTGCACTCCAAAGCGGTTTGGTGGCCAGCGCGGTTCCGTGGCCCCGGGCGTTTCGCGCTGTCAGTGATTTGCACCGAACCTCGACCAAAAGGGACCGCCTTGAATTTTCTTACGAACCTCTGGCTCACCACACTAGGCTTTTGGCACGATGTTTGCCTTTGGAATCGCCGTCAGAGGAAGATTTAGTGGACCATCTCCCCCACTCCCAAGTTGCCGTCATCGGCGCAGGTCCGTACGGAGTCACTATTGCCGCACACCTGCAATTGGCGGGCATCGATTTCCGCATTTTCGGCAGGCCGATGCATCGGTGGCAGTGCCAAATGCCAAGAGGCATGGTCCTGAAGTCTGAAGGATGCGGTTCCAGCCTTTCTGATCCAACTGGGGGGCACACGTTGGCACGATACTGTGCGGAAAAACAACTGCCTTACGGGGCATGGGGCGTGCCGGTCCCGATCGATGTCTTTACCCAATATGCCTTGTCTTTCCAGCGGGATCTTGTACCCAACGTCGAGGATTTGATGGTCACCGCGATCGGCGCATCTAACGATGGGTTCGAATTGCGGCTGGCTAACGGCACGATCGCGCGCGTCGGCAAAGTCGTCGTGGCAACCGGATTGGAGTATGCCACGCATATTCCTTCGGAAATCGCCGGCTTGCCGTCCGGACTCCTGTCTCACAGCTCTGATCACCATGACCTGAGCGTATTCAAAGGCAAGGATGTCACCGTAATCGGCGGCGGCCAGTCAGCGCTCGAAACAGCCGCGCTGCTCTCAGAAGGAGGAGCATCCGTACGCCTTTTGGTGCGGAAACCATCACTGAGTTGGGGTCAGCGTCCGGGAGCATTCCGGCGGACTGCCTACCAACGCCTGCGCTACCCAGTCTCCGGTCTGGGACGGGGCTTGGCGACATGGGCCTACTGTAACGTCCCGACGCTGTTCCGCCATTTGCCGCAACAGGTTCGCATCGAAAAAGTGAAAACCGCTCTGGGGCCAGCCGGGGCTTGGTGGCTGAAGGACCGAGTTGTGGGCCGGCTCCAGATTTTGAGCGATACCGTCGTTCTGAGAGCCGATCAGAGAAGCAGTCGCGCCGTGCTACAGGCCATCGGGCCGGATGGGCGGCCCTTCGATCTGACGACCGATCATGTTATCGCCGCTACCGGTTACCGGTTTTCTCTCCAACGTCTGCCGTTCCTCAGCGGCGGCCTGAGGCCACGGTTGCGCACCGAGCACGAATTTCCCGCCCTCTCCTCCAACTTCGAGTCCTCCGTGCCGGGCCTCTATTTTACCGGCGTCGCCAGCGCGGGTTGTTTTGGCCCCGCCATGCGGTTTCTCGTCGGTACGGGCATCACGGGGCGCCGTGTGGCCGGCCACATTGCTGCCACAACGCGTCAAGGTCGCTCACGGGCGATTCTTCACTTTGCGAACGCCTTGAAGTGCGGGGAATCTTGAAGCAGCAGGCGAGGATAAATCGGTACGATCTGACGCCCAAGCCGCTGGACTTCGATGTAACGGTACCGGTGCTGGTGCTGAAGATCGGGCGCTATGCCGTTCACCATGGCACTCTAGGCATCATTCGAAGCCTGGGCAGACTTGGGGTGCCGGTGTATGCTGTCGTCGAAGATTGTTTCGCCCCCGCAGCCACGTCCTACTATCTGACCAAGGCTTTTGCCTGCGACAGCGGAGACCGGGATGCGGAAAGGGTTCTCGCGCGCGTAACCAGGATCGGTGAACGGCTGGGGCGGCCCACGATTTTGATCCCCACCGACGATTCGGCCGCGGCCTTCATCGCCGAGCACGCCCACAAGCTTGCAAAATGGTTCCTGTTCCCACGGCTGCCAGGGGAGCTTCCTAGGCGGTTGTCCAATAAAAAGGAATTGCATTTCCTGTGCAGAACCTTCGGCGTGCCATGCCCGGACAACGCGTTTCCCCGCTCCGTCGACGACGTGTACGCATTCATCGAACATGCCATATTTCCGATCATGGTCAAAGCGGCAGAATCGCAACGGCTACCGGCAGGAGCCCGCAGCGTGTCCGTGGCGCGGAATCCAAAGGAGCTCTTGGCCCTTTACCGCCAAGCCGAAAACCCGGATATCCCCAATCTGATTTTTCAGGAATACATTCCCGACTCTTGCGCTGAAAACTGGATTTTCCACGGGTACTGCAATCCGCCGACAGGTTGTCTGGTGGCCTTTACCGGCAAGAAGCTGCGCTCCTATCCAGCGTCTGCAGGGTCCACCACGCTGGGCGTGTCAGTGCGCAATGAACCGCTGATCTTGCAGACCGCCAAGTTCCTAGCCGGCATCGGCTACGCTGGCATTGTCGATATCGATTACCGGCTCGACAAGCGCACCGGTGAATACCTGCTGCTCGATTTCAATCCGCGGATCGGCGCGAATTTCCGGATGTTCGAGGATGATGCCCGTGTCGACGTCGTGCGGGCGCTGCATCTCGACCTCACGGGAAGACGCGTCTGCCGATTGCCGGTGGTTGAGGGCCGGGTCTTCATCGTTGAGCCCCTTGATGTGCTCGCCAGTCTCAGCCATATACTCCGGCGAGAGCTCACGCTCCGCGGGTGGTGGCAGTCGCTCAAAGGAAATCGGGAGATGGCATGGTTCAATGGGCATGACCCGCTGCCGTTTCTGACCATGTGCGCGCGTCTTCTGTTTCAAGGCTGTGAACATTTATTGCGGAACGCCGGCGTGTGGCTGGGCGTCAGAACGTCCGGCCAGTTCGTGCGGTCAAGCCCCAGAACATGGCTTCGGTCGGTCTTGAAATTTTTGCGCACTTGAAATCCCTGCGCCCAAGCGAGTAAAATTCCCGTCTTCGCGCTCCCGAAGCGTTGACGTGGACTTGCCGTTGCCGGCCGGAATGCTGATCATTTGCGCGTTGGTTGTGCTGCAACTCTGTGCGGCCACGCGCAACACACGCTGGCAGGAAGCAGATGATCGCGACCTACCATGTGGTCGAGAACGCTATCAGGCCAACCAATATCGTCCCGTTGCAGGACAATAACGACGTCAACGACGTCCCAGAGCTTGCGTGGCGATTGCCACGATCGTATCGGCATGCTCGCGGCTGAGAATGAGCGGTGGGGAAAGTATCAGAACATTGCAATAGCCCGGAGCCGACCCGACGTTGCGCCCGACTAATAGTCCGGCTTCCCGGAACTCGCCCAGCAACTGCACCATCCGGGGCTCCGGCAACGGCGTCTTGTTCTCATCCGACACGAGTTCCATTCCGATCAGCAGCCCGCGCCCGCGAACCTCGCCGATCCACGGCGAACGAATCCCGCGTAGCTGTTCCAACAGGTATGCCCCCAAGGTGGCAGAGTTCTCCCAAAGACGCTCCCGGGTGAGGATCTCAATATTGGCAAGGGCCGCCGCGCAAGAACTGGGATGGCCACCAAAGGTGCTTACTTGAACGAATTTCGAACTGTCTGACTCCTCTTGAAACGCGGCAAACACCTGCTCAGAAGCTACCGTCGCGCCTAGCGGAAGATAAGCTGATGTCAGGCCCTTGGCGAACGTCAGAATGTCAGGACGAATGCCACTGTGCTCGAAGCCAAAAAGTTTCCCGGTGCGGCCGAAACCGGTGATGACCTCGTCAAGGATAAGCAGTACACCGTAGCGGTCGCAGATAGCTCGCAGTCGTTCCAGATAGCCATCCGGCGCTGGGAAGACTCCCCCGCCCCCGATAACAGGCTCGGCGATGACAGCCGCCACGGTTTCAGGACCTTCCATTCGGATCACCCGCTCGATCTCGTCGGCGCATACCAGCGAACACCCCGGCTGCTTGCAACAGAAGGAGCATCGGTAGGGATCCGGCGGGGGCACATGCAGGAACCCCGGCACCAGTGGTTCGAATGCCGCGCGACGCACGCTTTGTCCTGTGGCCGATAGCGCCCCCATCGTGAAACCGTGATATCCGCGATGGCGTGCGACGATCTTATAGCGGTTCTCGCCCGGATGCATTTGCCGCGCGCATTGCCGCGCCATTTTGAATGCGGTCTCCACCGCTTCCGAGCCGCTGTTGGTGAAAAAGACGCGACCCAGGCCCGGCGGCAGCAACTCGGCCAGGCGCCCGGCCAATTGCGCCGCGGGTCCGTGCGATTGCGTCAGTGGATAATACGCCAGTTGCGACATCTGCGTGGCGACTGCATCCACAATCTCCCGGCGGCCGTACCCAACATTCACGCAGAACAGCCCCGCCATGCCGTCGAGATATCGCCGGCCTTCGGAGTCGACAACATAACACCCGTCCGCGCTTGTCACCTCCAGCGGCGGCCGCAATTCCAAGCCACGATGTTGCAGATTCCCGTGCCAAAGATGTTTTAAATCCAAATCACGATTGCTGCAGGCGACGGTCTGAGGCATGATGACGATGTTTTCTCTAAAGGTTGCCATTCCTAACTCAAGCCGACACAGCACTCCTGATCCGCTCGGTTCGTGGACGGCTGCTTTTCAGATCTGGTGACCGCCGCATCCAGCGCTTGATCGAGGTCGCCGATGATGTCGGCGACGTGTTCGATGCCGACACTAAGCCGTATCATTTCGGGCGTCACCCCGGCCTGGCGTTTTTCTTCCGCCGACATCTGACGATGCGTGGTCGAGGCCGGATGGCAGGCTAGTGATTTGGCGTCGCCGATATTCACGAGCCGCTTGATCAACTTGAGCGCGTCATAGAACCTCGTGCCGGCCTGGAATCCTCCCTTGACCCCAAAGGTCATCAAAGGGCAGCCGCGGCCGCCGAGATATTTTTGCGCGAGCTCGTAATAGGGACTCTGCAGAAATCCTGCGTAGTTAACCCATTCAATCCTACGATCCTTTCGCAGAAATTCAGCTACGGCCCTGCCGTTCTCCACATGACGCTCGACCCGTAAGGCGATCGTTTCGATACCCTGCAGCAGCAGGAACGCGCTCAGGGGCGACAATACGGAACCGGTGGCTCGCAGGTAGACACTGCGGCAGCGCCCGATATACGCAGCGTCCTTGAAATGGTCGGTATAGACCAAACCGTGATACGAAGGGTCCGGCCGGCTAAACATCGGGAAGCGTTGAGCGTGCTCTTTCCAGGGAAACTTACCGCTATCGACGATGGCGCCGCCGAGGGTCGAGCCGTGCCCGCCCATGAACTTGGTTAGAGAATGCACCACAATATCCGCGCCATATTCGATGGGCCGCAACAAAATGGGGGTCGCGACGGTGTTGTCGACGATTAGCGGAATGCCGTGCTTGTGGGCCACACGAGCCAGCGCCTCAACGTCGCAAATATTTCCCGCCGGATTCCCGATACTTTCGCAAAATACTCCCCGCGTCTTTTCATCGATCAACTTTTCTATGTACTCCGGCCGATACGACTCCGCAAGTCGCACGCTGACCCCCTGATTTGGGAGAACATAAGCGAACAGTGTATGGGTGGTGCCGTAAAGCATAGGAACCGAGACGATGTTGCTACCCATCTCGGTAAGATTGAGCACAGCATAATGGACTGCCGCTTGCCCTGAGCTCACACACAAGGCTTCCAGTCCTCCTTCGAGGGCGGCGACGCGCCTTTCCAACACCGCAGTAGTAGGGTTGCTGATCCGGCTGTAGCGAAATCCCTCGACTTCAAGATTGAACAGGGCTGCTCCATGATCCGCGTTATCGAACGCGTAGGCAACGGTTTGATAGATGGGAACGGCCACCGCTTTGGTGGTGGGATCGACGTCATAGCCGCCGTGAATCGCGATTGTTTCGCTTCTCATATATGGGCTTCTCCTCCCCTAGTGCGATCCGGCTCATCTCTCCTACCACCCACTCGATATCCCGCTCGCTGGTCCGAAAGTTTGTGATGCACGCCCGCATAACTGGGGCACTCCTACCGAGCCGGACTTCAGACATCCACGCGATCTGGCGTTCGTAGAGCGCCGCCAGAAACCTGGCGGTAACCAGGCCAGCCCGGGTGAAGCACACCAGCGGTAGGGGTGTTGTATTGACTACACGCCACCCTGCGCGCCGTAGCGATTCCCGTAGCACGTCCCCCATTCGAGCCTGGTGTTCGATCATCTCGATGTACCCCGACTCACCATGCTGTGCCAGGGCAAGGAAGAGCTTCAGGCCGATAAACCGCCGGGACCACTGCACCGACGTAGTGTAGGGATCCAGAACGTCCCCAACCATTTTCCCCGGCATGTAGGAGGTCTCCGCGCGAAAGGCAGCGCGAACCGACTCAGGATGCCGGCAGAAGAACATCCCGGCGCCCATCGGGACTGAGAACCATTTGTGGGCATCGCAGGTGATCGAGTCCGCGGCGCTGATTCCAGCGAGAGTAGCCCGGAGGCGAGGCGAGACAATGGCGGCCCCCCCCCACGCGGCATCGACGTGAAACCACAAATCCTCAGACCGGCAGAAGCTCGCTATCTCCGGCAAGGGATCGATCACGCCGGCCGCCGTGGTACCGGCCGTGCCGATCACCATAAATGGCGTGAACCCGCTTCTACGATCCTCGGCTACCCGCCTCGCCAGGTCACCTGGATCCATCTTATGATCGTGGTTGGTGGCTACCTTGCGGAGAGCCCTGCGCCCCAGTCCCACCATGTGTGCAATCTTTTCGAACGAATGATGAGCCTCCGGCGTCAGGTAGACCGTCGGCGATCGAGCAAGCTGGCTCAATCCGCCTTCGGCGTAGTCCGGGAAAGCCCGGGTTAACGCGACAGTGACCGCCGAGAGATTCGCCTCTGCTCCGCCACTTGTGAAATTCGCGAGAGCAGTGGCGGGGAGGCCGAATTTGTTTGCCAGCCAGCCAAGCGTGTGCCGCTCGATCTCGTTCGCCGCCGGCGACGTACGCCAGGTCGCGAGCTGGGGGTTATACGCCGCGACTAGCGTGTCCGCAATGATCGACGCAAGCGTAACGTTCGGGTTGAACAGGCCAAAGTAACGTGGGTGCGTCACCTGAACCTGCCACACTTGTAACATCCCTTCCACATCCGCAACGACATCATCCAACGCCATCGGCTTCGTGAAGTCATAGCGGGAGGCGAGTCGCCGGCGAATCTCTTCCGGCGTCACATTCGGGACGATGGGTCCGTTCGCTATATCGCACTGGAGCTTTGCGACAGCGTTGCGAACTTCACCAACCGTCATGTTTGGATAAACGTTCTTCATCCGAATCAAGTGGTCGTTCATGCGAAGGGCGCTATGCACGCGTCTATTGGGGCGACCCGAAGGTTACAAGTCCTAATGGTTTGCCTGGCGTTCGTCTTTCCCTGGCCTTGAGCCGCCGATCCTTTTGGGCGCACAGATATAGCAGCCAATTGCGATAGACGCAGGCGGCTGCCGAATGCCATGTGTTCCTCACTTTGCCTGCCACGAGGGCAGTTGGAAAATCCGCGAGGAGTTCCTCGCGGCGATCCGATAATGCTCGCTCCCGCACCGCGGTCAAAACATCGACGGTATCATCGTCGAAGTAGCCTCGCGGCATTGCGGGGTACGAGTCCCTCTCTCGCCTGAGGAAACGTCTGATATCTCTGCGATATTCGAGCAGCAGAGTATCGGCTTCATATTCTGGATGACCTTGGAAGAAGACGAATAGGCTCTTTCTTTGTTTCACGAACACGTCGACGCCCGCGTCCTCCGATCGCGTGAGAACGCGATAGCCGCACATCGTCAAAGCATCCTCGGCTATATCATTCCACCTGGAATGCGGCATCCGTAAACGAACTGGAATGGTGGCGGTCAAGGGATGGTCCGAGACTTTCACGCACTCGAAGACGCCGCAGCACTTGTCGCAGAGTGGACGCCGTACAATACCATCCATGTGGAGAAGAGCTGCATGCGCCGCCAAACAGGAACAGACAGCCGAATGAGTGTGGTGCTCTGCCCACTCCAGCAATCTGGTCAGGCTTCGCCAATAGGGCTCATCGCTGAGGTTCGATGTCCGCGGCTCTGTCCCAGTCACGATGAGGCCATCGAGATGAAGGTCCCAGAGGTCACTGATGTCGGAATAGAAGCTGTTCACATGGTGCTGGGCCACATCTCTGCGCACAACGTCCGGCAACGCATAGAGCGCCAGGCGCACCGCGATGCCGTCAGCCGCAGCATCGAGCTGCGCGCGGAACTGGCGTTCGGTTGCTTCCAGCGCTGCGCCGGGCATGTTGTTTACAAGGCCGATATCGATGCAGTTCGCATCGGACTCCCGGAACTCGATCCTTGACTTTCCGAGCAAATCTTTGGCCCCGACCGGCGGGTGAGGCGTTGACGGATGTCGGTCCCAGCAGATAGGCATCAGCGATTCTCCACAGACAACCCGACAGGTCAGCGATTTGGCATTATCCACACCAGCGCCACGGGCCGATCCAGCTCCGCCGAGCGGACCGTGATTCCTGGGTCGGCAGAGCTGCGGTAGTTTCGTTGCTCACCGCTGCGCTGCGGCTTGTTCATTCGCAAAATCGCCAGTCAACGGCCGATCATAGACGCACCTGGCAGCCTTGGATCTGCTCGTAAAGTTTCTTGTCGAGGCGAAGGAACTCTTGGCGTTCCGGATGATTGAAGTAGATGACGTCGCTGCTCGCGACCGGATCGTACCCTTGGCGCAGGACGGCGTTCTTTGTGTATTTAAAGGTGGCGGTCACTTCCATCTCGTTCCGGATGCGCAGGAATAACGGAACGGCGTAATGGGGCAGGCAATTGATCAAGTGGGTCCGGAATGCCGTAAGATCCAGCTCATCGTTAGCGACCAGCAGGGCCATGCCGGCCCGGCCTTCTGTGCCTGGAACAGCCACGCCGTAGACGCACGCCTGCCGGATGCTAGGAAACGCGCATATAGCCTCTGACACTTCGGACGTCGCGACATTTTCGCCCTTCCACCGAAAGGTGTCGCCGAGGCGATCGACGAAATAGAAATAGCCCTGCCGGTCCCTCCGCATCAGATCGCCTGTACGGTACCATGCGTCTCCCGGCGCGAACACGTTGCGAAGAATTTTTCTTTCCGAAGCTTCCTGGCTGGTATAACCCTCGAACCGGCCGGCGACATTCGACGAGTCCGCCAGAAGCGGGCCTATCGCTTCCCCGACTTCATTGGGAGCGCATGGGACGCAGAATCCTTGGTAATTGCGAACCGGCTCTTCTGTTTCAATATCTATTTGCACCAGCGTCGCCGACAATCGATGCGCCAGATAGGATGGGTTGCGCCCGATAGCGCCGGGCTTGCCCGCGACATTGAACAGCGAAACGTTGCCTTCTGTTGCAGCGTAAAACTCCAAAATCCTGGGGATGCAGAACCGGGATTTAAAGTCGTTCCAAATGTCCGGCCTAAGCCCGTTGCCGCAGCAGATCCTAAGATGGTGCTTCGTTTCAAGTGGGTTCGGCTTCGTGTGCAGCAGGTAACGACACAATTCCCCAATGTATTGGAAGAGCGTGCAGTTCCATCTGATGATGTCGTCCCAGAACCGCTTTGCAGAGAACTTATCGCAGATCACCACCGAGCCGCCGACGACCAAAACCGCGCCAGTGGCCAGCACACCGCCGACGCTGTGATACATCGGGAGGCAATTGTACAGGCGGTCGCTCGAATGGGTCTCCAGCATGCCGGCAAACCAGTGGCTCCATTGCATCAGCCGGGCGTGGCTGATGTTAGCCGCCTTCGGAACTCCGGTCGTGCCCGAGGTGTATATATAGAGAGCGCGATCCTCGATGCTTACCAGTCGGCGTTCGGCACCGCGCAACTTTTCGCCCGAGTACCGTTCGATAGTGCAATCCATGCGCGGGAATTCATCGTGGCCGTTGCCGTAGACCCAGATTTTTGCTGCACGTGAAATATCGGGTAGTGCGGCGGCGAATCGACCCACGTGTTGTCCCGCCACAATCACGTGTTTTGGCCCGACGATGTTCACACAATGCGCAAGCGAGGAACCAGCCAGATTCGTATTGAGCAGTGCGACGACGCCGCCGACGCTGGTGATGCCGAGCCAGATTGCCATATACTCAGGCCGGTTCGACATGATCAGGCAGACGGCATCACCCTTGGCAAGACCTTGATCCAACGCCCAACGGGCATATCGGTTGGACCGCTCCGCAAGCGCGCGATAGGTCAGGCACTCGAGATCGGATAGGAGAGCTGGAGCCTCGGCGAACTTCTCCGCCATCTCTTCAATCACTGTGGGAAGAATGCGATCCGGATTGTTGGCGATCGGCGCTGTCAATTCGAGCGCGCGCAGCCACGACTTCGCAGGCGAACGACTCCGGCTTGCCGCGGTCGTGGTTTCTTCTCGTTCCTTCAGACTCATCGATGGCGCACTCTCGGATGACTTACTAGGCGGTAGCACCGGCATCTACAGTGAGCACCGTGCCGGTGATGTTTTTGGACTTGGGCCCGAGCAGAAACTCAATGGCGCCCGCCACGTCTTCGACCTCAGCAAAACGACCCAGGGCACTGCGCCGCGCAACTTTTTCGCGGTGCTCGCTTTCTAGGCTTTGTGTCATATCCGTATCCATGAAACCTGGCGCGATAGCATTCACATTGATTCCCAGGGTGCCGACTTCGCGGGCCAGCGACCGGGTAAACCCGATCATCGACGCCTTGGTGGCACCGTAAACCGAGAGGCCGCTATAGCCTGTGAAGCCGAGGATCGACGCGACATTCACCACCCTGCCGCCTCCATCCGCCATCATGTGACGGACCACGTACTTCGTAAGGACGATTGGCGATATCGTATTCAGGAGGATGAGGCGCTCGATCTGCGCGTTGGGCATCATCGCAAGAGCGCCATCAAGGCCCATGGCGGCATTGTTGACCAAACCGTATATCGGCCCCGCAGTATTGTGTAGTGTTTTGACCAGATTAGGTATGTTCTGAAGGTCGCAGAGGTCGAACGGCACGAAATGCAGCGACCCGGGACGAAATTGCTCGGCGTGCGCCATGGTGCCCGCTAGCTGATCGCTCATTTGCCTCGCAATGACGATCGCGCGATAGCCTTCGGCAGAAAGTCTGCGGGCTATGCACAAGCCCAACCCCCGGCTTCCACCCGTCACAATAACGTTATGCACGATGACGAGCCAATTTGCCTGCGGCAGCCAATTCTAGAACCGACACGCAACGGATAGTGGCAGGAATCTTATGTGCGGCCAGGCTCTCGCGACAGATTTGTAGGATCTCGCGCTTGAGGTCTGCAATCTGGTTGTTCGCACTGCTAAGATCGGGCTCTCCTTTCAGAACTACGTCGGCAGAGACGAGCGAACCCGTAATGGAATTTCTTCTGGACCGCACAATTGACATTTGCACTTCCGGGTGGCGATTAATCACCCCCTCCACTTCTTCGGGGTATACCTTGAGTCCGCCGACATTGATGACTCCATTCCTTCGACCAAGGAAGTAGTAACGGTCTCCGCGCAGTTCCACAATGTCGCCCGTGTCTACAAAACCCTCCTTGTCCGCGAGTGCTTGATCTCCCCCGTCGACATAGCGCAGAGCGGTTCGGGCGGAACGGATCCGAAGCGAATCGTTTTCGATCTTTATTGCTACCTTGCCCCGCGCACTGACCACGCTCGCCGGAAAGCCCTCGAGGCCGTCATTCACTTCAAATCCAACACCGGCTTCGGTGGAAGCGAAGGCATGCGCGATGGCAGCTTGCGGATAAAATGAATGAAGGCTGTTCAGGATCGCCTGATCCGCGATCTCCCCTGACAAGCGAATATATCGTGGCGCTATGGCACGGGCTTGCGGACTCATAAGCACACGACGCCAATGCGACGGGGTGCCTGAAATATGCGTCGCCCCCAGAGCGCCGAGCCGCAAAAGATGATCCCCCACCGATTCAGCCGCGCTCGAAAGCACCAGAGAGCCGCGTCCCAAAAGAGCGCGGAGAAGAATCTGCAGGCCGCCAAAACGGCGGATGTCATAGAACGTGCCCCAGACAACGTCGGTTTCCAGGTTCAGGCCGTCGATTGCTGCTGTTAGGCTCCGCAAGTCGTGAATCAGCATTTTCGCCCCACCGGTAGTGCCAGATGTCAGAAGCACCCACTCGGTTAGTCGACGCTCAACCTGCTCTGATTTCACCGGTGTGATAGCGAGACTGCAGGTAACGCACAGAGGTCCGCCGAGACCCTGATCGGACACGACCGCATCCACGCCGCCTCTGGCCATCACGGAGTGAAGATGTTCTGCAGGTAGGTCGGGCGGACAAATAATGAGACGAGCAGCGACCCCATCCAACTCTACAAGGGCCAATGCCGCCGCAAGCTGATCTTGAGTGGCGAGAAGGACTGACCGGCCCAATAATCCCGGAAGACGACCACCAAGACTGGTGCCGCGAAGGAGGTCGCCCAGGGAGACGCTGGCTGCGGCACTCCACAGAAAGCGGCCCGAAGAGTCCGATGCTTTACACAGTTGGTCGCGAATCGACGGCAGACAATTTGACGGCATTTTCATAGCACTGGATGAAATCACCAAGGGTCACAGGAGGAGAAGCGTCGTCGAACTCAGCGAACGGATCAAATCCCAATGTATCTTCGAGTCGGGTGACGAGAATCGCAATCGCAAGCGAGTCGAGCCCCGAATCGACCAGGACCAAGTCATCTGTCAGAGGCGGAAACTCCTTCTTGGTGTTCCCTCTAATCTGCAGAATCTGCGAAATCACATCTGCTCTTACAGACATTCAATGTCTCCCGATTTCCCCAGCTCTTCGTCTCTTATTCCCGCCGGAACTCTTGGAACTAGCCGACAGCGATTTTCTGGATTAGCATCCGGAGGAGATCGACTCCTTCAAAGATGTTCTCTGGGGGTTCGCAAGAGTCCTGCGCGAGTGCGATTTCCGCTTCCACAGCTCGAAAGAGTTCTTGTGTATGGACGATATCGCATACGCCGTGCACGTCCGTATATTCCTTCTCCGCTGAGTCCTGCCGCAGGGCGAGTTCCGCTAGATAGGGCATGAATCGCTGAATAAAGCCTTCAAAAAAAGCCATCATGACGACGACGGCCACGCGCGGAAGTTGTCCGATGAATAGGCGGACATCCGATAATTCCTGATAGACTGCGAGCGCATCGGAGTCCGTCGGAATGGCATCGGCAGCCATAGCGAACCTCCGGAGCATTCCCGGATGACAATCGCGTACTTCTTCCAGGAGATTATCCAGTATGATCGAGCGTGCTTCCTCGGAACCGACGGAAAGATAGGCGCCGGTCATCCAGTAAATAAAATTTCCTTCGAGCACCGCAGAGTAGCGAGCGATGATCCCACGCCGCTCGTCGGTGGAAAGCTGCTCAACACTTGGGAGCGAGGCTAGAAGGTCATCGATAGTGCGATCTGTGCGCTCTTGAATCGGCACGATGTGCGATCGGTTCAGAGTGAGAACACTGGAAGATACCGAACTCATAAGGTTTTCCTTTCATTCATATCGAGAACCTCCTAAACGGCCACATTCCTCTACAGCACAACTTCGACGGCAGTTACTTAGCGACGCAGGTTGGCGATTTTCACCCAGGATATGGTCTTAGCAAACCAGTTTGAGATCATTGCTCAACGGCAACATGTGACCACCGGACGGCGACTGCCTCGGCCAACTGATCGCGGTATCGAGCGCACAGCTACCGCTAACTCAGATGCACGCACCGCCGGCTGCAGTTTGGAGTATGCAACATGGATGCCAAATCATTGCGGCGTCGCCTGACCGCGGACAACTCTGATTCCAGGGGAAGTTAAAGGCCAGCGAAGCGAAGCCTAATCTGGCATGCTCGGGCGGGCACTGAAAGCCGGTTCTCTTTGACGGAAGCGGATTGCCGCATCGCGTCCCCGAAAGGGCCCACTCGATGTTGAACTCCGCAACACTTTCTATGTCGCTAGGAACGGCTTCTTTCAGATGGCCGCTTTTTACCTTGGGGCTCACCCGGCACTGTGTTGTTTTTTCCGTTGCACTGGCATCAGCACCGAATTAATCACGTTTTCAATCCGCATGGACAGCAGAAATGCTTCATGTAGCCGTAGAGACTTTCTCCAACGGCGCCCGTGTCCGTTTTGATCGAGGGTGTGCGGCCGAATCGCCCCAATCTTCAGATTTGCGGGCCAATCAAACGAATATGACCACCCTGCTTGCGGGTGACGGGACTCGTAGCCTGCGCCATCGGTTTCCTCCTGTCCAATGACAGCTGGGTAGAGAACTCTACGGCCTTAGCGGACAGGGTTCGATGGAGGAGATCTGTGAGCGGAGCGATCGCCGTCCCAGCATTAGACAATTCGAATTTGCACATGAGCCGGACATACTCCGAATCGGACAACTGAATATGCAGAAGCCACGACGGCGCCGTGCTTGGGTCCAACTGTTCGTGGAAGGCTCTGCCCCCAAGCCGGAGCTCCAAATTACCAAAGCCGAACTCGGAACCGACTTGGCCGATGGCGCGCCCGCATTCCTCAACCGTGGCGGCCGCAAGCAGCGATCCCTCGAGGTCGCGCAGGACAACGTGCGACTTGACCAGGGAGCGAAGGCGGTTGTGCGACAGCAAGCGTGCTGCGATGCCGAATTCCTCGTATCTGAGGTACTTAATCCCCACACAAGCCAGGATGGGTAATAGCCCAATCCCCAGGCTGCCTGCGCCATTGAGCGGGACACTCTGCAGCAAGGAAACACATGCGGCCAAGCCGGCAGCGGCATAGAGGACGCATGCCACACCACGCGCCGTCAGGCCGCGGTCGAGCAGGCGATGGTGGATGTGCCCACGGTCGCTGCGGAAGATCGGATAGCGGCGGAGGAAGCGGCGCGCGATAGAGAGCGTGGTATCGAGCAGCGGGACGCATAACGCCACCAGGGGGGCGAGCGCCCCGAGCGTAGTGGTGGAGTTATCCGACCAGATCACCGCATAACAGCCAAGCATGAAGCCGATCCACAGGCTCCCACAATCGCCGAGAAAAATGGACGCCGGGTTGAAGTTGAAGATCAGAAATCCGAGCAAGACTCCCGCCAGAGGCGCCATTGCCGTGACTAGGCGGGCATCGTCATACAAGAGACCGGCGGCCAATGCGGTCAAGGCGCCCACGAGACCCAAGCCACTGGCAAGTCCGTCCAAACCATCGATGAGGTTGAACGCATTGGTGCAGCCCACGAGCCAGATGATCGTAAGGGGCACGCCCACGTAACTGCTGACGTGCCAGCCGCCGCCTAAACTTTCGATTTGTATGCCGTTCGAGCATGCGAGAATCGCGGCGAAGGTCTGGCCGAGCAACTTCTCCCTTGCTTTCAGGTCAAAAAAGTCATCGAGTAGGCCCACCACAAAGATGACGGAGATTGGAAGAGCCATTCTTCGGGAGAGAGCGAAGGACGGAATCAAAGGACTCGCTGGGAGGGCCAGTATAAAAATGCCGAAGGATCCCGCATAGGCAAGCACGATCGCCAAGCCGCCTAGACGGGGAGTTGGCGCCCGGTGGGTCCTGCGGTGGTTGTCGGGGTGGTCGACCCAGCCGCAACGCCGGGCGAGATTGCGCAGCAATGGCGTGAACAGAAGCGACAAAGCGAAGGAAAGGAGAGCCAAGGGGATGACCGACAGCATGCCAGTTTCGCGCTCCAGGTTAGATTTCGTTGACGGACTCGATTTGGAAAATTACCTGCCGTCGCTCTTGGGCTTGCTTGTATCCAGCGCGGATGACAGACTTCTGAGAAACGCTTGGACCTGTTCGTGACGCACGATCGCCACGATCCGGTTTATGGAATCGAAGGTTTCCGGAATCACTTCCCCTTTGACCTCAAGGCGCCACGCCGATTGAACATATGCCACAAGCTCCATAACGCCGATGGAAGCCATCAGACCTTCTCCTATGGACGAGGCTGCATTGCCGCTCATGACGCATCATAACTACGCCACGCTCTCGCGAAGCGGCGGCCACAGGCCGGCTAATCGTTCACCAAACCGCTTTAAGTCAAATCGGGCGGCGATCGAAAGCGACACGGCTTCGGCATCTTTCAATTGAAGTGCCTGTTCCATTGCATCTGCGAATGTCTTGGGGTTCCGGCCGTGTACCACGAATCCGTTCTTTCCAGGAACGATCATGGCGTTTGCACCGCTCACTTCCGTCGACACCAGGGCTTTCCCGCACGCAAGCGCCTCCAACATCGCCGCAGACCATCCTTCTGCGACGGAGCCAAATACCACCACATTCGCCGCGTTAAGGTAGGAAGCGACCTTTTGTGCCGTTTGGAAGCCCGTGATTTTTACGCTTGACTCGAGATATCGTGCGGCTATGTTTGTCTGTAAAACGGGCCGATCTTCTCCATCGCCGACAAACACCAGACGTGCATTAGGATGTCGCTGCAGAAACCGTTCGAAAGCAGTTAGCAGGAGTTCCCAGCCTTTATATCGGCTGATCCTTCCGCTACTGACAAACACCAGGTCGTCTTCTGAAATGCCCAACTCGGCACGCGCGATGTCGAGGGGCCGGAGACGGAACTCGGAGGTATCGACGCACGTCGGGAGCTGAATCAGTCTTTCTCGAGCCAGGCGTCCGTTGCTTCTAGACACGAGTTGACGAATCGCTTCCTCATCGGCAGCCGCGAGAATAACAGCCACGCGATCCAGAGCCGAGTAGAGAGATTTGTCAAAGAGTTCCACCAGGGACCGGGCGAAGCTGTACCGCGAAACTTCCAAAGGGTTCCCTACGCCGGCGAACCAAAAACAGAGACTACCCCAGTCCCATTTGTGGACGGCCAGCAGTGCCTCGGGCGCCTGGATGAAAGCGGCCTTGCATCCCAGCGAAAGGATTTGCTTTCGGAACCGCCGTAATGCGGCATAGAACGTAAGGCGCGCTGGTAAAAGCGGCTTCCTTCCCAAAGGCTCCGCTGTGCCCGCTGGAAAAAACCGGAAACGAGTACCCAAAATCTGCTTCTGGGTCCAGCGGCCTACCGGCCCCTTGCCTCTATCCATCCCAACAAGCCCAAGCCTGTCTCCGAAAAGTTTCATAAGCGCCCGGGCCATGGACAGTTGACCTCCTGCCGGAAACGTCTCAAAATCAGAACCTTCGATCAACAAAACGTCTGGAACACGCATGTACATAGGGTGTAATCGGATCTGCAAGGAACTATCGTGTGGCTCCTCATTAGGACGGAGTTTCCGCCTCTATTGACCGCGCGGCGCGGCCATCGCGTTCTTGATAGCTGTGAGCAGCGGATGCTTGGGGGTTTGATCGGGAAAGTAGTCCTGATCCAGGGCCCAGATGATCCAGCCGCCGAGATTGTTGCTCTGAACATAGCTGACCTTGGCGGCAATAGAGGTGGCGTCGTCAAAGGAAATCCACCCATTGCTGTAACCGATCCAGGGGACCATAGCCACGTTGTCCCGATTGGGGCTGGAGATGTTGTAACCAATGACCAAGTCCGTGTACTTGATTTCGCCGATGCTTGGAAGCACAGATCCCCATGTCTGCCGCGGGCTTGTAATGACCGGGAACCCACCGACGACCATCTGGCCGAAGAAGGGAATGCCCATGTTCAGCTTGCCTGCAGGCACTCCGGCTCCAGTCATGCGGCTTTTAACCAGGTCCCAGGACCACACGCTATTGTCTGAGCTATGCAGCGGAGAGTTGAACCATGAATACCGGTTGAACGTGCCGCCCAGATCATAGGTTCCGATGCTCACCCGATCCAGATACTGCTGCACTGTGCCCCAGTAGGCATACTTGTTAGGGTCGGCATCCTCATTCAGCAGACGCGTGCCGAGTTGCGCCCGGAGGGCCGATATCAACTGGGTGTTGTTGGACAGATTGAATTTGGACTCCCAGTCCAAGTCCACACCGTCGAAACCGTAGGTGTTGACCACGTTCATGATATTGCCCACGAACCCGGTCAGGTTGTTGGTGATGGCTCCATTAAAGTCTCCGGGGCCAGCCCAGACATCAAGCAGCACTTTGACATTGTGAGCATGCGCCGTAAAGATCATGTTGGACGCGTCCGCCGCGAAGTTCGCATCGCTATAAGCGAGAGAACCATCGGTTTGCGGTTCCACGCCTACAAACGCGATATGGGTAAGTCCACCCCACTCCAGGTCGGAGATTGGGTTCGGGGCCCAGGCCGTCCAATAACCCATGCTCCATTGGTGGGCAGGCGGCGCCTGCTGCGGTTCGAACCCGGAAGTGAACCGCGCAAGAGCAATGAACACCAGCGAGGCGACCGCAAGTACCAGGCTCACCTTAGCGCCCAGGAGCCATCGGCGATACACGAAGTGAAAGGTGAATAGCTTGACCATGGCGAACCATCCTTATCATCTTTCAGACGGCTGTCCGGCGGCGGCGTGTTTATCAGCCCATGCGCGTAAGGCAAAACTCCGGATCGTTTACGCGCGGTTGTGCCCTTCTGTTTTCCACCGCGCGCTCATAAATCGCGTGTAGCCTCGCTAAGTTCTGGTGCGAGCCATATCTCGCTTGGGACTCCTGCTGGGCCAGGCCGCTCATCCGCGCCAACGCCGTTTGGTCTGCCCACAGTGCGGACACGGTGGCGTGCAGGTGCTCCGGATTTCCCGGAGCAAACAGGCGTCCAAGCCCGCGAGTTTCCACCAATTCCTCGAAGGTTTGGAATCGCGATGCTGCCACCGGAACCCCAAAGGCAAAGGCTTCAGATAACACCAGTGGAAATCCCTCGAACCAGGTGGAAGGCACGATCAGAAGTTTCGCTCTTGCCAGCAAAGCGCGAGCTTCGCCCACAGGCTTCGGACCAAGGAAGACTACCCGTCCGGGTTTTGCGAATTTTACCGATCCCCGCAGTCGCTCCAGCTCATGGCCACCGCCAATGACTTCGAGCCTTGGTGCATCCTCGCCCCACCGGACCCAAGCATCGAGAAGGATATCGAGGCCCTTCTCAGGACTGATTCTGCCGAGAAAGACCGCTTTATTCTCCCTCTCCTGCCAAGGTATACCGCGCGGCGCCTCCGGGTGACAGTTTGGCTTTACAAAGATGCGCGCCTCCGGGATCCCACCCCGCACCAGCACCGATTTCTGAAATCGCGTCAGAGCGATAAACGCATCCACGTCGCGCCCGTAAGTCCCTAGACCGCGGTGAAGCGCGACTCCGGCAGCAAGGGGAATCGTAGCCGCGCGGGAATTACGGTAACAGCCGTACCGCAAAGCGGGTTTCACTGATCCGGTCTCGATGCACTCCGTACAGGCAAGGCCATTCCGGAGAGGGACGGCGGCAGGGCAGACAGTGCGGTAATTATGCAACGTATTCACTACAGCGGTTCGCGTTCCGGACGCCGCGCCGAAAATCGACGGAGACAGCAAAGGGAACACGTTATGGACATGCATTACGTCGGGGTCGAGCCTGCGAATCAATGCGCGAACTTCTTTACGCGCCCAGGGGTTCCATGGCACGAAAAGGCCCGCGCCGATCACTGGCAGCAAGCCACGGTCACGGATCGTGTCGCTATAGGTGAAATGTTCCGCGACCTCATGACCCGCGGAGCGCAAAAGTTGGCGTTCGTCTATCACCACTCGATTCTCGCCGCTGGCCGCGGACGAGCCGTAGAAATTGTGCACGAGGAGGATTCTCATAATAATATGGGCGGGGTCCGCATAGGCTCTATGTATAAGCGCGCTCCAGAATGTCAAGCATGTTAGCTACGCGCGCCCCCCACGTCCCCCTATCTAACAGTACTGAATAGTTTCTATCTACTAGATCCTGAAACTCATCAATATGTTCTATTATGTTCTGTATTTCTTCTACGCAGTTGCGAGCACTCATTTCCACAACGGGGTTATATCCGAATATGTCCTCTAATTCTTTCGGACAATGACCTACCACGAGACACTTAGAAGCCATGGATTCAAAGAATCGGTGGGTTGCCGTCTCCGCATTCCCTGAGCGCTCAGTGTGGGTCATGGAGCATGGAAAACATACTGAAATCATCGAGTCGCTTAAGCCACTTTTCAGCGCGTCCTGTGTAGGAAAGACGAGTTGCCCCTTCACGGGTTCGTATAGATGTACGTATTGTTTGTGCCTCAAGTACGGCTCTAATTGCTGGTGAACAAGTTCATGGCGTCGGCCTAATTCCAAAACGTGGATGTTGCGATCCTTGAGCATCACACCAGGTGCGTATTCCGTGGGATCGGTGGCCTCAGGCAACCAGAGACTGGACATCCAGGGACAGCGTCTGGCAAACTCCACTGCTGCTTGCCTAGCACTGAAAAACGCTGTGCGAGCCCTATAGCGCACGAACAGTTGTTCCCACCAGCCATAGCGGTTCGGCCAGCAATCATAACAGTAAAAAACGCATTCGCCGTAGCAACCATATGGGAAGAGTCGGTACTCCTGCTCGCCCATTAACGCGACAATGAGTATCCGACTGGTGCGACGCCAGAAGTTTCTTCGTAGCCCCACCCTGCTGAGCGCTTTCCCGATCATGGTTTCCAAGGCAGATGGTGGACGGAAACGCTGGACGCCGCTATGGCTGAGCGATCGATGCAAAGCAAGGATTGAATAGTCCGATACATGATCAGCGACTCGAATCCCCACGTACCCGAATCGCGGACGTTGATGTACTTGGTTCTCCAGTCGGATGTGCATTAGGGTGATCTGCTGCCTCCCATAGGGTCGCTTCCCAATAGCACCCTCTCCGTACTGAAAGTACTATGGGCTCACAGACGCGGCTTTTGAAGCAACGCGCGCTGTCAGCGTGAACGCCATTGAACGGTCGACAGTCGATTGCCGCGTCCTATCAATCTGTTCCAGACGATGAGCGTTTAATCCTGTTTTACTTTCAAAAGAGAAGGAGATCGATTTTGAGCATTAAATCTCTACAGAAATGTATGATGATCCTGGCGTTACTTGCTGCACCCTCCGCATACGCGCAACAGTGGAGTTTGGGTTATTGGACGGCTTGGGCCCCGAACCCGATATCCGACCTGGAGTGGGGTGGGGTCACGCATATCGCCTTCGTCGGAGTAGAGCCACAAAGCAACGGATCTCTCACCTATAGCGACTCAAATTTTGCCACCGACGCCGCCAATATGATCGTTGCGGCGCATGCTCACAATGTGAAGGTGCTGCTTGACATCTGGACGGGCCCGGGAGACTTTAATGGAGCCATCACCAATAACCTTTCCGGATTCGTGGCCAATATCATGAACGTAGTCAATACTTACGGTTTTGATGGCGTTGATTTGGACTGGGAATCAAATTTCAACCAGTCCAACAACACCCAGTTGATATCCGCCCTCCGGGCGCAACTCGGCACCAGGCTGCTGAACGAGGATGCCGATGCTAATCTCTATACCTATTGGGGCACAGTGCAGCAATATCTGGACCGCGTGAGTGTCGGAACTTATGATCTGGGCGGCACGTTCAACCCGTATTCATGGTTCAACTCTCCGCTGCATAGCTCAGACAATAACGTGTGGTCCTGGGACCTGGTTAAAAGCCGCATGACTGGAGCTGGAGTGCCTGTGAGCAAGCTGAACATGGGCATTCCTTTCTTCGGCCAGATCTTCAGCGCTGGGTCTCCGGTCATTACGGGCCCGCGGCAGACATGGGGATCTGTGCTTCCAAGCATCGGAGAAATCAAGTACACGGCCCTCGTCGGTAGTTACAACATCTCCAGTCCCAATCGGGATGGTGTGGCGCTGGTCCCCTGGATCGGTTACAGCAATGGGTGGATTTCCTTTGACGACGCTACCTCCATTACGGCCAAGGTCAGCTATGCTCAAAGCAACAATCTCGGCGGCTGGATCATCTGGGCCCTGGATCAGGACTACTTCCCCAACCAGACCCCCATGCATCCGCTGATGACAGCCATCAAGAACGCCATGGGAAGCGGTTCGACTGCGGCTACGCCTCCGTTGATTGCAACCACGTCGCTTCCAGCAGCAACGGCCGGCGCTGTTTATTCCCAGACTCTGACAGCTTCGGGAACCACGCCAATCACCTGGGCCCTTACCGGTGGAGCGCTGCCGCCCGGCCTTTCGCTTGCCCCTTCTACAGGCGTAATCAGCGGCACCCCCAGCTCCACCGGCATCTTTTCCTTCGGTGTCCAGGCGCAGAATACGGCCGGAGCCAATTCGGCAACCTTCAATCTCTCTGTAAATCCAGGAAGTCCAGGTTCGTTCTTGAGCAATTACTATCTCAGCGACTTGAACTGGACCTCTGCGACCATTGGCTGGGGCTCGGTTCAAAAGGACCTCAGTGTTGGCGGTAACGTACTCACGTTGAATGGCACAACCTACAGAAAAGGAATTGGCACCCACGCTATCTCCCAGATCGTCTATAACATCGCCGGCTGCAGTGTCTTCCAGTCCGACATCGGGGTGGACGACGAAGCCGGCGCAAACGGCACGATAACGTTCCAAGTCTTGGCCGATGGACTGCAACTGTTTCAGAGCTCGGTGTTGAACGGATCGAGCGCTACACAACATGTCAATGTGTCGGTGGACGGCCATAGCCAGCTCACGTTAATCGTGGGCAATGGCGGGGACGGAATTGACTACGATCATGCCGACTGGGCGAATGCCAGTCTCTCTTGTAGCTCGGCGCCGCCTTCCGCAGCCACGCCTCCAACAATTACAACTACCTCGCTACCGTCAGCGCATGTTCGAACGGCGTATTCTGATACTCTGACCGCGTCGGGCACCGCGCCGATTACGTGGGCCGTCACCAGCGGTTCGCTGCCGCCGGGCCTTTCGCTCTCTTCCACCGGCGTGATCAGCGGCACGCCCAGTTCCACGGGGACGTATTCCTTCACCGTCCAGGCACAGAACTCCGCCGGAACCAGTTCGGCAACGTTCAGCATCTGGGTGAGCCACAGGTAGCGATGCCGGGAGGGGCGCTACGGGCGCCCCTCCC
>JAICXC010000066.1 GCA_025980665.1 Bryobacteraceae bacterium
ATGGTGGTGCGGTTGGCTTCGAGCGGCACGTCGCGCAGGACGGCGTGGACGAGGGTTCCGAAGCGTCGGCCAGCAGGACCGGGCGAGGCATGCCTCGCCCCTAACACCTCGACCGAGATATGGTCGGGAGGAGCATCCCGTGCCTGGCTGGCGAGGAACACGGCGAATTCGGGTCGCGAGGCAGCGGCGATGGTCGTAGCGCGCTGCTCCTGCCATGCCTGATAAGCAGCGGAACTCGCGCCTCCGTCGTCTTTCAATAGTTCTTCCTGACGCAGGCCGTGGTCGCTTTCTTCGCCGAGTTTCAGTTTCGACGGGTCCCACCAGACGATTTCGTGCGTTCCCTGCTGCGGCGTAATCAATCCGGGACGAACGGAGAACTCCGCTTCGCGATCGTAATCCATGGGGCGGGCGACGATGCTGGCGTCGCCGAATTCCGGACATCTCAATCCATGTGCTGGGCGCGATTGTCGCCACCCTTCACGCGACGGATACAGCGCTTTATTCAGCGGACTCAGCCAGTTGTCCTGCGGAAACGGCTCGTCGCCGCAAGCCGGGACGACGAGGAGGTCGCGGGCACGGGTCGCGGCCACGTAGGCTACGCGAATGCCTTCCGCACGTTCGCGAGAGGCTTCGTCGGCTTCGTGATCCAGCAACTCCCAGGGCGCGCAGCGCAGCAGGCGCGTAGCACTCACGCGCTTGGCTCCATCGACATATTGATCGGGCTCGCGCGCGCAGAGATTCGCGGTGAGATCCGCCAGAATCACGACCGGAAACTCCAGGCCCTTGGCTCCATGGACGGTCATCAGGCGGACGCCGTCGGAGTCTTCTTCGAGCACGGGCGCCTCGGAGGCTTCTTCCTTCTCAGCCTGCGCAGTCAGTTCTTCGACGAACCCTCGGAATGAAACGCCTCCGGTCATCTCATACGTGCGGGCGAGGTCCGCCACGCGAGCCACGTTCGCCAGAATCTGATTGCCGCCGGGTCGCAGGAGGAAACCTGCGTGAGCGCGCGTTGCTTCGAGCAGGGCATTGACGGTGGCGGCGAACGGCTGATAATTCCGGCCCTTATGCAATTCAGCAAGGAGTTCCAGAGCATCGGCGATGGGCTGCTCGGCGCCTTCGCCATGATACGGATGCAGCCGTCCGTGCTTGTGCTTGTGGACCAGTAACCTCTCGTCTGGGATCGCGAAAAGAGAGCCCTTTAGCGTGGCGAAGACGCTCAACTCGTCGTCGGGCCACTCGATCGCGGTCAGTGCGGCTCGCAGAGTTTCGACCTCTTCGCGATGGTGGAATGATTTCGACCCCGCCAACAGGTGATCGACGTTGCGGGCCTCTAGCGCTCGTGCATACTCCCGCGTGAGGTCTTGACCTGCCTGGGTGCGGCGGCGGAATAGGACCGCGATATCTCTCGCATTGAATCCCCACCTGCTCTCCTGCACCAGCCAGGCGATGAAAGCGGCGATGGCATCGGGCAGCGATCGATTCACAGCTTCCTTCGACAGACGAGTTTTATAGGGACGCGGCACCGGAAGCGCGATCAGGCTGGGCCGGCCGCGGATTTCTTCCCGATGCTGCTCCAGAGGAATCCATTCGGCATGACCATCACCATCCATCTCTGTTTCAAACGCGGTGTTCACGAAATGTTGCAGGTTGGGGACGGAGCGAAAGCTCTTGCGCAACGCGATCAGCCCGCAGCCGCGGTCGGCCATTTTGTCCCGTATATCCCGGTAGAGCAGAATGTCCGCCCGCCGGAACTTATAGATGGATTGCTTCGGATCGCCCACGACGAACAGCTTGCCGGGCGCAGGCCGTATCTTCAGCCAGTCCGATTCGGCGGGGTCGTCGGCGGCCAGCAGCAGCAGGATTTCGGCCTGGAGGGGATCGGTATCCTGGAATTCGTCGACGAAAAGATGGCTGAAGCGATTCTGCAAGTATTCACGTATAGGTTGCTGATTCTTAACAAGATCCCTTGCGAAACGCAGAAGATCCACGAAGTCCAGCTTGCCTTGCCGCCGCTTGCGCTCGTTGTATTCATCGACCAAGCCGGACATTTCTTCACGAAGCTCGGCCGCGAGGTCGGCATCGGCACGACGGCGGAATTCTTCGATCCAGCGCAGCAGTTCGTTCCGGCGATGCAGAAGATCCTCCCGGCTCACGCCCCCGCCGTAATCGCCCGAACCTTTTTTGGTGTCGCGGCGCAGGTCGCGGCCGAGCTTCAACACCGCCGCCTCCAGCGAATCCTGATCGTGAGCTGCGAGACCCTGCACCATCAATCGCACCGGCTGAAGCCCGATGTACAGGTTGTCGCTCACGCGTCGCGGGCGCGAGGACAGGTCCGCAAGTTCGCGAGCCATGCGGATTACCGTGGCGATTTCCTCCTCGCGAGTGAACGGCTCACGCCGCCAAGGGGCTGGATAATCGCGCCACTCCACCAATTTGCGGCCGGCGTACTGCAATTGTTCGAGGGGCGGGGAATCGTCCCACGAATCGCGCCAGGCGAGGCGAGCGAATGCGCGACGTAGTCCCGGGGACGGCTCGGCCAACCTTCGCTCAAGCCAGCTACGAAATGCCCGCTGATACAGCCGGTTGGCCTCCGGCTCACTCAATTCCTGAAAGGCAGGATCGACGCAAGCTTCAACGGGCCGCTCGCGCAATAGCTGCGCGCAGAAGGAGTGGATGGTCCCGATGGACGCTTCTTCTAAGTGTTCCAGGGCATGCTCCAGAGCAGTGCTGGACCGTTCTAGCCGCACCTTATCGAGTTCCTCGCGGAGCCGAAGCTTCAGTTCTCCGGCGGCTTTGTGGGTGAACGTCACTGCGGCGATCTTGTCGATGGTCGTGCGGCCATTCTCAAGCACGGCGACGATTCGACCTACCAACGCGGTCGTCTTACCGGTGCCCGCAGATGCCTCGACAATCAGGCTCTCATCGAGGGACGTCTGAATGCGCAGACGTGCGTCGGCGTCCGAGACCATACGCGCCGAGACGCTCATGCCATCCCTCGGATCTCGGTCAGCAGATCGAGACGTACATCGTGGCGGTCTTTCTTGCCGTGCCGGCGTTCTTCATACGGCCCGCAGACGATGCGGTAGTCGCAAATCTCGCAGGCGTCTTTCGCGGGAGCGGGAGGCAGGAAGCCGCTCTCAATCGATGCATCGATATCACTCAACAGTTTCTGCAAGAAGAGTCGCGAGCGATCGTCCAGTTTGATCTCGACAGGCGTGTAGCCGCCGCGCTGCGTGGCATAGAAAAGCTTGCCGGATTCGACAGTCGATCCTAACAACTGCTCGGCGGCGAGCCCGTACAGTAGCGGTTGCAAGCTCCGGCCGCCTCCGACCCATCGCGGAATGGTATCGGGACGCTTTCCGGTTTTGTGATCGGTCACGCGGAACGCCTCGCGCGAGACATGTTTTTCGACCAAATCGATGCGTCCTCGCAGATTCACGCCCTCGGCCAGCGCCAGCGGAGTATCGCCAAAGGCGAGCTCGAACCGCACCGGCTCCCACTCGTCGTCATTGCGCGCGACATGCTGGAGCCATCCCCGCAAATCGGTCCGTAGGTCTTCGATCTCCGACTTCCACACCCGGGGAATGGCCGGCGCGAGTTTCTCCTGATATTTCGCAGCAACCCTATCGAGCATGGTGTCTGCTCGCTTGAGGGCTTCCGGTAGCCGATCATCATTGACCGGAAGCAATCCTGCGCGTTGCAGGTCGTGAAACAGCTCGAACTGGATCTCGTGAAACAGGGCACCGCGTGTGCGCGGGTCCATTTGTTGTAACTGCTCGGATTCGTCGCGGGGTTTCAGCCGGTAGATTCCATGCAGCGCGAATTTGTAGGGGCAGACTGCGAAGTCTTCAAGCGCGGAAGGCGACCACGCGCGTGCGGTCAATCGCTGTGCGCCGAGCGCCTCCAGCGCCCCGGCGTCGGCCGTGACCAATCCGTCGGCTGGTCGCCACTTGTGATTCCATCGAGCCCAACGCGCACGCAGCGATCGCGCAACGTGCGGGTTCGCCTCCACCAGATAATGAACGCCGCCTGAATTATTGCGCGCACCGGCGATGGCGACCAGATCGTACTCAGCGTCATCGATGGCGTCGAAGGCTTCTTTGGGGGCAGGCCAGTTCAGCCGGGCGGGCGCGGCGTCTCGGGCGCGATCCTCGAACGCCTTCAGCTCGGGAAGCGAGCCCTCCACTGCGCGCGGCAGCTCTAACGCGTAAAAACTGGGCACCCGCGGACGAGCCTCGGCGACTTCCATGCGCGGATAAGAAACGATCAGGCGGTCGCGCGCAGCTGCGACAGCTAGATGCAAGCGCTGACGCTCATCACTTACACGTTGTTTTCGCAACGGCAGAGCCTCGGAGACGGCCTCCCGCAGTTTATCGAGCAGCAGCGGATCTTCCAGCATTCGCTGCGGGAACAAACCCTCGGCGAGCCCCGGCAGAAACACCACGCCGAACTCGCGCCCGCGAGCTTCCTCGATTGATCCGACGAACACGCATCCCCAGCGTTGCGCGGGCGGCTCGCGTCGCAGGAATCGCAGGCGCTCGCTCAGGACTGAGGCGACTTCTTCGAGCGCTACCGGTCCGACGTCGCCCATCGGGGCAAGTTCCGCCAGCACGGAAAGTACTGGATCGGCATCGCGCAAAGACAGCCGGGCGAGCTCCGCTAGTTGTTCGAGCCAGACACTCCAATTTGCCGTGATCGGGAGTGCGTCCAGCAATCCGATCAGCGGCAGCGCTAGTTTTTTGAGGTTCTGAATTTGGCCCAGCGGTTTTTCTTGTAAAACGAATTCAGCCTCGAGTCCATTCAGCCGCCGCTCCCACCGCTGTTTTCCTCCCTCGATCACGGAAGCTTCCACCAGTAGCCGCTCCCAACGCCAGGGCGTCGGCCGGTTGGCTTCGGCTGCGGGTGGCTCCGCCACGTCGTTTTCATCGTTTTTCTGGGGGCCGAGTAGTTCGTCTTCAGGCGCCACCCACTTCGGAGCTTCGGGAGTTTCCGGAACCTGACCGAGCGACAGGTATTCCGCGAAGCGCGAAGCCGAAAGTCTTTCGCTCGCGCACAGCAATAACGCCAGGAATGCTCGCCCCGACGCGTGCGGACGAGCCGTGCCCCGGCTGAACCAGGCCGGAATTTGCGCGCGCCGCAGGGCGTCCTCGATCATGGGCTGGTAGCGATCCGGGTTTCGTAATAGGATCGCGACTTGATCAAACGATTTACCTTTGCGCGCTAATCGTATGATCCGGCGGGCGATCTCGACCGCCTCGAGGCCTTCGCCAGGGGCGGAAAAAAACTCGAAGCAATGGTCATTCTTGGTGAATCGAGCCGGCTTTGTGGAGAACAGAAACTGCCGGAGATGTTCCAGCGAAGTGGTGGCCGCCGGGTTGGAGCCCAGCCCTACTTCTCCGAGTTCTGCCTCCAGTACGTCGGGTGTCCGCGCCGCCAAACTGTTGAAAAACTCCCGGTGAGCGCGGGATTCGAGGTCGGCATCCAAACGGGCCAGCGGCAAACCGACCCAGGGATGAGCCCCGCTGATTGCGGCCTCCGTTGCCAGCGCCAGAAGGCCCGGGAGATCGACCATGGACAGCTCGGCCAACTCGGCTTGGTACAGGTCGAGCAGCGTTGCCAGATCGCCAGTGGGCATCCCATCGAATGCAAGCTGCTCCGGCGACACTCTGGCCAACCTTAACTCCACAAGGGTCCGGGCGAGTGCCCTGGCGAACCCGGGAAGGGCGGCTACCGGGTGAAAATATGCAAGTTGGCCCTGTGCCAGAGCGTTCTGCGTGATTCTCGCGGCGACGGCCTCCCGGCCCAGCGCGCTCAAGGGAGCCAGACCCCGCTCTGCCATAGCCGATCGGGCCAGCTCGGCGGCCGCTTGAACCAGCGTCACCCGGTGGACTCCTACGGATCCCGAATGACCCGGCGTCACACCCTCCCCTGCCAGATGGCGGGGTCCGATGATTACAATTTCGGGAAAACGGGCTGCAAAGGACTCAACCGCCTGGATTAATGTGCCGTTGGACCACGACTTAACCACATTGCCAGTCTACACGCAAAAATTTTTCGCGCGCCCAGTAACCACAGGGAGGTCGGGAGCGTTTGTACAGATAACTTAAATCCCCGTTACGACAGCGGGCGCTACTAACCCCTTTTCACCCAAAAGAAGCGCCCGCTTTTCTATTTCCGAACCGTAAAAACCCTACTCCCCCAGCCCATCGAAGAGCACTGAACTAAGATACCGCTCTCCGGAGTCCGGGAGGATCACGACGAAGGTTTTGCCCTTCATTTCCGGCTCCCGGGCGATTCTCACCGCGGCTGCGACGGCTGCTCCGCAAGAGATGCCGGAAAGAATTCCTTCTTCTCGCGCCAAGCGTCGAGCCATCGCGATCGATTCTTCGTCGCTCGCGAGTTCGACGCGGTCGAGCATCTTAAGATCCAGCGTGTCTGGAATAAATCCCGCGCCGATGCCTTGAATCCCCGTAGGCCCGGGGCGCACCGGATCGCCCGCGCGAGTCTGCGTGATTACCGGACTGCTTTCAGGTTCGACACCCACGGAAAGAATCTTTTTCTTCTTCTCCAGCTTGAAGTACCGCGAAATTCCCGTGATGGTTCCGCCCGTACCGATTCCGGCGACCAGAACATCCACATTGCCTTTTGTATCGTTCCAGATCTCCGGGCCGGTGGTCTTGAAGTGGATCTCGGGATTCGCCGGATTCTTGAATTGTTGCAAGAGCACGTAGTGATCGGGCGCCGATGCGACGATTTCTTCCGCGCGCGCAATGGATGCTGCCATCCCCGCCGAGCCGTCGGTCAAGATCAGCTTCGCGCCCAGAGCTTTCAGGACTTTTCGACGCTCGATCGACATGGTCTCGGGCATCAGGAGAGTTACGTCGTAGCCGCGCGCGGCGCCCACGAACGCCAGCGCGATGCCGGTGTTGCCGCTGGTGGGCTCGATCAGTTCCTTGCCGGGCTTGAGGATGCCGCGGCGCTCGGCGTCCCAGATCATGGATGCGCCGATGCGGCACTTGACCGAGAACGCCGGATTCCGCGCCTCGATTTTGGCGAGCATGGTGACCGGCGCGCCGTCGGTGACGCGGTTCAGCTTCACCAGCGGCGTATTGCCGATACTCAGGGAATTGTCGGAAAAAGGCATGCCTTATAAACGCCTAAATATCCCAGTTGGGGACAAAGCGTGTCTGCGTCTCTTTCCATCGCCGCGCGAGCTCG
The DNA here is from genome assembly GCA_025980665.1 of Bryobacteraceae bacterium. Classification (GTDB taxonomy): domain Bacteria; phylum Acidobacteriota; class Terriglobia; order Bryobacterales; family Bryobacteraceae; genus Palsa-187. Next base: position 7,219 of record JAICXC010000066.1, read on the forward strand.
GCGAACGTGGTGGTGTCAACCAGCGCCCCGATTGCAGCGTCCACGCGTTTCCATAGGTCGGTGAAGGCGTTGGGCCCGCGGCGGGTCTTTTTGCTTTGCTCAACGTAGCGCAACACCTGGCCTACGGTGATCTGGTCGGCTGGGCGCGCAAGCCGATATCCACCTTCGGCGCCGCGGCGCGATTCCACAAACCCGCCCTGCTTGAGGCTCGAGAGAATCAGCTCCAGAAACTTCTGCGGGATTTTTTGACGCCGGGCGATCTCAGCGATCTTCACCGGCTCGCCTTGCGGCTGGACCGCAAGATCGAAGATGGCATGCAGGGCATATTCGGTTTTGACCGAGATATTCATCGGGTATAGCGATTGTAGGAGACCCCGATGTACTTTGTCTAGTGGGGAATGGGAGATTGACGGTTTTCTAGCATTCATCGCTCCCGCGTCCGCAAGGAGCTCATGAACCGCCTGTTCGTTTCCCTAATCGCTCTGAGTACCATCCAGGCCCAAATTGTGGTTGATACGGTCGCGGGCGGGAAGATCCGCGCTGGCGTACAAGCACAAGATGTCGCGCTCGGTACAGTCAACGGCGTGGCCTGGGGCACGGGCGGCAATCTGGTCTTCACTGATTCAGCGCACGATCTGATCCATCGAGTGCGCCCGGATGGAATCATCGAGACGATAGCCGGCACGGGCATCACAGGATCCGCGGGAGACGGCGGACCCGTTACGAGTGCCTTGCTGCACGGACCCGCGAATCCACGGTACGGGAAATCTCTACATCTATGATTCCCTGAACTCTCGCATCCGGCGGGTGGATACCGACGGAGTGATCACAACGATCGCGGGCGACGGAATCCCGTACACCGCGGGTATGGATCTGGAAGGTCCCGCGCTCCTTCGTTCGATCAGCGTATCGGATATAGCAGTCGATCCCACAGGCATCGTCTACTTTTCCGATTCCAACAGCGGTCTGATCCGCCGCGTAACCAAAACCGGGCTATTGGAGGTCTTCGCGGGTGTGAGTGAAGCTGCGTGCTCGAACTGCTCGGATGGAGATGGCGGGCCGGCCAAAGCCGCGCATTTAGAGCATCCACGTTTCCTTACTCTCGATAATTCGGGAAACCTCTACGTAGCAGAAGGTTCATATGATTGGGTCATTCGCCGCATCTCAACTGACGGCATCATCACGAAGTTTGCCGGGTATGGAGCGTTCCCGGACAACTTGCTTCCGCGGGATGGCGGACCAGCGCTGGGCGAATACTTCGGATCCATCGTGGGCCTCGCCGCCGACGGCAACGGCAACATCTATGTGGCTCATGAGCGCCAGCCGATGGTGCCCCGCGTCCGGCGCATCGATTCGAGTGGCGTGATCAGTACTGTGGTGGCGGGACAGGACGGGATTGTCGCCGCCGACAGCGCCGGGAAATTGGTGCTCGCGAACAACGCCGGACTCTTTCTGGTAGCCACTGATGGAACGCTAAAGTCCGATGGCAGGCGGAAATCCTAAGCCGGCGCCGGACGGTACACCTGCTCACGATGCATGGCTGCTTACTCCCGGACCCATCGCTTTCAACCATGCGGGAGAGTTGTATTTTGCGGAACAGAAAACCTGCGTCATCCGAAAAGTCGATGCGAACGGCATCCTGAGGATGTTCGCCGGAACGGGAAAGTGTGCCGCGGTCTCGTCGACACCAGCGTTGCCGGACTTGATGACGATTCGAAGCATGGTTTCGACAGCCAGGATCGTCTTTGGGTGTCTAACGGCACCACGCTGTACGTTATTGCGCCGATGGCTCGATGCCTTGGGCGCGGCCTCGGCGATCGCCTTTGACGCAAAAGGCCGGCTGTACCTGATGAACACGTATTCCTTAGATCGTGTCTCTCCGGGCGGCTCGACGCAGAACATCATCAGCTTGCATAGTGGAATATTTGTCCCTCTCGCGGGCCTGACTGGATTGGGAGTCGATCCCGCAAAGAATGTATATTTTGCATCCAGAGCTGACGGGCTCGTTTATCGGGTCAACGACGATGGCAGTTATACGGCAGCCCATGAAGTGCCTCCGCTTGTTGGCTTCGCGATCGACGCGGCCGGCACGGTATGGGGCGGACCGTTTTACAACGAGATCTTTTCGCCAATGCTTCCGGCTCATTTTCGCTGGGCAGGCCCGATCAAGGCTATTCGGGCGACGGTGGACCGGCGCAGTCGGCACGCTTTTATTCCCCTGGCTCGGTTGAGTTCGCGCCTAACGGCGACTTGTATGTCGTCGATGGTGACAGGATCCGCAGGCTCACCGGCATCCAGCCACAGACGCCGCCGGTGATTTCGCCGGGTGGAATCGTGAATTCCGCCAGTTACAACGGAGGCGCAATCTCACCGGGCGAATTGGTCTCGATCTTTGGGTCGAACTTCGGCACATCCGGGCTCGATATTGCTCCGTATGAAAACAACACGGTTCCTTCTCAGCTCGGCCGAACCAAGGTGCTCTTTGACGGTCAGCTTGGAGAAATCGTTGCCATGACGCCTAATCTCATCAATGTCCTTGTGCCGTACTTTCTGACGACTGGACACACTGTGCAAGTCACGGTGCAGGTGGACGCTACCGTGTCTTCGCCCGTGGCGATGCCCGTGGTCGCGTCCATCCCCGACCTGTACACGATGGACGAGAGCGGATCCGGACCGGGCGTAATTCTTAACCAGGACGGTTCTCTCAACAGCAGCACACGTCCGGCCCCGCGCGGATCCGTAGTGGCGCTCTACGGGACTGGGGAGGACGTGCTATCTCCGCAGTTGCCCCAGGGAGCGCTGGCCATTTCGACGCCATTCCCCACGATGACGACTGCACCTACAGTGATCATCGCCGGGCAGCCGGCAGAGGTGCGGTACGCCGGCGCGGCCCCTTCTTTCCTCTCGGCGTTTTCGAGATTGACGTACGGATTCCGGCGACGATCGCCAGCGGCCCCGCGTCCCTAGCTGTGACGATTGGCGACCGCAGTACAACCCGATCGGTCACGGTCGCCGTGCAGTGACTCGGCTGACGCTGGTTTTACTGTCCGCCGGCGGATTTCAGGTCGTAGTGAATGGTCGAGTTGACCACGGCGTGCAGGCTCGTCAGGTCGATGGATCCGACCAGGTGCACCACGGTCAGCTCCTTCGGCTCGGCTGAGATCAGCAGAAATCCGCCGGGCTTGCCGTCCTGACTCAACATATAGATCTCAGTGTTTTCGTGCTCTTCCTTGACGTTGAGGACGCGCGACCAAGTCGATAGCTGTTTTCGTATGGCGTCCAAATCGGAATCCGAGTACTGTCCGGTGTTTTCGAATTCGTAGTGCCGGACCACCACGCGGCTTACGCTTGCAGCCGCGCCCTTGACCTTTTCCGGCGCCTGCTGGAGCACTTGCGCGAGCAGCGGACCTTCGAGCGTGATCTCGGCTTTATCTTTGGCTTTGGCGGCCAGCGCATCGAGGTTGATGTCGACGCTTTGGGATCGTGCGGGGAGTGATAACGCCAGGCAAAACATCGTAGTCAGCAGCGTCCTCATTCTTTTTTCCCTTTCTTGTCGGGAACTGGAATCGATGGAACTCCGAGGGCTTTCAGCTTGGATAGGTCGTTCAAGTTGATGGTCCCTTCGATCGCTACCACCGTCAGTTCCTTCGGCTCAGCGGCGATAATCGCAAATCCGGCGACTTTGCCCTGGTCGGTACGCATGTAGATCTCACTGGTCTCTTCCTTGCTTTGCGAAGAGATGATCTTGCTCCACCCAGGAGTACGAAGCTGGGCGCGAATCGGTTCCAGATCTTCCATCCGGTATTGGCCGGTTTCTCCAAACTTGAAGCTTTTAACTGTGATTGCTTTGAGCCCGGCGAGCAGTTGCTTGAGGGTCTCCGCGTCTTTGCCGTCTTTACTATCTTTACCGGCGCCAGCCAGAAATCCGCCCGCCATTTGTAACAGGTTCGAGTCGAGCGTGATATCCGCGGATTCCTTAGCTTTGGATGCCAGACCGTCGAGGCCCGTGATCCGCAACTGCTGCGCGGGCAATTGCGCCGCAGCACAGACCGCGATGAAGGGAACTAGTAAAATTCTTCGCATATCAATTCTCCAGCCTGACGACTTTCTCTCGCGCACTATTCAACTTATCCGCCGCGATTCGCAGCGCCAGCACCGCATCGCGGCCGGCGCGCTCCGCTTTCATTTGCCGAACCTCGTATGTGGCAGTCAATCCGATTATCAGTAGGGCCGCGACGGCTGCTGCCCACGCCATCCGGAATATTGGCCGATTTGACTGGTGCGTAGCCTTCGCACGAGCTACTACTCGCCCTGCAAGAACACGTTGTGTAAAATCCGGCGCCGGATCTTCCCGCCGTAAGGCCGCTCTTAATTCGTCATCTAAATTCATAACCCAACTCCCTTGGTACGGGACAATTGTTCCCTCAGTAACGCCAGCGAACGCTGCAGATGGCTCTTGACGGTGGCGATCGGCATGTCCAGGGCCCGCGCGATATCCATCGGATCCAGGTCTTCCTGATACCGCAGGATCATGACCACTCGGGCGTTTTCCGGCAGCGAGGCGACTAAATCCCGCAGCATCTCGGAGAGCAGCGGATCAGCGTTGCCGGTGGAATCCGCGGCTACCGGTTCCCCTGCATCCTCCAGCGGCGACTGGGGCCGGCGTTTTTCCTGACGCGAATGGTCGATCAGCCGGTGAGCCGTGACCCATCGCAACCAGTGGAGGACGTGCTCGGATGATTCTAATGAAGGCAGTTTCCGGTACAGCTGCAGAAATACATCCTGCGCGATCTCTTCGGCCAGCGCCCGATTCCGCAAGTACCGGCAGGCCATGCTGAACACCATGGCCTGGTGTTCCCGGACGAGTTCCTCGAAACGCTCGGGGTCGTCTGTCATTGCTCCCGATGTTTCTCCCGATCTCATCTTCGGAATGGCTCCGGCGATTCCCTGGGTGAACATGCGCTTCACTTACTAATACGCTGGCCGGGCCTCTTGAGGAGGCAAGTTCTTTACTTCAATTCGATCTGGATCTCCACTGCTGTCCGATCCCCTACGTTTTCAGTGGTATGCCGGTACGGATCGCGCCATGCTACTTCGCCTGGATGGCGCGGGTTATCGACCTGTTTGCCATCGGCCAGCGTCATAGTGGTGTGCAATTCGGTCAGATAGACGACCACATACGATGGATGATCGTGGGTGGGACCTTTTAGATGCGGTTCAAGGATGGTCCGGAGTACGCGTACGCGAGCGTTCTCCAGCGGGACTTGCTCGTAAGCGGGCTCCAGCTTGACAGGATCGAGCTCCACGGGCCAGCCCTTGGCTTTGGGCGCTCCCGGTTTCAATTCCACCAACACGAGCTCCACGGGGTGGTCGGAACGATTATCCCAAGCGTCCCGGCCCGCCGGGAGCCAGCCAACGTCGCCGGCCTTGTGGTTGGCAAAATCGGTAAGGTACACGGCAACGGAGTCAGGATGCTGGCGCTCTGGCGCCGTCTCGAGAGGAGCCTGTTTCACGCGCAGAACGCGAACCCAAGCGTTATCGATTTCGACCGTGATCTGTGCGTAGGAGGAAGCCGCAGACACCAGGATGGCGAGGGAGAGCCGTGCAACCATACTTGTGATAATAGAGGGTGGGGAGGCCCTTTGAAACTGACCGGAGTTTTTTCCGCGATATTTGCGATTTCCGCCCTGGCGCAATCCGCGCAGTACGGTACGCGAATCGGCCAGGTTCAGACCGTATATCTTCGAGACATTCCAGTTACGCCTGGCCCCACCGTGCCTTTCGCGGGCCCCGCTCGCATCGGCGACCTCCCAGAAGCGGTCCGGGAGACGAGTGGAGCTCCGGCGGTTACCCCCAAGGCGGAATTCGAAACTTGGGCGGAGCAGAGGTTTAAGGATTACGCTGAAAGCGTCGTGACAGGTTCTACGGACATCGAACGAGCGCCTGGGAAGGCAACCATTCATCGTTTCGTGCGCGACAATTTCCGGAACCTCTACCTTACCTACACAATGACGTTTGAACCCATCGCCAGGACAGACACATTTCGAGTTACGTTTGCCGATTCGGCGGTTCCTTCTCCGGTCCCGCAGATTCTTCGCGATGGAGAAACAATCGCGCTTACTCTTGCCGCGGACGCGCGAACCGGCCGAAGACTGGTGGACTACGTTCGCGTTGGCACGGGCGTTATGCACTCGCGCTCGGGCGTCTCGCGGGATGTGTATGCGGAGGACGCGGAATTGACGATTGCGAAGCCTCGTCTGCGGACCAACGGAGTGGAACAGCGAGCCGCAAATCCTACGGCGACCGTGAGCGCTCCAGTGGTGCGGGTCGATATTCCCGGAGAAGGACGATACGACCTGTCGTTCCGGCCGCGCCCCGATCAGGGATTTGAACGAGCTGGTGAAGTTGCGGAGAATTCGCTGTGGTTTTCCTTGGGCGGCAACATCTTTCGGATCGACTGCGCCGACCGTATCGCCACCGGGTCGGGAACGTACAACATTTACGCTCGGAAAGAGCCGGTTGAGGCTCCCGCCGATTCTGCGGGTTTTACGTTCGGTGCGCAGCGGTAGTAAGTTGCAGCCCGCAAAACGGACCTTGGTTTGCGACCTACGATTGGCGTTCGGTTCCATGGCTCGCGGGTCCTTGGCGGGCTAAGCGCTTGACTCCCGATTCTCCAAAGCGCATGATGGCGTCTTATGAAGATTCGTGCGTCTGCTCCTATCCTGGTGGTCCTCCTGGTCGCGCTGCCGGCGATCCTGCCCGCGCAGCAGAAGGCTAATACCAAAGGTGCGCCTGCGCCCGCGCCGCGTAAGGCGAATGGCAAGCCGGATTTCGGTGGAGTCTGGCAGACCCCGCGCATGGCCGACGTCACCAAGGACGAAGCTTGCTGTAAGGGTGTAAAGAACCTGCCGTTCACCGCCTGGGGAAAGCAACAGTGGGAATCCTACGATGCGACCAAAGACGGGGATTATGCCGGAGCCTGTTTGCCTTTCGGACTTTTGCGCTCAGTCGGCGGGCCGCATCCGGTCCAGATTATCCAAGACGACAAGTACATCGCGATGCTATATGAGCAGAACAGCTGGTTCCACGTCACGCCGATCGACGGACGACCGCATCCCAAGGACATCGATCCGACGTGGTTCGGAAACTCTGTCGGCAAGTGGGATGGCGATACGCTCGTGATCGATACCATCGGTTTCAACGGACGTACCAGGATCGACACAATTGGGCACCCGCATAGCGATCAGCTACATACCGTCGAACGCTTTCGCCGCACAGATCGGGATCACATCGATTATGTGATCACCATAGACGATCCCAAGACCTATACCAAGCCATGGGACAGCGTTCGCCGATGGACGCTTCATCCGGAGTGGGAGATTATGGAATACTCCTGCGAGGAAAACAACAAGAGCTTGTGGGAAGGCCGCATCAAGGTGCCGCAGCCCTAAAAACACTCGGGGCGGCCATTTCTTGGCCGCCCCACGACAAACCCGGAGTGTAATTCTCTTACTGCCGGGCCAGTGTCACCTTAGGTGTCGAAAGGTATCCAACCACTGAATCCTTCTTCACCTGATTGACGACGATTTCATACGGCTGGCGGTAGCCGGATACATATATCTGCACCGGCTCATTGATGGTCTTATCCTTCTTTTCGACGCGCTTGTCGTCGGCAAGAACTTCCATCGTGTAGCGGTTCCGCTTCAGATCGGCATTCTTCAGCTTGAGCGTCACGTTGCCGATTCGCTTCTCGGCTTGCTTCTTGCTCAGATCGAACTCGAAGTAGTTCCGTTCTCCGAGTTCACGCAGCGCTGCCAGATCTTTGCCGTTGGTCGCAATCAGGCCGCTCATCACGCCCATGTCGCCGTTCATTCTCTTGAGATCGGCGGTGGTCTTTTCGAGGTTCGATTGCGTGGAGGCGATATCCGCCTTCACCGCTGTCACGTCCGTCTTCACGTTACCTACATCGGAGGACACGGCACTAACCTTGGAGTCGACTGAAGTGGTGGCTTCTTTCAAATCGCCGATCTGGCTGGCTACTTGTTGCTGCTGCTCCTGAATCTGCTTGCTGAGCTCTTGCGATTGCTTCAGGGCATCAGCCTGCGTGCGCCGGAGTGCCGCGGTAGTCGTGGTGCTTGCGCCTTTCATGGCCGCCGTCATCTCATCGTCGAGAGCTTTCAGGCGTTGCTGCAGGAGTTCCGTGGTGGCATCCCCGAGCTTGGTGATTTGTCCCTGCGTGTCGGTCTGCATCTGCGCTATCTGCTGGTTAGTATCGTTCGTACGCTTCAGAAGATATCCATCCCCTGCCAGCGCCAGTACCAAACCTGCGCTTAATCCGATCACCGCTCCTTTAGCCCAGCGTCCGCTGTGATCCGGCGACTCGTCAAATTGCGAAGACATAAACGTATAGCCTCCTCGGTCAGGCTCACTTTCACTGCGTGTCCTGTCGGAGAACGTAAGGAGCAACCGTGCTGCCAACCGCGGGTAAACGCTTTGGGCTTAATGTATTCACCTTATCTGGCATAGGTTTGGCGAGGGTCGCGTCCGCGGTGTAATCTCTAAAGATCTCTCTAAAACAGGCGTAAGCTTTACCGTTCGGATAGGTTTTACCGGAATTTTCGGGAAAACATCCGGGTGCGCGTTTGATTTAGGCGGGCACGCAGCAAAACAGGTTGCCGAGATTCCGCGATTTGCTGCCGCGGTTTCACCTAAGAATATTGGGCACGTGGATCGCGTACAGTGGTCCCTAGTGCTGCTCGCCGCGATTCTGTTCCTGGGCATTCTCTCCATGTGGGTTCCGGCTCGCTGGGCGCTAAGCGCGTTTCAAATCGCGGTTTTCGCCTTGGCTGCGGCGCGCATTGTCCAGCGAAAGAGTCTGACGATTCATCCCACCGCGGTGCTTCTGGGAATGGCCGTTGTGTGGGGCTTGGTTCAGGCGTCCATGGGATGGAGCGTGGACCGCTATAAGACGCTGAGCGAAGTTCTCAATTGGACGACTATCCTCGCGGTCTTCTGCCTGGGTCTCGAACTGGGAGGAAACAAGCAGAGCCGGGAGCGGTTCTTGAGCTGGTTACTGTCTTTCGGTACGGGGCTTGCGGCGATATCGATGCTTACCGTTTTTTCGTCGCCGGAGGGGGTCATCTTCTGGCTCTTTCACGCGGGGTCGGACCGCCGAACCCTGGGTCCGTTTGTCTATTACAACCAGTACGCGGCGTTTATCGAAGCCGTATTGCCGCTCGCGCTGGTTAGAGCGATCCTGGATTCGCGGCGGCGCATGCTCTACAGCGTCATCGGCGCGTTGCTGCTGGCTTCAGTCGTGGCGGGCGGATCGCGGGCTGGAACTATCTTGTGCCTGGCGGAAGTGATGGTGATCCCGCTCGTCGCCTTAGGGCAGGGAGTCATTTCCCGGCGAGTCGTGGCACGCGTGCTTCTAGCAAGCATATGTACGCTCGCCGTCCTCGGCGCCGTAGCCGGCTGGGAGGTTATCTGGAGGCGGCTCCAGGAACCGAATCCGTATGCCGTCCGGAAGGATTTCCTGCTATCCAGCCTGGCGATGATCCGGGATCGTCCGCTGACCGGATTCGGGCTGGGAACGTGGCCCGAGGTCTACCCTGGTTTCGCGCGCTTCGATGACGGTCTATTCGCCAACCAGGCTCATAATGATTGGGCCCAATGGGCCGCCGAGGGCGGCATACCGTTCTTCCTATTAATGGTGGGAGTTGTAGCGGGAGCGGTCCGGCCGGCGTTCCGGTCGCTTTGGGGGGTAGGATTACTAGCCGTGTTCGTACACTGCTTGATAGACTACCCGATGCAGCAAAGACCGGCTCTAGCGGCTTTCTTCTTTGCTTTGCTAGGGATTGCGATGTCCTCCGGGGACCATCGCCGCACCCCGCGCGCGGATGGACCTTAGAAGGCCCTAGTACCAACTGAGACCTTTCACGTAACCACACCTAATTCTTTTCTACTTCCAACCGATTGAGTCATATAAGGCCGGGAAACCCGGCATTGGAAAGGGACTCTCATGTCTTCGTCTCGCAACACGTCACTGTTGCTCACGATAGTGTTGACCACTTCGTTCTCGATGATCAGCGCCTTCGGTCAGGCTACGGATGGCAACCTCGTTGGAACAATCTACGATACCAGCGGAAAAGTGATTGCCGACGCCGGTGTGAATGCCCAGAACACCGCGACAGGAGTGATTGCCGAGACTAAGTCAGACCAGAGCGGCGCTTATCGCTTCAATAATCTTCCAGTGGGGAGTTACAGCGTTACTGTATTCTCGATTGGCTTCGCGAAAGCGCAAATTAAAGACTTGAGTGTTGAACTGAACAAGACTGCCACGGCAAACGTCACGCTGTCGGTGGCCACCGCGACGGAATCAGTAGACGTAGTGAACTCAACGACGTTGATTGACACTACGACCGCGCAGATCGCCAACATCTTCGCCAGCCGGATGGCATCGGACTTGGGGATTGCGGCGGATCCCACGGGCGGATATCTCAATCTGTCTTTGCTGGGAGCCGGCGTTGCGAGTGCGGGCGGCATCGGTGCGGGAACCGGTCCTTCGGTGGGTGGACAGCGGCCGCGCAATAACAATTTCATGGTCGATGGAACCGACAATAACCGTAAGGACATTACGGGTCCCGTGGTCGCGCTGCCCAACGATTCGGTGGCTGAATTTAGCGTGCTGCAGAATCAGTTTTCCGCCGAGTTCGGACACTCCTCGGGTGGTCAGTTCAGCGCCGTGATCCGGCGCGGAGGCAACGATCTGCACGCAACGCTTTACGAGTACATGCAAAATCGCAATCTGGATGCTTTGGACCAGGCGTTTAAGCGGCAAGGAACTCTCTCGCAGCCGCGTTACGACAACAACGTGCTCGGCGGCGCGGTCGGCGGTCCTATCCGGAAGGACAAGATCTTCTATTACGGCAACTTCGATTACAATCCAACCGGCTTCAGCAGTACCGGTGGTTCGACGGTCTACGCTCCCACCGCGGCCGGTTACGCGACCTTGGGGGGCATGACGAATGTATCCCCAACAAACCTGAACGTAATGAAGCAGTATGTCGGCGCGGCGCCGCAGCAGACTAACAACTTCGCCACCACCGTCAACGGGACCTCCATTCCTCTGGGAATCGTGCCAACGCTTGCGCCCAGCTATCAGAATATTTATCGGGGGCTGGTTTCGGGCGACTACAGCATATCCGATAGCGACCAGTTGCGCGTGCGGTACATCGCGAACAACACATCGAGGATCGATACCGCTGCCGCCCAGTCGGCCTTCTATTACCTGCGTCCGACTACAGCCAAGCTATTTTCGCTATCTGAGTTTCACGCATTTCGCGCCGATTTGGCCAATGAAGTACGGCTTGCCTACAACCGGCTGAATGACAACGACGCTGTTCCCTCCACTCAGTTTCCCGGCTTGGATTCGTTCCCCAATCTTGTGGTGGGCACAGGCAGCAATTTGGGCGCGCAGATTGGCCCGGATCCGAATGCTCCGCAGCACGTGGTGCAAAATACGTACCAGATTGTGGATAACGTGACGTGGATTAAGGGTCGTCATAACATGAAGTTCGGTATCGAAGGACGGGACAATACTTCCCTCATCAACTTCATCTCAAATGTTCGTGGCAACTATCAATACAGCAACCTGCAACAGTATCTGCTGGATTTAACCCCCGATAGTCTGGCGACGCGCGCGGTTGGCGGCAGTATTCCGTATTCCGGAAACAACTATGCGCTATATGGGTTCGCCAATGACGATTGGAAGGTCACGCGAAACTTTTCCTTGAGCCTGGGCGTGCGTTACGAGTTCACGGCCGTACCCAGATCCATGCAAGAGTACACGATGAATAGTCAGGCGGACGTTCCGGGAGTGCTGACCTTCTTTGCGCCCCAGCCGCAGACTAAAAATTTCGCTCCTCGTATTGGATTCGCATATTCTCCGGGGAAGTCCGCGAAAACCGCGATCCGAGGCGGGTTTGGGATCGCCTACGATCAGATTTTCGACAACATCGGCCTCAATATTCGCCCTCCCGAGGTAAACTCGATCGTCACAGTAACGGGAGCCAACGCGCCGGGATTTCTTGCGAACGGAGGCATCCTGCCGGGTTTGACCTCTCCCACCCTGACTCCCGCCCAGGCTCGCGCGAGCACCACGGGCTGGCTGGACAATCAGAAACTGGGCTACGCCCTGAACTGGAATTTCGGCGTACAACACTCTTTTGCAAAAGATTGGATGTTGGACGTCCGTTATCTGGGCACCAAGGGTGTGCATCTGCTGATGCAAACCCAGCTGGGGCGCACCGCGGTGGTGACCGATACGAACTTTCTGCCGACCTATCTCCAGGCGCCGACTCCGGATCAACTGAACGCGCTGCCGCTGACGCTCGCGCAGCTTACAACCGAGAGAAACGCGCAGGCAAATTCGCTCGCGCAGTATGGATTCACTAATTTCTCGGGGATCACTTCGTACGTCCCGCGAGGGAATTCGGAGTACAACGGCCTGGCTATCGATGTGAGCAAGCGCCTATCGGGACATCTCACCTTCAAAGGTGGATACACCTGGAGTCACTTGCTGGACGACAGCACTATGGAGCTGAATTTCACGACCTTGACGCCGCGCCGTCCCCAGGATTTCCAAAATCTCGGACCGGAGTGGGCCTCGTCCGCTCTCGATCATCGTCACCGGCTCACGCTAACTTCGTTGTATGATACGCCCTGGTTTGAAAAGAACGACAACTGGTTTCTGCGTAACCTGGTGGGCAATTACCAGCTATCCGGCGTGTACGTCGTGGAATCGCCCGAGTGGGTGACTCCGCAGAGCGCCGTCGATTCGAATATGAACCTGGACAGTGCGGGCGATCGCGTGATTGTGAATCCGAACAGTATTTCGGGAACCGGGAGCGATGTCACCGCACTGAAAAACAGCGCCGGGCAGACCGTCGCATATCTGGCAGTAAATCCCAACGCTCAGTTCATCAAGGCTGCGCAGGGCGCGTTGGCGACCTCCGGCCGGAATATTCTGCCCACAAATCCGATCGACAATATCGACTTGAGCGTGGCTAAGTCTTTCACGGCCCGCGAGCGCTACCATGTCCAGATTCGCGCGGATTTCTATAATGGCTTGAATCATCCGCAATACACGCCGGGCGCGCTGGACAGTGTGCTCGCGGTCGGCCATGCAGGCCAAACTAACTATCTCACTCCGGGGAATCCGCTGTTCGGAAAATGGGATCAGGTGTTCCCCAGCAACTCCCGAGTCATCCAGTTGGCTGCGAAGTTTAATTTCTAGTAACTACTCGCGCCCTTTGCGCCTTTGCGCTTCTGAGCACAGGTTAGTCCCGAACGTCGGCGGGGATCGAAAGGTCTCCGCCCTTTTTTTGTAAGCTCAGGGTATGCGTTCCCGCGTCGCGATCACATTTCTTCTTCTGCTGGCCGGTTGCCGGCAGCCAAGTGTCACAGCAGTTAAAGAGGGAACAAAGGACGAACCCGTCAAGCAGTATCCGATGCATGGCGAGGTGCTTCGCCTGGATACGCAGGGCAAGATCGCCGCTATCAAGGCCGGGAAGATCGGCGACTGGATGGAAGCCATGACCATGGAGTTTCCGGTGAAGGACCAAGTGGAATTCGACAAACTTCACACCGGGGAAAAGATCACTGCAACGGTCTTTGTGCAGGGCAACAGCTATTGGGTCGGCGGAATCCAGGAGGACACGGCGCCCGCGCCGGCGTCAAAATAAACGGCGGGCATGATACGCTAAAGTATTGCGCCCAGACTATGCCCGCGCAGGTGAGCGACACGTTCGTCCTGCGCACTTACCCCTACCGGGAAGCGGATCTCATCGTGAGTTTTTTTACCCGTGACCAGGGGAAGCTGCGGGGTATCGCGCGGCGAGCCAAGCGTCCGAAAAGCGCCTTTGGATCGGGTCTCGAACGGCTTTCCCACGTCCGGATGGCCTACTTTTTGCGCGAAAATTCCGAACTGGCGAACCTGTCAGGCTGTGAGCTGATCGAGTCGCAGTTCGCGTTGCAGTCCGATTACGGTTGTTCTTTGGCGCTGGATTATTTTACAGAGGTGACCGATCAACTGATGCCGCCGCACGAGCCCAACGAGAAATTTTTCCGCCTGCTGAATAGCACGCTGAAGGTTCTTCGGTCCGGCGGCAATATGTGGTCCGCGGTGGACTATTTCACTCTGTGGTCGGTGCGCCTGACGGGCGTGCTGCCCGAGTTGCGCGTGAGCAAACAAGAAACCGTGGAGATTGTGGAGGAAATGTTCGTCAAGAAGCTGGCCGATCTTACACCCCGTGAGTGGACCAAATCCACGCTGCAGGGACTCCGCCGCACTCTAATCCGCGCCATGGAGCAGCACGTCGAACGACGGTTTTTAACGGTCCCGCTACTGGAAGCCCTTTAAGTCATGGACACTTTTCAGGACACCGTTTTCAAGCTGAAGCGCTACTGGGCGGATCGCGGTGCGATTATCCAGGAGCCGTACGATGTTGAAGTCGGCGCAGGAACCATGTGTCCCGAGACTTTCTTGCGAGTGCTGGGGCCGAAGCCGTATCGTGTCGCTTATGTGCAGCCTAGCCGCCGTCCCGCCGACGGGCGCTATGGCGAAAATCCCAACCGGTTGTACAAGCATCAGCAGCTTCAGGTGATCCTGAAGCCCACGCCCGACGACGTGATCGATCAGTATCTGGGGAGCCTTAAGGCCATCGGCATCGATCTTTCAAAGCACGATATCAAGTTCGAGGAAGATAACTGGGAAGCCCCGACGTTAGGGGCATGGGGCGTCGGCTGGCAGGTTATGCTCGACGGTCTGGAGATTACTCAGTTCACCTATTTCCAGCAGTGTGGCGGTTTGGATTTGGATCTTGTTCCCGCGGAGATCACGTACGGACTGGAGCGCATTTCGGCGTTCTTGCAGGGCGTCGATAGCGTGTATGACATGGAATGGGCTGCCGGAGTGAAGTATTCCGAGGTTCGCCTGGCGGACGAAGTACAGTTCTCGGTCTATAACTTCGAGATGGCCAACGTGGATCGCCTGTGGCGCCTTCTTGCAGAACACGAGGCCGAGTGTAAAGAGCTGCTGGCGGGATATGACAGGTACCCGGAGAAACGCCGCTATCCCGTGCTGGCGACCTATGAGCAGGTGTTGAAGTGCTCGCATCTGTTCAACTTGCTCGATGCGCGCGGAGCGATTTCGGTGACAGAACGCGTCGGCGTGATCAAGCGCGTACGCGACCTTGCGGTCGGGACTGCTAAGATCTGGGCCGATCAACAGCAACAGGAGGCTGCGTGAGCCTCGATTTTTTGCTGGAGATCGGGACCGAGGAGATTCCGCACTGGATGATTCCAGGTGCGCTAGCGCAGTTAGCCAAGATGGACCTGTTAGGTGCCACGCCGAGCGTGGACGCGACGCCGCGGAGGCTGGTCGTCCGCGCGCAAGGCTTGCCGGAGCGAACACCCGATTTCGAGCAAGTGGTCAAAGGTCCACCGATTACCGCGGGCGACAAGGCCGCGGAGGGTTTCGCGAAGAAGCAGGGCGCGGATGCATCGGCGCTGCGCAAGGCCGGCAACTACTACGAACTGGTCAAGAAAGTTTCAGGCCGGGCCGTGCAAGACATTCTGGCGGAATCCCTGCCTGCCGCGATCCTCGGAATCCAGTGGCCCAAGACTATGTTCTGGACTGGGGGTAAGAACGGCCCGCGCTTCATTCGTCCTATTCGCTGGATCGTCGCCCTGCTGCGCGATCAGGTGATCCCAATTGAGATCGGAGGCGTGCGCTCGGGTAATATCACGCGCGGACATAGGATTCTGGGCGCAAGCTCCATCCCAGTGACAATCGCCAACTACGAGAGTGAACTGCGCAAAAACTTCGTGATTCTGGCTGCGCACGAACGGCGTCACAAGATCGAGAAAGAAGGCGCCGCGCTGGGGGCGAAGCTCGACGGCGACCTGGTCGAGACGCTGACGTATATCACCGAATTCCCCACGGCGATCAAGGGTGACTTCGACCCGGCTTATCTGGCCCTGCCGGCCGAAGTGCTGACCACCGTGATGCGGCATCATCAGAAATACTTCTCGGTGGAGGACGGCATCGGACTCGCTCCAAACTTCGTCGCCGTGATGAACACTGCGGGCGATCCTGAGGGTCTGGTCAAGCACGGGAATGAGCGTGTACTCAAGGCTCGCTTCAACGACGCGCGGTTTTTCTGGAACGTCGATCAGGCGAAGAAGCTGGCGGATCGCGTTGACGATCTGGCAAAGGTCACCTTCCAGGCGAAACTTGGATCGTATAAGGAGAAGACGGATCGGGTAGTGGAGTTGGTCAAGGAACTTGGCGGAGGCGCAGACGCGCAGCGTGCAGCGCTGTTAGCAAAATGCGATCTCACGACCGAGATGGTGAAGGAGTTCACCGATCTGCAAGGCGTCGTCGGCGGGCTGTATGCCAAGGCGCAGGGCGAGCCTGAGGCAGTCTATCGAGCGATCTACGAGCATTACCAGCCACTCAGCATGGAGGATTCGATTCCCTCTACGCGCGAGGGGCAAATCGTCGCGCTGGCGGATAAGCTTGACACACTTCGGAGTTGCTTCGGCATCGGACTCGTGCCGACCGGTTCAAAGGATCCATTCGCTCTGCGTCGCGCCGCGCAAGGCGCGGTAAAGATACTGGTGGAAGCCGGTCTGGATTATAAGCTTGATTCTCTGGCGCAGGGCGAGCTGTACGCTTTTCTGTTGGAACGAGTGCAGCACTACTTCCGCGAGGTTCGCGGGTTCAAGTACGACGAAGTGAATGCAGTGCTGAAGGTTGGCGTTTCGACACTTAAAGATGTCGAAGAACGGCTTCAGCACGTTTCTCGCGTCCGGCCCACACCCAATTTCGAACCACTCGCGGCCAGTTTTAAGCGGATCAACAACATCCTAAAGCAAGCCAATTTTACGCAGGGCGTGATGCATGCGGAGCTGCTGGAAGACGGACCGGAAAAGGAACTTTACGAGGCCTATACGAAGCTTCCAGCCAACGGTCCGCTGGAGGACGTCGCGGAATTAAGGCCGCTGGTCGACCGATTCTTCGACAAAATCATGGTGAACGCGCCGGATCCGAAGATCCGCGAGAACCGATTGAGCATGTTAAGCGACATGCTTCGCAAGTTTTCTTCGATCGCCGACTTCTCGGAGATCGTAACCTCAGGAGATCAGAAATTATGACTAAATACGTTTATAGTTTTGGCGGCGGGACGGCCGACGGTGACGGCAAGATGAAAGAAGTCCTCGGCGGGAAGGGCGCCGGGCTAGCCGAGATGAGCAAGGCCGGTGTTCCCGTGCCTCCCGGTTTCACGATCTCGACGGAAGTCTGCAACATCTTCTTTCAGAACGGAAACAAGGTGACTCCCGAGATTGACCAGCAGATGTTCGCGGCGCTGGCCAAGCTCGAAGGGCAGATCGGCAAGAAGCTGGGCGATCCCGAGAATCCGCTGCTGGTCAGCGTCCGCAGCGGCGCGAAGTTCTCTATGCCCGGCATGATGAACACCATCCTCAACCTGGGCTTGAACGACAAGACCGTGGAAGGGTTGGCCAAGAAGAGCGGCAATCCGCGCTTCGCCTACGATAGCTACCGGCGCTTTATTCAGATGTTCGGTGAAGTCGCGCTGAATATCGACATGGAGAAATTCGATCACATCTTCGATACGCGCAAGCACAAGGCCAAGACCAAACTCGATACCGACCTCAGCGCGAAGGATCTGCAGGCCATCATCGAAGACTATAAGAAGCTCGTCCAGAAGGAAACCAAGAAGCCCTTTCCGCAGGATGCGCGCGAACAGTTGACCATGTCGCGCGATGCCGTATTCGGCTCCTGGTGGAACCCCAAGGCGGCGTACTACCGCAAGATGGAGAAGATCCCGGACGACATCGGAACGGCTGCCAGCGTCCAGGCCATGGTATTTGGCAACACCGGCGATACTTCTGCGACTGGTGTCGGTTTCACGCGCGATCCCGCGACCGGTGAAAAGTTGTTTTACGGCGAGTTTCTGGTGAACGCCCAGGGCGAAGACGTTGTCGCCGGCATCCGTACGCCGCAAGCGATCTCCGAGCTCATGAAGATCATGCCGGAAGCCTACGCGCAGCTTCGTGAGATCACCGCGAGCCTCGAAAAACATTATCGCGACATGCAGGACTTCGAGTTCACCATCGAAGAGGGCAAGCTTTACATGCTCCAGACGCGCAATGGAAAACGTACGGGCCAGGCGGCAGTGCGCGTTGCAGTGGAGATGCATGAGGAAGGCCTGATCAGCAAGGAAGAGGCGGTGTTGCGCGTCGCGCCCCAGCAGCTCGATCAGCTGCTGCACCCGATTTTCGACGAACCGTCACTGAAGAAACTCGTAAATATTGCGACCGGAATAGACGCCAGTCCAGGCGCTGCCGTTGGACGAGCCGCATTCACCGCTGAGGAAGCAGTGGAGATGAGCAAGAGCAGTCCCGTGATCCTGGTGCGCAAGGAAACCACTCCCGACGATATTCATGGCATGGATGTGGCCAAGGGAATCCTGACCGCGGTCGGCGGCAAGTCGAGTCACGCTGCAGTGGTCGCGCGCGGCATGGGGCGGCCATGCATCGTCGGCGCGGGTGCAATCGCCATCGACGAACGCAGTAAGAATTTCACCGTCACGGTCAATAAGAAAGCCATCACCGTCAAGGAAGGCGATTGGATTTCGATGGATGGCACCACTGCCAAGGTATACCTGGGCAAGGCGGTCACCAAGGATCCCGACCCGACCTCCTCCTACTTCGGCAAGCTGATGACCTGGGCGGATGAATTCCGAGGCAGCTTCGGCGTGCGGGCCAACGCGGACATTCCGCGCGACGCCAAAGTCGCCAGGCTCTATGGCGCCGAGGGAATCGGACTGTGCCGCACGGAACACATGTTCTTCGCCGAGGATCGCATCCCGTTTATGCAGGCCATGATTCTGGCGCGCGACGTAAAATCGCGCACCAAGGCTCTGCAAAAGCTGCTTCCCATGCAACGCCAGGACTTCATCGGCCTATTCAAGGAAATGGACGGGCTTCCCGTGGTGATCCGTACGCTCGATCCACCATTGCACGAGTTCCTGCCGAAGCGCGAAGACCTGATGGTGGATCTCGCCCGGCTGCCTTACGCCAATGGATCGTCGAAGAAAGAGATGTCCGAGAAGTATCGGATTAAAGTCGGCGATTTGAAGAAGCAACTACCCGAACTGTTAAAGCGCGTCGAGGAGTTGCACGAGTTCAACCCGATGCTAGGGCACCGTGGCTGCCGGCTCGGCATCACGTATCCAGAGATCACCGAAATGCAGGCCCGCGCGATTTTCGAAGCAGCCGTGCATGTGGCGAAGAAGGGAATCAAGGTGATTCCGGAAGTGATGATTCCGCTGGCTGGTAGCGTGGGCGAGGTGACCAATCAGAAGGAAATCGTCGTCCGCGTCGCCAAGGAAGTACTGGCGAAGGCGGGCATGGAGAAACTCCACTACCTGGTGGGAACGATGATCGAGATCCCTCGGGCAGTCTTGGTCGCCGATAAGATCGCGAAAGAGGCCGAATTCTTCAGTTTCGGCACTAACGATCTGACCCAGACCACGATGGGCTTGTCGCGCGACGATTATACGAAGTTCTCCGGCGAGTACGAAGCCCTGAAGATTTTCAAAGCCGATCCGTTCGCTTCCATCGACCAGGAAGGCGTCGGCAAGATGATCATCATGGGTATCGAGCTAGGCCGCAAGACGCGTCCGGATCTGGAAATCGGCATCTGTGGCGAACATGGCGGCGATCCGAGCTCGGTCGAATTCTGTTATCGAGTAGGGATGAATTACGTGTCCTGCTCGCCGTATCGTATTCCGATTGCCCGGCTGGCTGCCGCGCAGGCGGCGATTTCGGGCGATAAGACCGAATCGATGCGGACCGCCTAGGGCCCAAGGCTTAACGAATTGTGTGCAGGACCCGGATTCGGGTTGCGCGGATTTCTAGCTCTTCGGCTCCGGCGAAGTCTTGCTGCGCCCGGAGGACGGCTGCGAGCTTCTCCATCCACTGGGGAAGCCGCGCGTCGTTAGGACCCCAGGCAGAAGTAACACCTGCGAGCCCGCGCTGGTACGTATCGCGCGCTTGGTCCATCTTCTTCTCCAGCCGATAGACTTCCGCTAGATTCAACAGAACCTGGCCGGTCTCTGCATGCTGTGGAGACTGCGAATCTTCCAGGATTGCTGCTGCCTGCGCGAGCAGATCCTCGGCTTCCTGGTAGTTCTTTCGCGCGGTCGCCAGAACGCCGGCGGCGTTAAGGTTCATCGCGATCCGTGGATGGTTCACGGGAAACGCTTTCTCGTCGATCCTCCTCGCCCGGGCCAATACGCGAGCCGCTTCGTCGTACTGTTTGCGCTCCTCTAAAAGGACTCCCAGATTTAGTAGTCCCGCTGCCACACTCGGATCGTCGGGGCCTCCGGCCTTTTCCCAGATAGAGATCGCCTCGCGGATCCGGGGCTCGGCGTCCTTCCACCTGCTCTGGGCGGACATTACATCGCCTAGATTGTTCAATGCAGCCGCCAGTTCCGCTGAGGGTTCCTGCATGCGAAGAATGTTTACCGCGCGAGTTTGAATGGCTTCGGCTTCGGCCAAGTGGCCTTGCCGGGAATGAGTCAGTCCGAGCCGAACCAGAGTATCGGCCACAAGAAAGTGGTTCTGTCCGAGCAGTTGTTCACGAATCGCAAGAGCGTGTTCCAGTTGTTCCTGCGCTTCCTTCTCGTGGCTGCGCGATTCCAGCAAGCTGGCAAACGTCGTTAAGCAGGCCGCTCCGCCGGTCGTTTCCAGCGAATTGTTTCGAACAAATAGTGTCAAGCCATGACGTATCAGTTTTTCAGCGCCCGGCATATCGCCGCTCTGCTGAGCAAACATTGCCGCCCGGCACACCAGACCGGGCAGAGCGGGATCATTGTCATCGATTTGAAGGCTGGCGTTCGGGCCTGGCCGATCGGGAACTTGGGCGGCAAGGACCA
>JAICXC010000145.1 GCA_025980665.1 Bryobacteraceae bacterium
CCGGCGATCAACGCCCTAACGACATCCTCGTGTCCGTTACGCGTGGCAAACATCAAGGCCGTGAAGCCGCCTGAGGGATGGTCGGCGTTTTTGCGGTCCGTGATCCTGGAGACATGCGCTTTGAGGTTGGGATCAGCGCCGGCGGCCAGCAGCGTCTTCACCACTTCCACATGACCTTCTGCGGACGCCCACATGAGCGCGGTCTCTTCCTGAAACGGATCCGAGGCGTTGACGAACGAGCCATGGGAAAGCAGTAATTTAACGGCGTCCACGCGGCCGGTCCGCGACGCAGCCATCAGCGGCGTCTCGCCCTCGGCGTGCCAACGCGTGGCCTCGGCTCCGGCATCGAGCAATGCGCGGATAACTTCGACGTCGCCGTTGCGGCTCGCTTGCAGAAGAGGGCTGACGCCGTAATGGTTGGCCGCATCAACCAAGGCTCCCGCCGCGAGAAGCGCCTTCGTCATTTCTAGGTTCGAGTGGTACGCTGCCCACAAGAGCGCGGGGGAGCCGTCGTTGGCGGGGATATTCACATCCGTGTGTTCCTTGATCAGTTTGCGGACCGCAGGCAGATCATCCGCTTTGGCGGCGTCCGCTACGGCAGCTGTGTTGGAAGCTGCATGCAGGGGGACGTTGGGTCGCACTAAGACGAACCCCAGCAGCAGCGGCAGGCACCACCATCCGCGCCACACGTGTTTTGCAGTCGCTCTTCTCGCCGATTGCATCGCTACTCCTCCCTATTCACTTGCATAATAAAGATATAGCGCGGAGACGAACAGCGCAAGGGTACCCCTATCTTGGGCAAGTCCGGTACCCCGGCTCACATCTCCGTGATGAACTCAACCCGTCTCGGTCCGCCCCGTTTGAGCCAGGAGCCGATCCAGCATCGATAACTGTGGTAGCCGGAAACGGGTGTATACTCTGTACCACTGGAAGGCCTAAAGCATCAAACTTCTTGTCAGAGGAGTGAGCCATGGACTCGAAGAAACCGAATAGGCGTGGATTCCTGAAGGGTAGTGCGGCATTAGCCGGTCTGGCAGGCGCGAAGGTTGCGACGGGCCAGACCCAGGGGATGCCGCCAAAGAAAATCGATGAGCTGATCGCCTATGGAGAACGCTCGCGGTTCGTTACCTCGATCCGGGTGCCCGTGGCAGAGAGGCATTCGCCCGATGAATTTGGACTCACATTTCACGTTTTAACGCCGCTCCAGGATTCGTCCGGAATTATCACGCCCTCGTCGCTGTTCTACACAGCGACGCATCGCGGCTCTTACGTTCCCGATATTGACCCTAAGGAGCATCGTCTGATGATCCACGGGATGGTGGACCGGCCGCTGATTTTCACGATGGAAGAATTGAAGCGGCTCCCGTACGTTTCACGCATCCACTTCATTGAGTGTTTGGGAAATCGCGCCCGCCCGACGCACAAAACGGTTCAGGAAACCCACGGATTGACGAGCTGCGCCGAATGGACCGGGGTGCCGCTTTCGCTGCTGCTCAAAGGAAGCGGGAGTGCAAAGCGCAGCATCGTGGATCGTCGCGGAAGGCGCCGAGGAAGTGAAGGGCGCATCGAGTATTCCGCTCGGTAAAGCGATGGATGACTGCATGGTGTGCTACGCGATGAATGGCGAGCCACTCCGTCCCCAGCAAGGTTTCCCCCTACGGCTCATGGTTCCTGGGTTCGAAGGCATTTATCAGATCAAGTACCTCAGGCGCATTAAGGTTGTGGACCGCTACTACATGACCTATGACGATTACGGGCACATCAATCCGGACCCGAAGGTGACGGCGTTGACTCATGAGATCGGCCCAAAATCGGTCATCACATTCCCTTCCGGCGGACAGCGGCTTTCGGGCCCCGGGTTCTATGAGATCTCCGGCTTGGCGTGGTCCGGCACGGCGGCCATCAAAAGCGTGGAGGTATCGACAGACGGCGGCCGAACCTGGAAGAGTGCGGAACTCCGGTCGCCGGCCTTGCCCATGGCACACACTCGATTCGGCCTTCACTGGAATTGGAACGGACAAGAGTGTACGCTGATGTCGCGATGCACCGATGCATTGGGGTCGATCCAGCCTACGCGAGCCGAGGTCGCGAAATACTGGAATCAACCATTGGATGGGAATTTCCGCGTGCCTGGTGCGGACAACAGTGTTCAGCCTTGGAGAGTAGCAGCGGATGGGAGCGTGCACAATGGTCTGGCGTAAGGTTGCCATCGTCGCTGTTACAGCCGTTTTCGAGCTTTGCCAGAGCGCCTGGACGCAAACGCCCACCTATGGCGTGGGACGGGCGCCGACGCCGGAAGAGATTCGCGCCTGGGACATCGCCATCAGCCCGACGGGAAAAGAGCTCCCGCAAGGGCACGGGTCGGCCAAAGAAGGCGCGGCGGTATTTGTCAGCAAGGGCTGCGGTGGCTGCCACGGAGCATCGGGGTCCGGAGGGCCTGCCCCGACATTGGTACCCAGTAAAGGCGCTCAACCGGCAATGGCGATGACGTGCCTTGCGCCTTGCGTGAACGACTCAAACGCGATGGCGATTCACTCGCCGTTCGCAACGACTATCTGGGATTACATCAACCGCGGCATGCCTTTAGGGAAAGAAGGCTCGCTCACCCCCAACGAAGTGTACGCGCTCACGGCGTACATTTTGTACAAGAGTAACGTCGTCAAGGAAGACGATGTGCTGGACGCCGAGAGCCTGCCAAAGGTGAAGATGCCGAATCGTGAAGGGTTCGCGCTGCCTCCCACGTGGAAGCATGGAGCTCCGAGGCTGCAGGGCTACCCATAAAGCCACACCGCGGCATGGTGTGTTGTCACGATGCGTCAGCGTGACGTAGTGCGCGGCGTCCTTGTCCACGCAGGGTGCGGCTTCTTCCAGCGCGTCGGGTTGAAACCTCAGCGTCCGCGAGAGAATCCACGGTTTCTGCAATACCTCAGAGTCTTGCTGGAGTAGAATCAACGGAGGAAGAAAACACAATGACCCTTTCTTCGTCCTCGCAGAAGTGGGCGGCGATTCTGTTCGCCGCCTCGGTGTCCTTCACCGCATACGCGCAATCGAGACTCCCATCCGATCTTGATCCTCAGTCGCGCGCCCGTCTTCCCTATCTGAAGAGTTCCGACGTGGACGCCAAGGGAAAGAAAGTCGTCGACACCTTTGGCAAGGGCGGAACTGTGACCGGGCCGCTCGCGTTCGCCACCTATAACCCGGCCGTAGGGCAAGCGTTGCTGGACCTCCACGACGCGGCGGTGACGGGTGGAACCCTCGATGCGCACACGCGCGAGCTCGCTATTCTGGTCGCCTGTCGCGCCACTAATTACAACCTTGAGTGGAACGGACACGAGGCCAGTGGCCTCAAGGCCGGCATCGACGCCAAGGTAATCGACGTCGTTCGCCTCAATCGCCCTCTCACTGGCTTGAATGAAAAGGACGCCGCAGTCATCCGCTTCGGCCGTCAACTACTCAACGACAAGAAAGTCGATTCCGCCACCTTCGCCAAGGTCGTCGAATTGTGGGGTAAGCGCGGCGCCATGGACATGGTGGCCGCCATGAACACCTACGCAGTAAGCGGGTTTTTTGCCATCGCGGTCGATGAGCACTCAGCCGCAGGCAAGCCCGAGCTTCCGGCGGTAAAGTAACTTCATCCGGCAGGGGTGCATCAGATGAAATCACTTATCAGCATTGCCGGAGCAGTTCTTTTTGCGATAGTCGCGATCGCATCGGCGCAGGCGCCTAACCCGACAGTGGACAGTTACATCGCGACGGCCAAGACGGCCGCCGGCACGGATTGGGCGGGAACGTTTCTACGCCTCTGCATTCCCCCGTCAGCCGGTCCCCCAGCTACGGGCGGTCAGGCAGGGGCTGGCCGGGGCGTAGGTGGCCGCGGAGCAACTCGCCGTACGCCTGCCCGGGAAACCTGGTATGCCGAACCTGCCAAGGTCGCGGATAACCTCTATTTCCTGGGCACCAAGATCCATAGCGCGTGGGCCATCGTCGGCAGCCAAGGCATTATCGTCATCGAGGCGCTGTTCGACTACGCCGCGAGAGAGGAAATTCTGGATGGCCTGAAGAAAGTCGGGCTGGATTCGAAGAACGTGAAATATGTAATTCTTTCGCACGCCCACGGCGATCACGACGGCGGCGCCGTATTGCTGCAGGACTCGATTCCGGGCGTGCACGTGATCTACGGCGCGGAAGACTGGGATGCCGTCGATAAACGCACCACCGGCAAGGCAAAGCATGACATGGTGGGCACTGACGGGATGAAGGTCTCGGTGGGGGATGCCTCCGTTCAGATCATCACGATGCCGGGCCACACCCCTGGAACTCTTTCTTACCTGTTCGAGGTGAGGGACAATGGCAAACCCCTTCGCATCGCCTACGTAGGCGGCACAGCGATCCCGTTCAACGGCGCTGCCGCATACTACGACGGCTATATCGCTTCCTCCAAGAAGATGGCGAAGGCCGCCGCTGACTACGGTGCGACCGCCCTGATGTCGAATCACTCCGAATTCGATGATGGGTACTTCAAAGCTCACGCGGCGGCAAACCGCAAACCAGGGGAGCTGAACCCATTCGACGTGGGCGCGGATGGTGTCGCGCGTTATTTCACCGTGGTCCAGGCTTGCACCACGGCTGCCAGAATTCGGGCAACCGGCCAATAATAGTTGTCGGGCACTTATCTCAACCCGAACGTGTACAATGCGTTCCCGCACTGAATGCTCACGAATTGCTTTCCGTTGACCATGTAAGTCATCGGGCCAGCCGAAACAGATGGTCCGAGGTTCGTTTCCCAAAGCAACTTGCCATCGCGAGCATCCAAGGCAACGAATTGTCCGTCACGTCCGCCGGCGAATAATAGATTTGATGCTGTTGTCAGCACTCCACCTTCTGTGGACGGAGCCGACAGCCGGAATGCCCACTTGCGGTCGCCGGTATTTGGATCCATCGCGACGATCGAACTGAACACTTCATCGTTCGCGCCTCCGCGACCCGGGCCTCCTCCGGTGAAGCTCTGGCCTTGCTGGAATTCGGGCGGAGCCTCGTTTTTCTTGTAAGTGCTGGAGCTGTTCTCCCACGCGGGAATATAGAACAGGCCGGTAACCGGGCTAAACGACGGGTTGTACCAGTTGGTTCCACCCTGGTTGCCGGGGTACACCAAGGTCCCTTCTAGGGTTGGCACGATTCCGGGGGCGCGCATCGGCCGGCCTTTTTCGTCGAAACCGGTAAACCAGTTTGTCTTCGTAAAAGATTTTCCCGACAGGAACTGACCGTTGGTGCGGTCCAGCACATAAAACACGCCGTTCCGATTCGCCCACATCATCACTTTCCGCGGGCTGCCCTTGAAATTAATATCGGCTAACACCGGAACCTGCGTCGCGTCCCAATCGAACTCATCGTGCGGAGAGAACTGATAGTGCCACTTCAGTTTCCCCGTGTCGGCGTCAAGCGCGATCACCGACGAGCTGTACAGATTGTCGCCCAACCGGTTGTCGCCGTTATAGTCCGGACCAGCATTCCCCGTGCCCCACATGGTCAGGTTCGTCTCTGGATCGTAAGATCCGGTAACCCAAATCGGCGCTCCGCCATGTAAATAGGAATCGCTCGGCTTGCCGTCTTTGCCAAGCCAGGTTTCGTATCCCGCCTCTCCCGGACCAGGCACTGTGTTGAAGTGCCAGACTTCTTTGCCGGTATTCACGTCATAAGCGGCGAGAAAACCGCGGACGCCGTGCTCTCCGCCCGCCACGCCGGCGATCACTTTATCTTTGACCACGATGGGCGCCACCGTCATCGCGTACGCTTGCTTGTAGTCCGCGACTTGGGTAGTCCATAGTTCCTTGCCGGTCTTCGCGTCGAGGGCTATCATCTTGGCATCGAGAGCCGCCAAAAACAGTTTGTCGCCCAGAATCGCAACGCCGCGCGTCAAATTCCCGCAGCAGGGATTTCGCGTGCCTTCCGCTGGCTTGTGCGAGTATTGCCAGATCGTCTTGCCCGTGGCCGCATCCAGCGCGATCACATCGTTGGGGCTCTGAACGGTGTACATTACTCCGTCCACCACCAGCGGCGTGACCTCATGCTTGTCGAGTGAGCGGGACTGGAACACCCATTTAAGAGTGAGATCCCGGGCATTCGCCGGACTGATTTGCGTGAGTGCGCTGTGACGCTGGCTGTTGAGATTGCCCGAATAAGTCAGCCAGTTCTGCGGCTCCTGATTTGCGCGAAGGATCCGCTCGAAAGGGACGGGAGTAACGGGCGCTTCGCGGTTCTGTGGGCCGCCGCGTCCTCCCTGAGCCCAGAGTGGCGCGGTGAGGGTAGCGAACAGGATCAAACGATGGGTCATGGTTAAGTCTCCTAGCGGAGTATCGCCGGTATCTTAACACTTGGGCAGCAGTGCATGGGACACGCGCCGTGTGCTGCCCATCTCTGTCACTCTGCACACTTATTCCCAGCCGAGTGTAGAAGGAGCACGCCGAACTCTAGGTATCCGGCCGAAAGGGGTTAAGAGCGGCTTGTACTCGCCCAGATGGTTGGCCGTACGGCGAAAATCATTGATGTGTATTCTGCTCGGATTAGACCTTACGGAATGAGTACGCTACGTTTCAAACGTTCTCCACCGATTATGGCCTTAGAATATTTATCGCGTTGTAGTCAACTTTGTAGCTGCGACTTCTGGCTTACTATACTGTGTGGACATGGAACCTTGCAAGGGCAATCCGCGATCCCAAGGGATGGCAACTCGCGTCGCTCGGAAACCCCTAGCAGTATGCGTACTCTCGATTCTCGCCTGCGCTGCCCCAGTCGCAGCGGGCGTCACGCGGATCGTAATCGATCAAAAACAATCCCCCGCGTACGATGGCAAATCGTTCGGCAGCGCCGGCCAATACGAAATTCTTACCGGACGCGCGTTTGGTGAACTCGATCCCAAAGACCCCCACAACACCATCATTACGGACCTCACCTTCGCTCCGCGGAATTCGAGGGGCAAGGTGGAGTACGTAGCGACGTTCATTCTCGTGAAACCGCTCGATCTAACGAAATCGAATGGCGTCCTGTTTTATGGAGTCCCGAATCGCGGTAATCGTAACCTCGGCGGGGGCTATCGCGTTGCGGGTGAAACAGGCGAAGAATTTCTGCTCAAGCGGGGCTACATCATTCTGAATAACGGGTGGCAGGGTGACCTCACGCCACGCGCGGAGCTTGAGACGATCACGGTTCCGGTTGCGCGGAATCCCGATGGGTCCGGCATCACTGGCACATTCTCCACGCGTTTCTTGGACGCGCCGAGCGGCACTACTACTCAGCCGTTGCCTGCAGCGCACGACGCCGCGGATATGGACACTTCGAAAGCACTCCTTACCAAAGGGGCCGCCGATCGAAGCGCCATGGTCCCGATCAACAGCCGGGACTGGTCATTCGGCGATTGCACAAAGAACCCTTTCCCCGGCACCCCAGACGCCACAAAGGTGTGTGTGAAGGGCGGCTTCGATCCGAACTCTCTGTACGAGTTGACCTACCAGGCGAAAGATCCGTTGGTCCTGGGCATCGGTTATGCCGCAACTAGGGACATTGTTTCGTTCTTCCGCAACCAAGCGAAAGATTTGAGTGACAACGCCAATCCTATCGCCGGTCGCGTTTCGCGCGTGATTGCGCAGGGCGTATCTCAGTCTGGCAACTTCGTGAAGAGTTTCATCCACCTTGGCTTCAATCAGGACGAGGCGAATCGGATTGTCTGGGACGGCGCGAACGCGCACATTGCCGGCAGGCAATTGGCGTTGAACATACGTTTTGCTACGCCAGGCAACACACGCGAAACGGGCAGTGAGTCCACCCTCTGGTGGGGCGAGTACGCCGACACAATTCGCGGACAGCAGAAGAAGTCCAGTATGCTCGACCGCTGCCGCGCCACCAAGACCTGTCCGAAAATCTTCGATACGTTCGGCGCGACCGAATTCTGGAGCCTGCGAATGTCGCCCAACCTGGTAGGGACGGGAGCGGACAAGGACATTCCTTTACCCCCAGAGGTCCGCAGGTATTACTTTCCCGGCACGCGACACGGTGGAGGCGCGGGCGGGTTTGAGACCGGCGCTCCGAAGGCGCCGAACTCGTGTGAACTGCCTGATAATCCAAACCCCGAAACAGACACGATGCGCGCCTTGTTTGTCGCTCTTGCAGACTGGGTGACAAAGGACACAGCGCCTCCGCCAAGCGTTTACCCTCGTCTCGACGAGGGACAACTGGTCAGTCCGGATTCGAGAAAGATGGGCTTCCCGGCCGTACCTGGGGTGCCGCTGCCCGATCACCTGATTGTCCAGTGGTTCGATAACGATTACGGACCGGAGTTTCATGCCGCGGACTTGTCCGGCGTACAGTCGATACAACCGCCCGTGATGAAGCGAGTGCTCCCCATGCTGGTTCCCAAAACGGATTCGGACGGTAATGAAGTCGGAGGTATTCCATCGGCCCTGCATCAGGCGCCCCTCGGTACGTACCTGGGCTGGAATGTAACTGCGAGCGGCGTTCTTAAGGGCCAGGCTTGTCAGAATGCCGGCAGCTTCCTGCCCTTTGCCAGAACGAAAGCCGAGCGTCTCGCGAGCGGCGATCCGCGGCTATCGCTCGATGAGCGCTATCGCGATCACGCGGCTTACGTGGAGGTTGTGAAGGCCGCTGTGAATCGTCTGTCCCAGGGCCGGTTCCTGCTGCAGGACGACGCCGCGCGGTTGATTCGTCAGGCTGAGGATAGCAAGGTAATGCGTTGAAACTGCGTTCGGCGAGGCTGCCGAACCGCAAATACCACGTTCGTTCGGGTCAGTTGCGATTGAGCGTTGTTGCGTGACCGGAAGAGTCTACGGGAGCGATTTCTCTCAGGTCTGCTCTAACCGGAAACTATGTCCCGGCGACGCCTTCCCTAACCATTCGCCTTTCCTCAATCGGCTGCTCTTCCCGGTGTAAACGAAAACACAATTCGCGAGCCCACGTGATCGAGTGTCGTCAGCGCCTCGGCGGCATGGGGGCCGAACGATATATTCACAAGCCTCCGACTCTGGACGAGTTCGTCGATCAAGTGGGCCGCGCCATCAAGGAATTGCTCAATCGGCCGGCTAAGGCGTAAGCGCCATTTCCCGCCGGAGCGTTTCCTTGCCAAGCGGTCGTGGGTCAATGTTGCTTAAAGAACTGCACTTCGCGCTCGTGCCGTTCTGCGGCCTGTCGCGTTTTGAACGTACCCAGATTGCGGCGTTTGCCGGTTTGAGCGCTTTTCTTCCTGGAATAGAGCCGGTATTCACCGGATTTCAATTTTCGAATCATTCTAGTCCTTCCTTTCCTCGAAAGCCTTGCCTTGTGTATGCGCTTTGAAAGAAGATCCTTTGCTTTTTCCGGTTCAGCTTGATGGGAAGCCCTTAGTGCTTCCCAGCCCGGTTGACAAAGTAAGTTAGCATTCGCAAACCCGAGCGGTGGCCGTGTGCCTTGCAGGCTATGCTCCGCCATATTGCGCCTCGTGTTTGAGGTTTTGCCGAAACCAATTACGAGCCAGAATCGAGACTTGCGGAAGAGGCTCAATTGCGGTGGTTTCGTCAAAGTGAAGGATTGCGTCAAACTGATCTGCGATCCGGGTATGGAAGTAGTGGCTGAGCCGCTCTGTCTCGGGCCGATAGATGACGCCAATGGCGCGTTCCAAACGTTCTTCGCGAAACTCGGCCGAAAGTTTCTCATCCCCGGCGAACGTCGCGAGAAATCGAGGTATCTCGATTTGATGGAAGAGTGCTTCGTAGCTGCCGGCCAACGCGGGGCGCACTCTTTTGATTTCGTGTAGCCCTCCCCAATCCGAAGCCGCCATCACGGTACCGGTATACGTAGTGAATCCAACCAGCACGGATTGCGCATAGCGTTCGCGTACAAGTTGCCCCAGGTTCCATTCGCCGTATTTCCTCCGATCGGTCGCGCGGGCGTTACCTAAATGCGAATTGTGTGCCCAGACCACGATATTGCTTCGGCCAAAGCGAGTGTCTAGATGTGCCGCGAGTGCATGCAGGGTCTCCGCCATGTGGCCGTCGCGCAGATTCCACGTATTGACGCGTCCGTGAAACATACCCCGGTAATATTCTTCTGCATTTCTTACGAGCCGGGCATTCTGCTCGGCCGAGAAAAAGTCGTCTTCGGCGATTCGGCCGTCCCGATGCAAGTATTCAAAAGCCTGCTGCTGCAGATCCTTGAGTTGCCCCACCACCTCTTCTCTACAGGAATGGGAAAGGTCGAAGCTTGCCGCGTAGCCATAAGCTTGCTCGTCTTCTCCAAAATGATCGAAACAGGAATAGCGCTGGCGAGCTCGCCGCGCCGCTTCTGGATCGAGCTTTTCCAGATAGTGGACTACCTCATCGCGTGAACGATACAGACTGTAGAGGTCGAGTCCATAAAAGCCAACTTGGGGCGCGTGTTTCGGCCGCGAATCGTTGTACTGGCGCAACCATCCAACGAAGCGTTCGACGTCCCGATTCCGCCACATCCATAC
>JAICXC010000108.1 GCA_025980665.1 Bryobacteraceae bacterium
CATGCCCGATCCGATGATTCGGCATCGCTGGCTGCTTCCCCTCCTGCTTCTGCTCTCCTTCGGCAGCGGTGTAGCCGCGCTCATCTATGAGATCGTCTGGTTCCAGCTCCTCGAACTGGTCATCGGCTCGACCGCCATCTCGCTCAGTATTCTTCTCGCCACGTTCATGGGCGGGATGTGTCTCGGTAGCCTGATCCTGTCCCGCTTGCGCCTCTACGCGATCGAACTCGGCATCGCCATTCTAGGAATCCTAGTGTTGTTTCTGATGCCCTTCGTAGGCAGCGCCTACTCGGCCGCTGCGTGCCTTCTGTCCCCGACCCTTCTCATGGGCGCGTCGCTGCCGGCCCTGGCTCGTCAGGTCGACGATGTTTCACGGATGGGACTCCTCTACGCAGCGAATATAGCCGGAGCGGTTTTCGGATGCCTGCTGTCGGGCTTCTATTTGCTGCGCGTGTACGATGTGGCCACCGCGACATACGTTGCCGTGTCCATCAACGTGGCCGTCGCGGGAATTGCCTTCGCGCTGTTTCCTAAACCTCTGACTGTTTCCAGCCCCGTCCGTGAGGGCGGGGGCTCTTCGCCGACCGTCTACATCGCCATCGCGCTCTCGGGACTGTGCGCCCTCGGTTCAGAAGCGATCTGGACGCGTACCCTGGGCCTGCTATTCGGAGCCTCGGGTTACACGCTTTCCATCATCGTTGCAGTCTTCCTCACCGGCCTCGGAATCGGCACCGGCATCGGGTCTTTGCTTTGCCGAAGTCTCGCTCGCCCGCGTCTGGCATTAGGATGCTGCCAGTTGCTGGCTGCCGCCGCGATTGCCTGGACCGCGTACAGCATATCGGCATCGCTCCCCTACTGGCCCATCGACCCTTCGATCTCCTCCAACATCTGGTTTAATTTTGAGCTCGACCTCGCCCGCGCATTTTGGGCTTTGCTGCCGCCGACCATCCTGTGGGGCGCGAGCTTCCCATTGGCCCTCGCGGCGGCCGGATCGAGACCGCATGAGTCCTCCAAACTATTCGCGGGCATCTACGCAGCCAACACTCTGGGAGCCATCGTGGGCGCACTCGGCGCGAGCCTGATCCTGGTTGCCTGGATTGGATCGCAGCGTACCGAACAGGCGCTCATCGCGTTGTCCGTCATCGCCGGTGCGATACTTTTACCCCGGCGTTGGGTCGTTCTGGCGGTGCTCGGTTGCCTATCGATTTACGGTGTCCCGCCCGTTTCGAAACTGCTGATTGCCTACGGCCGCTACGCCGCGACATGGGCCGGCAAGAGCGATATCATCTACGCTCGTGAAGGCATTAATTCGTCGGTGGCGGTCGCGAGTTTCCCTAACGGACTCCTCACGTTTCACGTCGCGGGGAAGGTCCAGGCTTCGAATGTTCCCCGCGACATGCGCCTCCAGCGTATGCTCGGACACCTCACGTCTCTAGTTCCGGCCAAACCTCGGTCAGTTCTGGTCATCGGCTGCGGCGCGGGCATCACCGCGGGCGCGGTGTCCATCGACCCGAGGGTGGAACGCGAGACGATCGTTGAAATCGAACCGTTAGTCCCGCGGGCTGCCGCCGAGTACTTCAGTGAGCCGAATTTCGACGTCGTCCACAACCCTAAGGTCAAGGTGCGCATCGAGGATGGCCGCCACTATCTCTTAACGACGCGCGAACGCTTCGACGGCATCACCGTCGATCCGCTGGATCCCTGGGTGAAGGGCGCGGCGAACCTCTACACCTCGGAATTCTACGAAGTGATGAAGCAGCACCTCAACCCGGGCGGCGTCGTCACGATGTACATTCAGCTCTTCGAGACCAACCAGGATGCAGTCAAGAGCTCCGTCGCCACATTCTTCGAGGTCTTTCCGAATGCGACCATTTGGGGCAACCCGTATCAGGGCCAGGGTCACGACATGGTTCTTCTCGGCCAGGTCGAGCCACTCAAAATCGATCTCGATGACATGGAGCAGCGCGTTGGCTATCGCGGCGGTGACAGCAAGATGGCGCAGTCACTCGCCGAGGTCGGCATGAACTCGCCGGTAGATCTATTTGCGACCTACGCGGGCAGGGCGTCCGATCTCAAACCATGGCTAACTGGAGCGGCCATCAATCGGGACCGCAACCTGCGCATGCAATACTTGGCGGGTATCGGACTGAACGCCGACGACAGCGCGGCCATCTACGCCGGCATGTTGGCCTACCGTCGTTTTCCCGAGGATCTCTTCTTCAGCGCCGAAGGCCGCGTCGACTCGCTACGGGAGGCCATCCGCCGTGAGCGATGAGTGCCCACATATGTCTGGCCAGCCTTCACGGCGCGCGAGCGCATACAACGCCGCAGGATCTCGTTCGCGAATTTCGCCTTTGCTCCCGCGCAAGATTACGGGCAAATCCGCCAGCGTCGGCTGCGCCCTTGCGAACGTTCCTGTGCCGGTGGTCAGCGTACTCAAGTTCCGGCAGGCTGCGGCAAACCCAAGCTCGCACCCGCGCCTCAGAGGTTCCGCGGCGCCCGCGGGATCGCTTCTGCGAAGATCCTCCCCCGACCGCGAGAGTGCGATATGCAACAAACCGGCTTCGTTGCACGCCCAGCCCGATCTCCGGTCGCAGAAGCTCGTCTCCAGATCGGCAAGATAAGGGCAGGCGTAGGCGCGGCCATCCTCGCAGGCGTGCTGCCAGAAGGGTAGCCACTGGCCGGGATGGCCGTCGCCCACTCCTTGCGTGGCGCTCATGCCCGCAAAGATGACCGCCCAGATGGACATGTATGCGAGGTTGCGTTGTCGTGGAGTCAGCGAACGCACCAGCGTGAAAGACTGTCCGGCGATGCGATCGATCCACTTCGATGACAGGTTTAAGAGCGGGACTTGCAAAAGCTTGTCATAGAACGTCGGCATTCCCGCGCCGCCCAACAACTGATACAGCCCGACCGCGCTCAGCCCGTACAAGGCGCCGTAGATGATGCGACCCAGCTCGGTGCGCGGCGACGTCGCCGGATCGTTGAACAGCAGGATCATTCCCAGGAAGACGGAAATCGGAATATACGAATCGTAGAAGAAATAAATGCCCGTCGCGGCGAAGTAGAGACGGCCGAAGAGATAAGTCGATACCACCGCCGACATCGTCATCGTCGTCACACCGAACAGAAACTGACCGGGCATGCCAAGCAGAAACAGCGCCAGGTACATATGCGGCGGATAGAACTGCGTGGTCGCGATGGTCTGGCCCCAGGTAATATCGCTTTTGCCCGCCGCTAGTAGGAACACGGAAAATACAGCGAGCGGAAACGATGAGGGATTGAAGATATGTACGCGCCGCCCGTCCCTATTCCAGCGGATCAGTTCTTTCGCAGCCAGTCCCAGCGCCACTAATCCGAATTGCAGGTAGAACCAGTCCGGCTTGAACCACAGGAACAGGTTGATGCTGACAACCACGGGAAACGGAGCGAAGCCGAGATCGTAGGTGTCACGCCGCGACCACACCAGCAGCATGTCGAATGCGTAGGCGAAGACCAGTTGAGCCAGGATGAAGGGAGCGAATGCGTAGACCGGAGGCCAATACCAGCCCCAATACGCCAGCAGCGAGCCTTGCACGCAAGCTTGGAGGTAGTGCTGCTTCCGGAGGACCACCTCCAGCCGCAGCTTACGATTTCCGCGCCGGACCCAGACGAGCAACAACGCATTCCAAGCGCACAGCGCCAGCGCAGTTCCCAGAAACGCCGCCAGCACTCTCGGGTTTTGGCGGAGCGGAGCCAGGAATGTCAGGCCCACGAGCCCGAACGTGAATACCAGCGGCAGAAGCAGCTTCTGCGCCACGATCCCTTACTTACCGCCCTTCAGTTGCGAATACACCATGCTGACGAACCGGTCGGCGCTCGTCCCCGTGCCCGCCCGCGACAGTCCCCCGGGAACCTTCGCGTCATAGGGAGCCGTCACTTTCGCCGCCAGCACTTGCTGCTCGCTCTTGCCTTCGTTGATCATCTGCTGTACTTTCGCCTGGACGCCCAGAATCATGTCGCGATAGGGAGCAATGTCGGTGCGGTTGATGAC
This sequence comes from Bryobacteraceae bacterium, assembly GCA_025980665.1. Classification (GTDB taxonomy): domain Bacteria; phylum Acidobacteriota; class Terriglobia; order Bryobacterales; family Bryobacteraceae; genus Palsa-187. The sequence goes on from JAICXC010000108.1 coordinate 4,034, forward strand.
GGTGCCGTGGCCGGGAACGAGCTTCGTGTTGGGACCGGCCAGCTTCATCGTGACGTCCAGCGCTTCGAGCGCACCTTTCAGTGTGCCGCCATTGTTGGTGTCGATGAAGGGATACCCGTAGTTCCGGTAGAAGTCGCCGATCATGATCACGTCCGCATTTTCAAACCGGATCATCGTGTCGCCGCCGGTATGGGCTGCGCGAACCGGAATCAGATCGACGATTTCGCCGTCCATGCGAAGTTTCACCGGATCACCCATGCCGTAGGTCACCACGGGAAGCCGCGCCGGATCTCCCGCCGAGGCCACATTACCCGCTCGCCCCGGTGGTCGCAACATTTCCTCGCGCAGTTCCTCGCGTGCAAGCAACAACGCGCCCATCTTGACGAAGTTCGCGTTACCGGCCGTGTGGTCCGGATGCACGTGCGTGTTGACCAGAAAACGAATCGGCTCGGAGCTGATCTTCCGGATCGCGGCCAGAACTTTGTCGGTGATCTGCGCGTATTGGGCATCCACCATGAAGATGCCATCGGGCCCGGTCAGTATGCCGATCCTGCCGCCGGCCGCGTCCTCATGGCCCGGATCTGCTCCCGCCGAACCGGAGAGCATGTAGAGGTTCGGACCGATTTTCTCCGTCAGAATTTCGATTTTGGCGTAGTCGATTCCCTGGCCCCAGGTACTCAAGCAAATGGTAACGGAGACCAATACCAATAGGGAAGACGGCATTGATGATTTCACGGTCTTGCTCCTCTTCGACGTTGTCGGTCTGCCTTATGGGTTGCGAGCTTTCAGGCGTCGGCGCGCAATCTCCCAAATTGTCTCACCAGATGAAGGCGAGGCGGCCTCTGTTCCTCTTTGCGGGGCTACGACTTCCGCTTTACGAGGCCGCCTAACCCTAGCAGGGCCGTGCCGACCAGCAGCAGCGCGGAGGGTTCAGGGATTTCAAGAGTCCACGTTCCTCCCTGATAAACGTCCGTTTGTCCACCCCCCTCGTTATAAGCATGATGATGCTCGTCCACTCCTGTAACGCCAGTGATATCTTCTGCACCCCCTGAAAATGTCTCCGTCAACATACCCGTATATGGACCGGGGCCGGGCGGGTCGAAAATGCTGTTCGAGAGGGAAAAGTCCCAACTGTAGATATTCCCATTAGAGTCTGTCGATATTCGGAGTACGGAGGACGTTACGTTTGTGGATGGGGCATTGTACGACAGAGTAACACCAAAACCATCCGAGAGCGATGCGCTCAAAAACGGTATCTGAAAGTTGCTCGAATGATTAGGACCCACCGGACTACTTACCGTGAACCAGCCCGTAAGTTGATAATAACCATTACAGTTGCCCGGACCGCCCGAGCCCTGGTAAGTCCCCAAGCAATGCGTGTAATATTCCCCTCCCTGATATGTGTATGTGTAGGTACTGGCCTTGGCGGGTCGAGTCAAACTAATCGTAAGGAGGATACCGAAAATCAAACTGTTGGCGACCCCAATCGAATTCCGATTGCTTAGCATGGATTTCTTCATACCGTTTGTCTCCTGACGACTTGGACGGTAGCATGGTCTACCTCCAAGCACCATCCCCGGCAACGCAAACAACCAAAGCCTTCGATTCTGTTTTAGGTGCGATAGCGGGGAGGATCTTCTCGGAAGGTTGTGTTACAAAGGTTTCCCAGGAGGCGAGCTCAATGCGGATACATTTCGCTATTGCGGCCGTTGCGGTCGCGGCGCTCAGCACTGCGACTCCCGGATTGGCGCACCACAGCAACGTGGCCTTTGAGGTGACGAAGGTGGTCACCGTCACGGGAGTCGTCAAGGCCTTCGAGTGGAGGAATCCGCATACCTGGGTGATTCTCACTGTCGATGACGGCAAGGGCGGAAAAGCGGACTGGGGGATCGAGGGGCGCGCTCCAGGCGTCCTGCTTCGCGCCGGCTGGACCAAGAATTCGCTCCAGCCCGGCGAAATGATTACTGTCGACATGAGCCCGGCGAAGGACGGCTCGAAGACGGGTCTGGTTGCCCGCGTGACCAAGGCGGATGGCACCATCCTGCCGAATGCGGGTCCTGCACAACAATAGGATCCATATGAACACACCAAGCTACGTCGTATGGATGTTGTGCCTGGTCGCATTTACTTGTGCCGCACTGCACGCGCAATCCACGCCGCCCGATTTCTCCGGCGTCTACTATCCCATCAATCCATTTGGGGCGGCTGCGTTAGGCCGCGGTGCTCCTCCAGCAGACGCTAAAGGTAAACAGAAGGGTCCGCCGCCGCGACCTACGCAGTCGGCGCCGCTATCCGATGGCTCGCAGGGGCGCTCTCCGGACGCGCCGTCGCTCACGCCCGCGTATATGGCCAAGTGGGAAATGATCCGCAAATCACGCATGGCCGGTTCCTCGGAGTACGACAACACGGCCAAATGCCTCCCCCCTGGAATGCCGGCCATGATGTCGATGGCATACGGCATGGAGGTGATGCAGAACAAAGACAAGATCACCTTCTTTAGCGAACTGAACGACGCGCTGCGGCGCGTGTATCTGGACGGTCGCAAGCCTACTCAGAAGATTCTCGACGATCCCACGTATGCGGGATATTCGACTGGCCATTGGGAAGGCGACACGCTGGTGGTGGACACGGTCGCGCTGCACGAAGCTTCCTTCATCGAAGGATTCTCCCCGCATAGCGACGCAATGACCGTCAAGGAACGCATCCGGTTCCTAAGCCCCGGGCTTCTCGAAGATCGGCTCACCGTGACGGACCCTAAGGCGTTGACGAAGCCTTGGGAAACCGTGAAGACCTATCGCAAAGCCACCTCGGGTAATGACGAACTGCGAGAGTTCGCATGTCCGGAAGGGCTCGGCGACGCGAAATGACCTTCCACCTGCAAGCGGCGATGGCGATCGGCATGGCGGCCACTGCGAGTTCTCAGGGCTTGGTGACCCAGCGCAATCTGTCGCTACCCATGGCGAAGACGATTGCCGAGGCGGCCCTCGCAGCGTGCAAGACGAAAGGCTTCAGCACCGCGGTAGCAGTGGTCGATCGAGCGGGCCAAGTGATGGTGATCCTGCGCGATGAGCAGGCAACCGCACAGCAGGTGGAGATGGCGCGGCGCAAGGCTTACACCGCGCGCATGTTCCGCACCAGCACGCTGGAGTTTCAGAAGCGCACCAGCGATCCGGCGTACGCGCCGCAGCGCGAACTCCCCGACATTCTGGCGCTCGGGGGCGGCGTGCCTATTCAGGTGGGGAACGACGTTATCGGAGGTGTGGGCAGCTCAGGGTCCAATCAAGACAATGATGACGCCTGCGCGAAAGCGGGTGTCGCGAAGGTGGCGGAGCTTTTGAAGTAGTATGTTGACCCGCCGCCAGCTTCTTCGCGTTAGTGCCGCGGGTTCGGTTGTAGCGACGCGTGCGCCTCACTTGCTCGCTGCTCAGTACGATCTGATCATCAAAGGCGGCCGCGTGCTGGATCCTTCGCAGCGCGTGGACCGCGTGGCCGACGTTGCGATTCGCGCTGGAAAAATCGCGGCCATCCAACCCAACATCCCGCCGTATACTGCCGCCGAGATCATCGATGCAAGCGGAAAGCTGGTTACTCCCGGCCTCATCGACATACACGCGCATATTGCCGACAGAGAGCTGACTCCGGCACACTGTCTCTCCACCGGCGTAACGTCTCTCGTGGACGCCGGATCGCGCGGCGCTGAGAACGTGGACAAACTGCTGAAGACCGCCCAAAACGCGCCTAACCGGGTGCGGATCTTGTTGAACATTTCCGGGCGCGGACTGGCCGATGGCGCGACGGAGCTGCTGGATATCGAGAAAGCCAATGTCCCCGCGGCGCGCCGCGCCGTCGAGCGCTCGCGCGATTGGATCGTCGGCATCAAAGCCCGGCTTTCGCGTTCAGCCGCGGGAGAGCACGATCTGGAAGCAGTGCGCCGCGCGCGCCAAGTCGCCGATCCGCTGAAGATTCCGATCATGGTCCACGTGGGCGACACGGCTTCGCCGCTGCCGGAGATCCTCGCGCTTCTTAGACGGGGCGATATCGTGACTCATATGTATGCTCCCGCGCCCCACGGCATGCTGGATGACAATGGACGGGTACTGCCGCAAGTTTTGGAGGCGCGTCACCGCGGGATTCTGTTCGATTTCGGCAACGGGCGGACTGCTCATTGGACGTGGGATGTCGCAGAGCGCGCCATGCAGCAAGGGTTTTTGCCGGACACAATCTCATCCGATATCACTGGGGCGGGGCTGACGGATCAAGTGTTGAACCTGCCGAATGTGATGTCGAAATTCCTGCTGCTTGGAATGCCCGTCGATCAGGTGATCGCCCGTGTCACTTCTAACGCCGCGCAAGCCATCCCGGAGTACAAGAGTTACGGAACGCTACGGATTGGTGCCGCCGCGGACGTCGCCGTGTTCGAGCTTAAGGAAGGCAATTTCGAATTCGCCGACAACTACGGCAACAAGCGGACAGGGCGCCGCAAGCTGTTTCCTTACGCGGTGGTGATGGGCGGCAAGAAGGTCGCTTAGGGCTTCACGGTGACGGTCACGTCGCGCGATGTGAACGTCAAGCGTTCCGAGATCGAGCGCCGTTAGGGCGGATGATCCAGATAAAAGAGGTCGATAGAGGTGCCCACTCGTTCGATGGGACTATATTTCTTGATCCACTGGAGGCCGCCGTCCTTGGCGTTGCTCAAATACAGATAACGCAAACTGACGGCTACGTAGCCGGGCAGCAAATCGTCGCGACCGATGACACGATAAGGGCGGGAGCCCGGCGCGCTCCAGCGGCGCGGATCCGAAATAGGCGATCGCAAGATGATCGGCGTGAAGCTCCTTCATGCGCAGGCTTAAGCGATGCAGATCCTGTCCCAAATCGAGGTCGGATTCCGCCAATATTGTTTCGGGGTGTTTTCCGGCCAGAGCATTGAAGTGGGATAAATAATCGGGATGGGCTTGCCACGATTCAGCGAAAATCGTAACCGCCAACCCAATCGCGAACAGACCCACGCCACGTCTCCAGCGAACGGCTTCGACTACGGCGACGCCCGCCAGAACCGCGGCAAAAGGATAGATGGGCAGAATGTGCCGCACGCCCGCATCAATCCGCGACGTCATGCTGACGGCGAGAATCATGATCGGGAACAATAGAGTGAAAAGTTGCTGCCAAGTGACCTTTCGGATTCGCCCGATGACCAGCGCGGCGCCGGCGAGGGTGAGGGCGAGCAATCCTAATGGGGTCTTGACCGCAATCACGACCGGGAAGAAGTACCACCATCCGGTATTGCGGTACTCGCCTAGCAAATAGGAGTCATGGCCCAGCATGTCGTGCCGTCAGAGGTCCCGAATTCCTAACATCCATTCGGTGAGAGGCAGAGGCGTATTCAACAGGGAGGTCCATGCGCGCCGCGGGACCGGTGATCTGCGAGGGCGGCGTCCACGGTGGGGTGCGCTCCGTAGGTCGCCGACAAGGGCACTAGGGTGAAACGATAGCCTGCCCACATGAGAAAGACGCAGGCGAGCATCGCCACGATGCCAAAAGGCGCGCGCTGAAGCACTCTGTGTTTGGTTGGGACGCGCGAAACCACAAATATCCCAGTTATGCAGCAGGCGGCCAGGAACGGTAACGCGGAGAACTTGCACCACAGAGCAGCTGCGAATGCCAGCCCCAATAGCAGAGAACTTGTCCAATTCGCGGGCCCTTCGAGCCAGCGCGTGAATTGCCATAGAGCCAGTACAACGGTCGCCGCGCAGGCCATATCCAAGGTCGCGAGTCCGGCTTGGCCTAAAATGGGCGGACAGCACGCGACGAACGCGACGGCCCATAACCCCACTGAGGGCGAAAAATACCGGCAGCCCCACCAGTACGTAACCAACATCGCCAGGACGAGGAAGGGAATTGTGCCCAAGCGGGCCAAAGTTAAGTTGGTCCAATAGTCGCCGTCCGAGTAGAGGATTCGATTGCCATCGTTGAAGATGACCATCGTCGTACCAGTCACGGAGTCCAGCCGGCCTTCTGATCGCAATCCTTTGAGATACGGCCCTAGTGCTACGGCGATTCGGGCGAGGGGCGGGTGCTGCAACTCGTTAGGAATAAGTTCCCCACTGCAACCACTCCATGCCGGCCGAGATGTGGGCGGGCTCGTCTGACGTGGAATTCAGGATCGAATACGTAAAAACCACCCGGACTATGGCGATAAGAATTAGCGTTCCTACTGCCAAGCCACGCCACGGAACGCCCGCCCGCTTGAATCCGCCAAGCATGGACGCAGCATACCAGAAGGATGGGTAAATGCTTCCCGTCTGACGCGATCCGTAAGATGGGCACACTCGTGCAGTACAGCACGAGGAAGAGGAGTTCCTCAGTATGCCCAAAGATGCACACATTAGCGCCGCGTATCACCATGAAAGAGCAGCAAAGAGTCACCGCGCCGCGGCGGAACAGAGCAACCAGGGCGCCCATGCGGCATGCGAAGAGCACGCGCAGACAGCCTGCGGTCATTCGACGAAAGCGGACGAAGCATCCAAGCTGGCTCACCAGAAGTCGGTAGAGCGCGCGAAGCCGGCGCCGGTTGGAATCAAGTAGTGTCCGATAATGCTGCCCTCAAGAGCCTGGATCAATTGATCGTCGAGGCGGGCGGGGCCGAGGACGCCGGAAAGCAGAGCAACAGCTCGCACGACTTGTTGATCGAGCACTTGCGGTCGGCGCGAAGCAGTCTTTTGGGGTCGATGCCGGGGGAATACAAATCGAGCCTGCAAGAGGCTAAGGAATCGGCCGCGTGTATCACCGATAAGAACACACAGAGCGACATCCGAAAACGGCTGCAAAACCTGATCGGGAACTGACCACATTTGGTCAGTTGGCGATACGCGGTCAGTTTCCGATAACGAAACGCGCGCCCACGGGCCTATCTGATGGGCCTTGGAATGCTGCTATTTCATTGAATCCTCATGCTAGACCTCTGGATGGTCCCCGTCGCGATCGTCATCATTTATCTGCTATCGTCCATCAAGATTTTACGCGAGTATGAGCGCGGCGTGGTCTTTCGCCTGGGCCGCGTTCTACCGCAACCGAAGGGTCCGGGAGTGGTGCTGGTTTTCGCGCCTATCGATCGGATCATCCGGATATCGCTGCGGATTGAAGCCATGGAAGTCCCGGCGCAGGACGTTATCACTCGCGATAACGTGACGGTGAAGGTCAACGCGGTGGTATATTTTCGCGTGATCGATCCGACCAGAGCTGTCATCGAAGTGGCAAACTTTTTGTATGCGACGTCGCAGCTTTCACAGACGAGCTTACGCAGCGTTTTGGGCGAGGTCGATCTGGACTCCTTATTGAGCCAGCGGGAAAAGATCAACCTTCGACTGCAGACGGTGCTCGATCAGCAGACCGGACCGTGGGGCGTGAAGGTGACTATGGTCGAGGTGAAGCAGGTGGATCTGCCCGAGCAGATGATCCGCGCGATCGCCCGTCAGGCCGAAGCCGAGCGCGAAAAACGCGCCAAAATTATTCACGCGCAAGGCGAGTTTGAAGCGTCCGAGAAACTCGCGATGGCGGCCGAGCAGATTCAGAGACAGCCGGCGGCGATCCAGTTGCGGTATTTGCAGACCTTGGTTGAGATCGGCGCGGAGAAGAATACAACCGTGGTGTTCCCGCTGCCCATCGACATGATGTCGAGCCTGACGCGAGCACTCGAACACTTGGCGGGCGGGCCTAAATCCGCATAGATACTTTAAGGAGAAAAACGATGACAATTCAACCGCTATATGACCGGATCGTGGTCAAACGGGCCGAAGAGAAACAACAGATGCAGGGCGGCCTGCACATCCCGGACTCGGCACAGGAGAAGCCGCAGGAAGCCATGGTGACGGCCGTGGGAAAAGGCAAGCGCCTGGATGACGGAAAGATCGTTCCGCTGGATGTGAAAGTGGGAGATCGCGTGCTTATCGGCAAATACTCGGGCAACGAGATCAAAGTGGACAACCAGGACTATCTGATCATCCGCGAAGACGAAGTGCTGGGAATTATCGAAGGCGGCACAAAGCTCGCCACGGCGTCCTAGGACTGAAGGAAAATACTATGGCAAAACAGATCATATACAGCGACAATTCGAGACAGGCAATCCTGCGCGGCGTCAACCAACTGGCCGACACCGTGAAGATCACGCTCGGGCCAAAGGGCCGTAACGTGGTGCTCGAGAAGAAATTCGGCGGTCCCACCATCACGAAAGACGGCGTGACCGTGGCAAAAGAGATCGAGCTGAAGGATCCGCTCGAGAACATGGGCGCGCAGATGGTGCGCGAGGTGGCATCGAAGACCTCGGATGTCGCGGGCGACGGCACCACCACGGCTACGATTCTGGCGCAGGCGATCTTTCGCGAAGGCGTGAAGAGCGTGGCGGCGGGCGCCAACCCGATGGCCTTGAAGCGCGGCATCGAGGCTGCGGTCGAGCTGGTAGTCGAGGAAGTGAAGAAATTCTCGAAGCCGGTCACCGGCGACATGATCGCCCAGATCGGGACCATTTCAGCTAATGGCGACGCGACCATTGGAAACATCATCGCCGAAGCGATGAAGAAGGTCGGAAAGGACGGCGTCATCACGGTGGAAGAATCGAAGACCATGGTGACCGAGCTTGAAACGGTGGACGGCATGCAGTTCGACCGCGGTTATCTGTCGCCCTACTTCGTCAGCGATCCGGAACGCATGGAGTGCGTGCTGGAGGATCCCTACATTCTGATCCACGAGAAGAAGATCTCCAACATGAAGGATCTGCTGCCGCTGCTCGAACAGATCGTGCGCGCGGGCAAGCCGCTACTGGTCATCGCCGAGGAAGTGGAAGGCGAAGCGCTGGCAACCATGGTCGTCAATAAGCTGCGTGGCACTCTGAACGCCTGCGCCGTGAAGGCTCCGGGCTTCGGCGATCGCCGCAAGGCCATGCTGGAGGACATCGGAGTACTGACCGGCGGCAAGGCGGTCTTTGAAGAGACTGGGATCCGGCTCGAAGGCGTCACGCTTGAAGACCTGGGGCGCGCCAAGCGCGTCACCATCAACAAAGAGAACACCACCATCATCGACGGTGGCGGGAAGCAGAAGGAAATCGAAGGCCGCATCAAGCAACTCCGCACGCAGGTGGAGGAAACCACCTCGGATTACGATCGCGAGAAGCTTCAGGAGCGCCTGGCGAAGCTCGCGGGCGGTGTGGCGCTGATCAAGGTCGGCGCAGCTACCGAAACCGAAATGAAGGAGAAAAAGGCTCGCGTGGAAGATGCGCTGCATGCGACACGCGCAGCGGTGGAGGAAGGGATCGTGCCCGGCGGCGGGATCGCGCTGTTACGCGCGGCTGGTGCGCTCGCTTCGCTCAAAAAGGAAGGCGACGAGCTGACCGGCGTCAAGATCATCAGGCGTGCCTGCGAGGAACCCATCCGCCAGATCACGGGCAACGCGGGATACGAGGGCGCGATTCTCATCGAGAAGATTCTGGCCAACAAAGATCCGAACTACGGCTTCAATGCGGCTACCGGCGAATATGAAGACCTGGTGAAATCCGGTGTCATCGACCCGACCAAGGTGACGCGTTCGGCTCTGCAAAACGCGGCTTCGATTAGCGCGTTGATGCTGACCACCGAGGCGATGATCTGCGAGATCTCGGAGAAGAGCGCGGCGGGCGCCGGGGGCGATGGCGGCCACGGCGGCGGCATGGACTATTAGCACGGCCGGGCCGGGCCCGCTTGCGGGTAAACCTGCCCGGCTCCTAACAAAATGCAGTCTTACCTAGTGCCGATGGTGGTCGAGCAGACTTCGCGGGGCGAGCGCGCCTCGGATATCTATTCGCGTCTGCTCCAGGAAAACATCATTTTCCTGGGGCAGCCCATCGACGACAACGTTGCCAATCTGGTCATCGCGCAACTTCTGTTTTTAACAGCGGAGAACCCGGAAAAAGATATTTCCATCTACATTAACTCGCCCGGCGGTTCTATCACGGCGGGTCTGGCGATCCTGGATACCATGCGGGTGGTACAGCCGGATATCGTGACGTACTGCGTGGGCCAGGCCGCCTCGATGGCGGCGGTCCTGCTCGCGTGCGGCGCCAAGGGTAAGCGCTATAGTTTGCCGCACTCGCGCATCCTGATTCATCAGCCGTCGATGAGCGGGCTGGGGGGGCAGGCTACCGATATCGAGATATACGCGCGCGAGATTCTGCGCATGCGGGATACGCTGAACAGAATTCTTGCCGACGCCACAGGCCAGCCTGTCGATCGAATCGAACGTGACGTCGACCGCGACTACATCCTGGGGCCGGCCGAGGCGCTGGAATACGGATTGATCGATCGCGTGATTACTTCATCCAGAGAAGCAGTCAAAGAACTCGTTCCGCTCGGACGATGAATCGTTCGGGGGCCGAACCGAGAAAATAAAACGGATAACAAGTGACCAGCGTCAGGATTTCATTTCCGTCGGAATTCAACACGGCCACATTGTCCGGATGCACGATCTTCGTGGAGACGACGCGGTAGCGATATTCGCCACCTCGCGTAGTCAGCATGATCACGTCGCTCGATTTGATGTTGCGCAAAGGACGGAAGAACGTGTCGCGGTGCCCGGCGATGCCGATGTTGCCTGTGTGTCCCGGCAGCGCGGTGCCGGCGATGTGCCCCACGGCTCGCCGAAGCGTCTTGTCGCTGGTTCCTTCCATGACCACTACGGAGACGCCCAGCCGTTCGACTTGCATGCGTCCAATCAAGCCGTCCTCGGGTACAGCCGGCGGCAGCGGAGCTTCCGACGGCACGAAACGTTCGAGTGCGGCGGTTTCTCGAGCCTGGAAAATCCAGGTGTCCAACAGGACGAACCCGCAGTAGCCGAGCATTAAGATCGCCCCGGCGACAAGAGCACGCTGGGTCCACAACAGAGCGGGCCTAAGCGATTTCGCCTGGATGAGGATCTTCATCGTCAGGAGGCTTGAATTCGACGATACTCCGGCTGCCACATGGCGTCTTGCACCTGTTGAACGATGTCGGCGAGTTTGACCGCGGCCAATCCCTCCGCCACAGCGGCCTCTGCTACTGCGACCGCCACCGTCACTGTAACACTACGGAGGTCGTCGACATAGGGCAGCAGTGACGCGCCGGGAAGCCGCACGGCGACCAGGCTGGACAATGCGTTTACCGCGGCCGCAAGCATGCCAACGCTGACCAGCCGGGCTCGGGACACAATCGTACCAAGGCCCAGGCCGGGGTACAACATGGCATTCTCCGCCTGTCCGATGACATGGGTGATTCCCTTGTGCGTAACCGGCGTGAAGGGGCTCCCGGTGGCGATCAAGGCCCGCCCATCGGTCCAGGCAATGAGATCCGCTGGCGTAGCCTCGGCGAGCGCAGGCGGGCTCGAAAGTGGGAAGATCATGGGCCGGTCGGTCTGGCGGGCCATATCTCTGACTATTGCCTCCGTGAAGGCACCCGCGATTCCCGACGTGCCGATCAGCATGGTGGGCCGCACCTGGCGAATGACTTCGGCTAAGCTGATGACCTTGGCGCGCGGGTTCTCGGGTCTCCAACTCTTGACTTCCGAGGCTGGGCGCGCGAAGGTCGCCTGATGGTCCTGCAGCCGGTCGCCCATGTCACTGGTCAGCAACCCGTGTGCATCCACGCACCACAACCGGCGGGTAGCATCTTCGGCCGGCAAACCTTCGCTGATCATCACATCTCGAATCAGATCGGCGATGCCGGTGCCGGCAAGACCCATACCGTAAATGACGATGCGTTGATTTCTGAGCAGCGTTCCGCAGATGCGCATCGCGGAAACGGCGGCTGCGAGCGTGACCGCGCCAGTGCCTTGCAGGTTGTCATTGAAAGTGCAGAGCCGGCCACGATATTTTTCGAGGATGCGGCGTGCGGGGCCGGGCCCAAAATCTTCCCACTGCAACAGAGCGTTGGGGAAAAACTTCGTGGCGATCCTGACGTAGGCGTCGATGAAGGCGTCGTAGCGTTCTCCGCGGACGCGGGCATGCCGGTTGCCGGGGTACATCGGATCGGCCAGCAGGCTTTCCCGATTGGTGCCCACATCGAGCATCACCGGAATCACGCGGGTCGGGTCGATGCCGCCCGCCGCCGTATAGATCGCCAATTTGCCTATGGCAATTTCAATTCCGCCGACGCCCCAATCGCCGACGCCGAAGATCTGCTCGGCATCCGTTGCCAGGATGAGGTCGATATTGCCGGAAGCGGCTCCCAGGTTTCCGAATGCTTTCTCGATAGCATCGGGATGATCGATTGAAAGATACACGCCTCGAGGACGCCGGGTCTCGTGGTGATACTGCTCCATCGCCAGGCCCACGGTTCGATGGTTGACAATCGGAATCATCTCGCGCAAATGCTCGGAGAGTACGCGAAAGAATAATACTTCGTTGCGGTCGTGGAGCGCGGTCAGATAGATATTCTTGCTGACAGAATCGGGCAACAACTGGTATTGCGCGAACGCGGCATTGGTTTGTGCTTCGAGCGTGCTGATGAGGTCGGGGAGCAGGCCAGTGAGGCCCAGCGCTTCTCGTTCCTCCGCGGTAAAGGCCGTGCCCTTGTTTAGAAGCGGCGTGGTAAGGACGGCCATGCCACGCGCCTTGGTCTCATAACAACCAATTTCGTTCGGGTGACCCTTACGCAGCGGCGGCGCCAATAGTGGAACGACCCTCTGTCGCATGCTCTGACTCCTTGATCCCGAGAAGCGTCTTAATGGCGGTGCTGCGTTCATTGCTGCTGGTTTCCCTTGGGCGCGCCACAGTATGGCGCGCCGGATGGTGAATCTACTATAGGGTCACTTTTCGCACGGCTCGGATACCGAAGGCGCTGCCTAATGCGAGGAGTCCGCATAGCGCGATCAACGGCAGCGAGCTGCCTGTTTCAGGAAGCCTGTTCTCATCGACTAGAGTGGCGGGGGCGGCGGCGGCTTCAGGCGGGGGCTCGCTTTGGATCACCTGGGCGAGTTCCACAACTTCTCCAGTCGGCCGAACGGCCATAACGGGTGCTTGCTGCAGGACGGCCGCGATCTGCGGTTCTTCGGGTTTCGCAACTTCCACTGGAACGTCGGCCTGGAGGGCCAATACCGGAACCTTGGTCACCTTGGCAAGTTGCACAGCCTTGGCTTTCGGGTAGACGAATTCTTCGCCCCAGTTTGCGCCGGGATAAAACCAGGCGCGGATCGGTTGCGGACGGTCTTTCAAGCCCTCGTTAAAGGTAATGACGGTCTTGTTTTTCGGAAC
>JAICXC010000122.1 GCA_025980665.1 Bryobacteraceae bacterium
AGTGCATACACCACGCTCCAGGTCGTGATGCCGTAAAGCGTGTTGTTCCACATCAGCGGCGTGCCTTCCTGATTGCCGCCTCCAGCGCCGACCACGTAGGACCATGCCAACCCCAGGCGTTTAGCGGTCGCGTCGTTGATCTGCTTCAGCGGGCTGTAGCGAGTCTCGCCCTGGGTTCGACCGTATGTCAGCCAGGAGCCGGAGAGTGCATCATTGGCCGCCCCCGCGTTGCGCAGCACCTTGGCGTCTACATTCACCGGGCTTGCGGCCTGTTGCGCGCGCAGCCACATTCCCTCCGAAACCGTCAGGATTCCCACCGCCAAGGCGGCGTGCCTCCACCGAAATGTGCGCATGGAATGCCTCCCGTTCAAGATGATTCGATCAACGGTATCATACGTGGACACTGAGAGAATAAAGGGCGGTTGCCACAGAGGAATGCCGATTCTAAATCCGCTCAATGAATACAGTTCAGCATTTCCAATCCTGGAGTGTGTACATATCGCCGGGATCGTTTGCGGTGTCGGGACCGCCGCTCTTGTCGATCTTCGCCTGCTCGGCATCGGGCTGACTCACGACAGCGCCGGGAAGCTCTGGAAGAACGCGACGCCCTGGACGCTGGGCGGGCTGGCACTCGCGATTCTTTCCGGGCTGCTGCTTTTTTCCATCGATCCAGAGATGTACTACATTAACCACGCCTTCCTTTTCAAAATGTTGTTTCTTCTGCTCGCCATCGCTTTCTATTTCACGATGGTTCGAAAGGCGGCAGCAGCGGATCGATCGGGAGCCATGAGCTCGATCGTTGCGTGCATTTCGCTCGGGCTGTGGGCGCTGGTGCCGTTCGGAGGGATCTTCATCGGATTCATTGGCTCGACGGCGTACACTTATCCGGTCCTCCTGGCAATCCACATCCTGGCACTGATTCTCTTGGGCGGGATGGTGGTGCTGACCGATCTTCGCGGGCTCGGCCTTGGAATGCGGAGCTATTCGGCGCCGGATCTTGTGAACGGACTGCGCGTTCCCAAGCGGATCGCTTTTGGCCTGGCCGCGATCAGTGGGGCCGTGCTGTTTAGCGCCCACGCTGAGCAATATTCGAGGAATCCCTGGTTCTGGCTCAAAATCGCACTGCTCGTGCTAATCGCCGCCAACTATCTGATATTCCGGCGCGCGCCTCAATTTCCCGGCAGAGCGAAACTCGCGGCTGGTCTTTCGCTGCTTCTCTGGACTGCTGTGGTTTTCGCTGCCCGTGGGCCCGCCACCGTCAAGGATGTCATGCACTCCGCGGTGGACCCGAGCGGAGATTTCCTGTTCCACTCGGTCCGGACGATCGCCGATGATCAGGGAGTCAGGGAAATAGCGCCGCACACCGACGTGGAATGGGAGAACGTGCGGCAGCGCCTTATGGTCCTATTGGACGCGCCGAATCTCCTCCAGGGACGCAGAGCCGCACGCCCCAGGGATCGGTCGAAAAACCCTGAGGTCGAAAGCCAGCCGGAGGAGATTCAAAGATTGTTGGACGCAGACCGTTCGGACTTCATTCGCCGTGCACAGAGGCTGCAGAATGCGGCATCCGTGGCGCTGAAGGCGGTTGACGCAAAGAATAAAGATTCTCTACTCCTCGGGTTGGATGGCATCGACAAGGCTTGCGAGAGTTGCCATTTGCGCTACTGGTATCCCAAGGACCAAAGAGCTCACGAGGCCGCGAAGCAGGACGGAGTCGTCGAATAACGCCGCGAAGGGTTACCTGGATGTATGATGAAACGATTGTTAGGAATGAGGCCAAAATGAGACCTAGATTATCCGTGCTTGTGTTCACCTTCATCATCCCGACCGCTCTCGCATGGGTTTCTTTAATGCCATCGACGACAGCCTTTGCGCAACAGCCGCCTGCAGGCCAGGGAAAGCAGGGCGGGAGGAGACCTCCGCCAGTGATTTTAGGGCCCCCCGCAGGAGTCCAGCCCTTGCCCATCGATTTGTTCACCTCGAAGAACTTCTACAAGGACAAGGATCTTTGGATGGACAAGCGTTACTACCGCTGCAACGTGCCGCAGCGGCTGACGGAGATGTGGAATGAGCAGCGAATCGGGCCCAATCCGCCACAATCGGCTTCCTGGGGGGACTGTAACGTCGATCTGAAGCGCGAGAGCATCCTCAGTCCGTATCCTTACAAGACTGCCAAGGAACACTACGAGGCGCTGATGGCGGCGGCCAAGGCCAAGGGCGGTCCCACGGTTTACACGAAGGCAACGGTGCCCGATTGGGACGGGTACTATGCGCGCGACTATCAAGCCGATCATGGCTCGGAATGGATCTGGGGAGTGAGCCAGGCTCCCACGGTTCTCTCTTTACTCACTCCGGAGTATCAGAAGCGCATGGTGCAGTTGATCTATCACGAGTCGGTGACCAACGCGCCGCAGTGGAACGCCTCCTTCTGTTATCCGGAAGGATTCATCCGCTGGTGGGCACAGCCTTCGCAGGCCGGAAATTTCCAGCTCACGATGACCACGTGGAATGTCCAATTCATCTCCGGCATCGCCGATAATTTCCTGCGCCAGGTGATGATCGGCAAGGAGCAGCATGTGCAGAAGGTTCCCCAGTGGTATGGAGAGACCATCGGATTCTGGGACGGAACCACTCTAGTTACCTGGACGGCAAATATTCAGCCCTGGACGCTGACTCATGGCATGTTTGAGACTAGCGCCAAGATGGAGACCGTGGAAACGTTTAAGCCGGCTTACGACGCCCAGGGCAAGTTCATAGGCCTGGATCACGAGGCGATCTTTTACGATCCCGAAGCCTTCGTGGCTCCGGTCCGCGCGAGCTATCGCTTTGCCCGGCGTGCGACTCCGGACGATCCCACTCGGCGGTACAGCTACATCGAGTGCTTGAGCAACATCCAGAACACCGATGGCAGGCCGACGCAACTAACCGCCGCCGACCCTCGCTACGTTGACTACTACGGCCGGCCGTGGGCCAAGGACTGGGAAAAGTACTTCGAAGTGGGGTGGGACAAACCACAGGAAGAGCTTCCCCAGGACATCCTCGACCTCTTTAAGTAGGAGTTTACGCAGGAGCTATTGCGCCGCGCGCTGAATCAGCTCCCACATCAACCCGTTGACGTCGCGGACGAACACATTGCCCGCGCCATTCGCGCGAACGATCGCTTTCCCGCCCGTGGTCGCCACCGTGCCCCCGGCCTTGGCCCATTGATCGACCGCGGCATTAACATCGCGCACCACCATCGTGAACGCGGGCGAACCTGGATCTTCCGCTCCAGCAACGACCTTGGCGCGCGCCACGCCGGAATATTCGATAAGGCCGAAGTCGAGAATCGTGCCCGGAATGCTTCCATGCGTGATGCGCCATCGCGCTCCTGGCAGGCCGATGAGGTTCGCTACCACTGCGTTCGTTCCTAACGCGCCCGTCGGCCGCGCGTTGAACCCCATCGCATCGCGGAAGAAGGCGACTGTCTTCACAGAATCCTCGATTGAACACTGCACCGAGGCGCCCAAATATCGCCTGTCACGCTCGACGCGGAGGCGGGCAGGGGATCGGGCTGCTGCAATTCGACAAAGAAGCCGTCCGGATCGCGAACCACGATCTCGCGAAGCTTGCTGTTCGGATCTCCGGTCGGATTTACGGGAGCTCCGCCGATCGTGACCATGGCCGCACCCGAGGCTTTTACTTTCGCCAGGACCTTTTCGATATCTCGCACCTGCAAAACCAGGGTCGCCGCTCCAATGTCCTGGATATTCGGACGCACTGGCTTGCGTGGTCCGCCCGTGAATTCCGTCAACTCAAACCCAAAGGTTGCGTTCGGAATGCGGAACGTCGCCGCTCGAAAGGTCATGCCTTTGGTGGCTGTGAACTTGGACATGTCCTCATCCAGCTTCTGGGGCTTCTGAGCGAGCGGATCGTTGGCGCCGTTCACCGGCAACCCCAGAATGTCGCGATAGAACGGCACCGTCTTATCGAGACTTTCTGTGGTATGCGCGAGGTTCTGCAACTGAACTACAGGAATCGCGACAGGATTCGTTTGAGCAAAGGCGAACGCGCCAACGAAGCCCGCGACGACAGAAATCTTCAATAGTGTTGTGGAGGGCATCCTCGAAAGTATACTCCGCTCGTGCGGGCGGAATTTGGAGTAACCTGATTCTGATAAGCAGGCAGGTCGACATGAATTTGGAGGAGTTTTATGACTCGAACGGTTCTTCGGTGGATTGTGGTCGTGGGCGTACTATTGGCCCCGGCGGCCAGTTTCGCGGAGATTTCATGCACGCGCGAGGGTCTCAAGGCCGCAACCGACCTCTACATTGCCGCTCAAACCAAGGGCGACATCGCCGGGCTGCCGCTTGCGAAGGGGCTGGGTTACGTCGAGAACTTCAAGCCGATGAACATCGACGAGGGCTTGATCAAAAAGCCTATGAAGATCGATCATCAGCGCAGCCTGCTCGACACCTCGACGTGCCAGACGTACACCGAAATCATGGTTTCGGACAAAGCCGCGCCGTATGCGCTGGGCACGCGGCTCCGCGTGAATCACGGGTTGATTGCCGAAATCGAAATGATGTGGACCACCACCGGCTACTGGGGCTTCAACATCGATAACTATCTGAAGTACACGAGCTCCGAGGATTGGGGCGTCATCCCCACCGCCAAACGCGACACCCGCTCGACGCTGGAGGCCGCCGCGACGGCTTACCTGGATGCCTTCCTGGAAGGGAAGAAGGACCTGGTGCCATGGGGTTATCCCTGCCAGCGCACCGAAGGCGGCATGTATACCGGAAAAGGATCGCCGATGGATTCCTGCGACGTCGGCGTACCGAGCGGCGTCAACATCGCCAACCGGCACTTCGTGGTCGACGAGACGATCGGAGCCGTCGTGGCCTTTTGCACGTTCGGCGCCGGCGGCCCCAACGGCGGCAGCGGAGCGCCCGATACGCACCTCTTCCGCGTGGAGAACGGCAAGCTGCGTTTTGTCCACACCATGACGCACCTGTTGCAGGCGAATGGCCCCGGCAAAGGCGCGGGTCCGGGCAAAGGCGCGCGAGGCGGTCAGGGCAAGGGCCCCGCACCTCAGAAATAGGCACCCGCCGTTTTCCTCCATGCAAATTCCGCTTAAGAAGCAATTGGTCAAGGCCTGGTTCATGGGCCTCGGTTGCTCGTGCGTGGTGGCGTTGCTGGACATGGTGACTGTGCATACGCCCTTTCAGATCCTTGCGCTACTTCTCGAAGTTGTACAATCGCCAGCTACAATCGTCCTGGAGATCGTCGAACGGTGGCTTGGCATTCAAACAACCACTGCGCTGGTATTGGGTAACGAGATACTAGGTGGGAGTGTAATTTTTGGAGCAATTGCATTCGGGGCTATGCGTGTCCGAACGAAGAATCTGGGACAGCCACCGCTTCCCATCAGAAAGACGCTCTGAAATCCGTCTGCGCTAATCCCAGCCGGTTCCCATGCTCGCCGGGAACACCTTCATAAACGCTTCCACGGCATGAATCTGCCCGCCGTAGACCTTGAAGATCTCCCAGGGAACCAGCACGGGATCCGGACCCCGCACCGAACCGGGTCCGAAGTTCATCCGCAGCAGGACGATTCCCAGTTCCTCGTCGACGATCGGCTCGCGATACTTGATCCCCGCGAGCGTAGGGAGGCGTTGGCCCTTGATATTCTCGCAACCCGCGATGAACGTGCAGCCCGGCCCGGCCATCAAGCGGCCATTTTCGAAGCGATACGCGTCGGGAGCGAACTGCGTGCCCGCAGTCACGAAGCTGCCGACTTTTAGTCCCCCTGGATACTTGGTCGCGATGTCGATGTCTTCCTGGCGCGAGTTGCGTTGGGCCGGGGTCAGCTCCAGGGTCATGGCCTTGCTCGGCGTCTGGATGGCCTCGATTTGAAAGATCATGCCCTCGGCCTGGCTCCGCACCACCATGGTTTCGATCTCGCTGATCTTCTGATTCGCGATTTTCAGTCTGACCGTGAATAGCACTGGCGTGCTTCCCTCCTCCAGCACTACCAGCGATGCCGCCGTGTTCTGTTTGACATCCAGAACATCCTGGCGAAAGGCCCGCAGCTTCGAAGCCGTCTTCCACAGGCCTTCGCCGAGCTTCTTCTCGACGTTGTCCTCAGTGAACTTGACGTTCGCCGCGACCGGCAAGGTGGACGGGTCATGCGCGACCAGCGCGTTCAGATACGCGGTCACGAATCCGCGCAAGCACTGACGATCGCATGTATCGGCGGCGAAGGCCGAGCTCATGGCGCAAAGACCGGCCAGAAAGAGCAATACTCGCTTCACGCCGAAACTCTATCGCGTTAAGGGAGGCTGCTTGGAGCCCGCGTTCTGCAGAATAGCGCGAACCTCGGCGACGTCCGCCGGGTTGGCGCCCCCACGTCCCGGAGCGCCGCGCCCGGGAGCCGCACCGCCAACGGCAGGAGGAGCCGCAGGATCCCCTTTCGCTTGGCCGGCAGCTGCGGCCGGCGCGCCGCCACCGCGCCCGCCGCGTGGTACGCCAACGACATCGATCGGCTTCTTGCCATTGGAATCGAGGAGGTCGGGATTGGCCCCGTGATCGAGCAGATACTTCACCAGATCCTTCCGGGCCGCGCGGGCCGCTTCATGCAGCGCCGAGGTGCCGTCTTTACTAGAAGCTTCCTTGTTACCCATATTTTCGCGGGAAACTTCATAAGAGTAGAGCTTGTCAGGACCGCAACAAACGCCGGTGACTTTGGCATTCACGTCGGCCGAATGCTGGATCATCAGGTCCATAATTTGCATATTCGCCTGAGCATTGCCGCCGCGCCCACCGGGGCCGGCCCCAGCGGCCAGCAGGAAGGCGGTGTATCCCATGGTGTTGATGTTGGGATCGGCGCCCTTTTCCAGAAGAGCCTTAATAACCTCGACATCGTTGTTCTGCACCCCGCGGAACAACGGTGTGGTGCCCGTGCTGATCTGGTTGTCCTGAAAACGTCCTCTACCGGGGGCGTTAGGACGATGAAAGTTCATTTCTGGATTGGGATTGACGCCCGCATTCAGCTGCGCGTTGATGATCTCCATGCTGGAAACGGCCGGACCCGATTCCGGAAGCGCTGCTGGGGGCCCTCCGCGACCTCCTCGGCCACCGCCGCCGCGTCCACCACCTCCCGGGCCACGGGGTCCCGCGAAACCGCCGCCTCCTCCACCGCTAGACTTGCGATCGACAGCGATCCATAGGGCCGTGCGTCCCCACCAATCCCAAACATTGAGATTGGCGCTCTTGTCCATCAGGAGCTTGGCCACGTCGTTATGCTCGTTGTCCAAGGCGATCATCAGCGGCGTGATCCCTTCCGGCGTCGGCACATTCACGTCGGCTCCCGCTGCGATCAAATCTTCGACACACGGATAGCAGCCGTTACGCGCGGCATACAACAGCGCGTTTAATCCGCCCACAGACCGATACTGCGTGCGAGGCTCACTCGTAACCTGACTGGGCCAATCCGAGTACAGCGCCCGCGGCTTGACGTCGGCGCCTTTGGAAAGCAGAAGCTTCACCATCTTCGAAGCGTTCCGGTTGGCGGCAGCGGCGTACATCAGCGGCGTCTGGTTGTGAAACTTCTCGACCGTATTTACGTTGGCACCGGCGTCGACCAGCATCTGGACCACAGAGAGATCGCCACCACTGATCGCCGTCATCAGCGCCGTCTCACCGTCCGGATTTGCGGAATCGACCTTCGCCCCGGCGGCAAGCAGCATCTTGACCAACCGCGCGTTGGAGAGCCGGGCGGCCTCCGTCAGGGGCGAAACGCCAAACTCATTAGTGGCGTTTACGTCCGCCTTCTTGGCGATCAATGCCTCCGCGACTTCGTACTCCGTGCGATCAACCGCCCAGAGCAGAGGGCTGGTGCCGTCGGGTTGGACGCGATTGACGTCCGCTCCGGATTGAATTTGTTGGAGTGCCAGCTTGGTGTCGCCGGACTGAACGGCAGTCGCGAGATCCTTCGGAGCCTTCTGTGCCTGCTGCGCCTGTGCCGAGACGACATGGGCCCAAGCTAGAGCTACCGCGACGGCAGCACACACAACGCCTACATTAAAGCGCTTCACTCATGCCTCCTAAGCACGTCCCTAAACCCGTTCTTAAACAACGTTCTCGCCCAACTTGTCGTAATAGGCCCAGCCACCCTTCGCGGCGGCATACAAGAACTTCAACGGATCTTTCCACTTGCGGGGAAGGCCATCGAGAGCGCCGCCCGCCAGCATGTCCTGGGGGCCTTCGCCAGCCCGCACTCGATCGAAAATACGCTGCCGGACTTCCTCCATCATGTCGCGCTCTGCTTTGAATTGGGCCTTCGACATGACGGCGCCGTACGCCGGCACAAATCGGGTTTGATCGTTGCTGATCGACAGCAGCAAATCCATCGAATCCGAGCGGCCGCCCACCCAGGCTCCGGTGAACCAGTCGAGTTCGGGATCTCGTAGCGGCGAAGCTACGTCGCCCACGGCGATCACGTTCGCGCCCTTAAAGTGGACGTAAAGATCGCCCGAGGTGTGCGCCATCAACAGATAGCCGTAAGCGATTTCCTCGTTACCAGCCTTCATCGACCCACGGGTGAGAAAGGTCTCCGTGGGAAGTGCGGCCGTGGGGCGAGCCTTCTCATAGCGCTCCTCAGCCGGAACCCAGTAATCGGTCGCCATCCATTCCCGGGTACGCTTTTGGGAGATGATCTTGGCGCCCTGCGCCGCGAATCGCTCGTTATTGGCGGTCTGGTCCAGGTGATAGTGGGTGTTGAATAAGGTCTGGACCTTGCCGTTAGGGGTCAAGCTATTCAGCGCGGCCATCACAGTATCGCCGGTTTTGGGCGCTCCACTATCTACCAGCACGAAGCCTTGCCCGGTGGAGAGGGCGGTGACATTAGCGCCGCCTGCATCAATGACCGACAGACTGTTCGTAAGCTTGGTGACCGGCTGCTGAGCCTTTAATAACCGCGGGACCCACAGCGTAAGTGCACCCGCCGCCGCACTTTTCAATACATCTCTGCGATTCACGCTCGGATTCACGTGTTACTCCTAGATTTCTGTGATCGTCCCCGTACTGTCGCCGAAGTGATCCTGCTCGTGACCCACCTTCTGCAGCAGAGCCAGATGCAGGTTCGCGATGGGCGTGCGCTCAGGCAGCACCAGGTGCTGCCCACCCTGCTTCAGCTTGCCGTTGCCGCCGCCGACGATCAGGTTCGGGATCGGATAGCTGCTGTGCTGGTTGCTATTGCTCATGTTCGATCCGTACATGAAGATTGAGTGGTCCA
Source organism: Bryobacteraceae bacterium (assembly GCA_025980665.1). Taxonomy (GTDB): domain Bacteria; phylum Acidobacteriota; class Terriglobia; order Bryobacterales; family Bryobacteraceae; genus Palsa-187. Next base: position 9,278 of record JAICXC010000122.1, read on the forward strand.
GCAATGAACCTTGTCCGTCCGGCGTATTGGCCATCTTCTGAATGAACCCGGCGAACATCTGCATGTGCCACTTCTGGATCTGCACCAGCATCTTGATCCGCTCCAGGTCATCGGCGTGGTGCGAGATCGGGTGGAAGCCGCCGGAGATGTTGAGGAACGGATAGTTCCGGTTGGTGCCTTCGGCCACTGTAATATAAGTGGCGACGCGGGTCAGGTCCGCCTGGTAGGCCAAAGCCAGCAGATCGTACATCACTTTTTCCTGCGCGGCGAAATCCTCCAACTCGCCGACCGGCGCATCGGGGATTTGAAGGCCCGCCAGATGCGGGTTCGCGGGGCCCATCTTCGCACGGCGCTCCACCTCGCGCACGTTTTCGAGATACCCGTCGAGAATGGCTTTGTCTTCGCTTCCCAGGCTGCTTTTCAACTGGTTGGTGCGGCCCAGGATCATATCCAGAATGCTGTTCTTCTGGCGGGCCATCGCGGCGCGCTCCCCCATCGAGTCGCCCTCCCCGAACAGCGCCAGGAAGACCTTGCGGGGATTGTACTCCATAGGCAGCGGCGTATCTTTGTCACGGAAGGAGAGCGTCGTGAAGGCGCCGCCATTGCCGGCTGCCACCTGGACAGTGGTCTCGGAAGCCAGCTCTAGCGACGCAAACTGCACATCCTGACTGATGAACTTCACCATCACCTGGTCGAGCGTGGTCGACATGCTATTGCCCTGCGGCAGCGTGGCACTCAGCCACGTAGCTGGATTGCGCACGTGTACCGAACCCGCAGCGGCGGCGTTATCCAGGTTGCTGAAAGTGGTCAGCTGCTTCTTGAACGGCTCCATCGGCGAGGTGATCTCGTTCAGCTTGTAGGCCGCGCCCGAGCCGGAGGGAGTCCAGCGATCCCACTCGGCGCCGTATTTGGTGTTGAACATGATGGCGCCGTGAGGAATGTAGAAGAAGCCTGCGCGGATTTTGGGATTCGCGGCCGTCTGCGCCAGCGCCGTGGATGCAGGCACCATCGCGCTCAAGAACGGAAGCCCGAGGCTGACACCCGCTCCCTTCAGGACGGTTCTGCGGGAAAGGTGCTTCTTCGTGATGAACATGTTCGTCTCCTTAACGATCCGATCCTCAGGATTGCTTCTTCACCATTACTTTTTAACTTCGGCCTTTGCGACTGCGTTTTGCTTGGGGGCCGCCGTGGAGGCGACCTCCGGACCTTGCTTGCGAAACGCGTCCGTATTCACGATCCCCAACACTAGGGACGTCATCGTGGAGTCGTCTTTCTTGGCATCGCGCACCACTTTGCGAACCTGGGGCATATCGAAATACTCCAGTGGGCGGTTGACCGCGTACATCATAAGCTTCTCGGTAAGGGCGCCGACGAAGGCATCGGGCCGGCTGGAGAGCTGCTTGCGTAGTTCGACCGGGCCATTGATCGCGACGCCATTCGGCAGAACCGTGCTCGCGTCAATCGGAGCGTTCTTGGCCTGGCGATCCACCGTCCGGTACTCGCCGATCGCGTCGAAGTTCTCAAGCGCCAGACCGGTCGGATCCATCACACCGTGGCACTGTTTGCAGGCCGGCTTGTCGCGATGCTGTTCCAGCCGTTCTCGAACCGTCTTCGGAGCTTCGGCAGATTGTTCAGCCAGGTTGCTTCCGACATTTGGCGGAGGCGGCGTAGGAGGCGAGCCAATGATCTTGTCGAGCACCCAGGCGCCGCGCAGCACCGGAGAAGTGCGGTCGCCGTAAGAGGTCCGCATCAATATCGCGGACTTGCCCAGCAGGCCGAAGCGATTCGGGTCCGTTAGGGTGACTTCTTTAAACGCGGACGTGTTCGGTCCCTCAACTCCGTAGTAACGGGCCAGGGTGTTATTGACGAACGTCTGATCGGATGTCAGCAAATCCATGACATTCTTGTTCCCTAGCAGAATGCTATCCAGAAACTTCTCGGCTTCCGTCGTGAAATCCTTGCGCAGGGTAGCGTTGAAGGCATTGAAAATCTTCGGGTCAGGCTGCACCAGGTCGAGGCTGGTAAGGTTCAGCCACTTCATGGCGAAACTGCTCACCAGGCTCTCGGCCTTCGGATCGGCCATCATGCGTTTCACCTGGGCGTCCATGGCGCCGGGCTTGCTCAATTGGTGCGTCTCGGCCAGCTTCAGCAATTCTGCGTCGGGGCCCGTATTCCAGATAAAGAAGGAGAGGCGCGATGCCAGTTCCAGATCGGACAGAGGGAACTCGCTGTCCTTAGATACGCCCTTGGGAGTCTGAATGGACCGGAACAGGAAATCCGGGCTGGCCAGAACCGCCGCCACGACTTCAGTGATTCCCTGGTCGAAAGTGCCTTTATCCATACGGCCTTCGGCGTAGAAGCGCATCAACTGAGCGATATCCTCCTGCGTCACGGGACGGCGATAGGCGCGATGCGCCAGGTTCTCCGCGATTTGCTTGGCGCATGACTCCTCGCCAATCTTCTTCGGGTCGCAAATGAAAATCAGCGGCCGGCTGGTGCTGTACGAGATTCCGGTCGGGTTGTAGGGGCCCTTGATCTCCAGAGCGACGTTCTGGGCGTTCGGCAGGCGCGCCATCGGCGCAGCGCTTCCGCCGCCGAAGCCGCCACCGCTCCCTACGTTGTCGTCCGATTCCACATGCGAACGGTCGATGAAGCCAACAATAATCGTGTGCGGGCCGGCCTCCACCTTGACCGGGATCTTCTGGAAGCGGTCCAGGATCTTCTGCCAGCCTACATTCCCCTCCATATTTGCAAGCCTCAGATCCTCGACGCCGCCGATGTCGCCTTTGAACGTCACTTTGCCGTCGATCATTATCACCAGCGTCGTCCGGTTCTGCAGTCCGCGGTTGTACAAACCAATTGACTGTTCATCGAAGGCGGTGCTGAAGCGGTACTCACCGTCGGCGGGAAAGTTATGCGTGATCTCCATCGCGTCGCGTTGGCGGAAGCCCGGAGGGAACGGCAATTCCGGATCCTGATTCCCCTCCGCCTTGAAGGGCCAGTCCGAGATCGGGGGCGCCATATCGCCGACGGCTTTCTTCGCCACGCGGCGTGCGGCGTCCAGATATTGGTCCAGGAACGCGGGCGACGTCGTCAAGACGGAGGCGATATTGTCGAAACCCTCCACTTGAACGTCCTGCGGCAGGATTTCCTTCTCGTTCACATCGACGCCCAGAAGGGCTTTCACCGACGCAGCGTACTCCGTGCGACTGAGGCGCTCGATCGGCACATAGCCCGCCGTCTGACCTTTGGCATGGGTGTCGAGGTTATTTTCCATCCAGGCACTGAACGAATCGATGTCCTTCTGTTGCGGCTGGGGATTGCCCGGCGGCGGCATCAAACGTCCGCGCAACTTGCGCAGGACCTTCTCCCAGGTCTGCGCGTTATCCACAGCCGCTTGAAGATCCAGGCCCTCCAAGGAGAGGCCGCCGGTCCTTGCACGGGCGCTGTGGCAGCCGACGCAGTACGTGTTCAACATCGCGCGATATTGATCCGGCGCGCCTGCGGTCGTCGCGCTTCCCGCAGGAGTCTGCCCCACCGCTCTGTTTTGCAAAATCGCCACAGAGCCGATCAGAGCCAACAGGGCACTGGCATAAAAGAAACGCTTCATAGGTCGCAACTCATCGCCTTATCAATAACTTGCAGTTTTAGTACAAAACCGGCTGAAATCTCACAGCGGCTTGAAAGAAACCCATCGAACTGCCATCGGACATCATTCTACCAATTTGAATGGCGTCTTCCGGGCGTCAAAGGGTACAAGCACAAGACGTTTGCGGTCTTTCTAATTGGTGTGTGGCTCTTGAACCGGGGGAGCCGCGGGTTTTGGCGCTGCGGGCGGCGGACCACCCCTGCCACCGCGACCAAACTGACCGGGCGGCGGAGGCGGAGGCATCGCAGCCGTGCCTCCTACTTTCAGCGCCATGAACTGGGTACCAGTCGCGAACCCGATGTACTGTGTATCACCGACCAGGTAGGTGACCGGGGGCGCCCCGCCAGGGAGGTTGAACGGCAGGGCCAGCAGTTCGTCGCCCGTATCCGCCTTGTAAACGTATAGCGTATTGCCCGCAGTCTGGAACACGAGATTGCTGGCCGTGGTCATCGTGCCACCGGTCGACCCGCTACCCCGACCGGGCTTCACCCACTTGACCGTGTTGGTCTTGGGATCGCGAGCCTGCAAGCCGCCGCGGCCCAGGTTCTCGGGGCCCCAGATTGGCATCGGAGTCGTCTTCTTGTCTTGGCCGCCGCGACCCAGCCCATGCGCGCCGCCGCCGGCCCTGGGATCGGGTTCCTTGGCAGCGTTGAAGGTGTAACTGCCGGCACTGTAAGGCAGATAGACCAAGCCGGCATTCGGGTTGTACGACATCGGCGCCCAATTGTGTGCGCCGCCTCCGCCCGGATAGATCACCACCGAATTCGTCTGATCATAGTAGGCGGTCTGATTAATGATCGGCCTGCCGTTGTTCTTCTTATCGAAGCCGGTCGCCCAGTTCACCGGCACGAAAGGCTCAGCGGAGATGAACTGTCCATTGGTGCGGTCCAGGATGTAGAACACGCCGCTCTTCGGCGCCTGCATGATGACCTTACGCGTCTTGCCGTCGATCTGGACATCGGCCATGATGAAGCCCCCCACCGAGTCCAAGTCCCAGGCGTCGCCGGGAACTGTCTGGTAATACCACTTCAGCTTGCCCGTGCTCGCATCCACGGCGACGATCGAGCACGTATAGAGGTTGTCCCACTTCCCGAAGTCCGATTTCGGAATGCCGCGCATTTCCTCCGGCCAAGGCTCAGGATTTCCGGTCCCGGCAATTACTAAGTTAGTGTCGGGGTCATACACCAAGCCATCCCATACCGAGCCGCCACCGCCGTACTTCGCCCAATCGCCGACCCAGGTCTTGGATGCCTTTTCCTGATCCTTGTCCTCCATAGGCTGGCCGGGTGCAGGCGGAACCGTGTGGAATTTCCACGCGAGCGATCCGTCCTTGAGGTTGTACGCCGCGAAGAAGCCGCGAATGAAATACTCGCCGCCGCCCACACCGACGATCACCTTGTCGCCCGCGATGCGCGGTGCAATGGTGAATGAGTAATACTGATTGATGTCCGCGACCTTGCTCTGCCACAGTTCCTTCCCGCTATTGGCGTCGAGCGCGATCAGCCGGGCGTCGTTCGAAGCCAGGATGATCTTGCCGTCCGAGATCGCGAGCCCGCGGTTGTGCAGGCCGCAGCACATGTGGCTCTGCGTGGCCGGATCAAGCTTGGCGGCGTACATCCACTTCTGTGCGCCGGTGCGCGCATCGAGCGCGTACACGATGCTGCTGTCCATCGTTTGGTAGATCGTGTCATTCCATATCAGAGGCGTGCCTTCAGTGCCTCCGCGGCCTCCCGCCGCCGTGAGCGGCGTTGACCAGGCCAGCCCCAGCTTGCCGACGTTGGTCTCGTCGATTTGTTTCAACTGGCTGTAGCGCTGTTCCGTTTCACTGAGGCCGTAGGTGAGCCAGGTGCCCGGCATGGCGTCTTTGGCTGTGCCGGCGGTCTTAAGAACT
>JAICXC010000072.1 GCA_025980665.1 Bryobacteraceae bacterium
ACGCTGATCCACAGGATCGTCACGCCGAAAACCCCCAAGGCCAGCAGCTCCGGCCACAAGGTGTCGAATCCCGAACCCTTTAGGAAAATCCCGCGAACGATTTCCAGGAAATATCGCATCGGATTGATATAGGTGAACCACTGTACGGATTGCGGCATGCTGCGGATTGGGAACGTGAAACCGCTCAGCATCTGGAACGGTTGAAACAAGAGGAACGTCGCCAGGTTGGCCTGCTGCTGGGTGTGAGAGATGGTCGAGATCAACAGGCCCGCCCCCAGCGTGGTCAGGATGAACAGGAGCGACGCCAGACATAACAGCCAGAAGCTGCCCGCGAAAGGCATGTGAAAAATCAGCAAGGATGCGCCTAACACCAGCAGCATGTCCCAGAAACCGATTACGACGAAGGGCAGCGTCTTTCCGAGAATCAGCTCGGCTGGGCGGATCGGAGTCACCATGAGTTGCTCCATGGTCCCCAGCTCCTTTTCCCGGACGATGGCCATGGTAGTCAGCGACAAGGTCACCAGCATGATGATGTTGACGATCACACCGGGGATGAAATAATTGCGGCTCTTAAGCTCGGGATTGAACCAGACACGCGCTTCGGTAAAGACCTGCGGGACCGCGGGATGCATGGGCACACCTGCCGCCACCAGTTTTTGCCGCTGGCGATCCGCCATGACGTCCGCTGTAAACCGGGCGATGGTCTGGCTGGCGTATCCGGAAACGATCGACGCCGCATTGGAATTGCTTCCGTCCAGCAGGACTTGGACGGTGGTAGGACGACCGCGTTCGATATCGCGGGCGAATCCGGGCAGCACACGGATCACGCTGTCGACCTGGCCGCGATCCATGGCGTCCTGCATTTGCTTCTCACTCTCGGGCATCGCCGCAATAATGAACCTGCCGGATCCCACAAACTGGGAATACAGCTCACGGCTCTCCGGGCTGTGATCCTGATCCATCCATGCGATCCTCGCGGTGTTCACGTCAAGATTCGCCGCGTAACCGAAAATCAGCAACTGAATTAGCGGCGGAAGGAACAGCATGCCGCGCATGCGCGGGTCGCGGAAGGCCTGCAGAAATTCTTTGCGAATCATGGCGCGGAGGCGTTGTCTCATGATGTATTCCTCACGCGATTTTCTGCCTCAGTTTGCGGACCGCCAGGAATGAAATCCCCACGGCATAGACGATCAGCAAGAGCAGATCGAACCAGAGATATCGCAACCCTAATCCCTTGAGGAAGATCCCCTTGGTCATATCGATGAAGTAGCGGGCAGGAATGACGACGGAGATCACGCGGATGATCCATGGCATGTTGGCGATCGGATAGATGAATCCCGACAGCAGAAATGCCGGCAGGAATGACGTCAACGTCCCCATCTGATAGGCAGCCAATTGATTCCGGAACATCGCGGAAATATACAGTCCCCAAGCCAGCGCGCCGTACAGGAACATGCATGCCGAAAACAGTAGCAGGACGGGGCTGCCTTTCAGCGGCACTCCGAAAATCACAACGCCCACGAACAAGGCGATCAGCACGTCCACCAGCCCCAGGAGAAAATGTGCAGACAGCTTTCCGAGCGCCATCTCAATCGGCCGCACCGGCGTCGAGAGCAACTGCTCCATGGTGCCGTTCTCCCACTCGCGCGCGATGGTCAACGACGTCAGCAGCGCGGCGATGATCATGGTGATTACGCCAATCAGGCCCGGCACGATGAAATTCCGCGAAACCAGGTCGGGGTTGTACCATACGCGCACGCTCGCATTGACCGGCGGCTGGAGTACGCTGCCCGCGCGCATACTCTGAGCATCGTCGCGCGCGTGCGCGGCGTAGGCTTGGACCAAGCCCTCGGCGTAGCCCATCGCGATGGAGGCCGTGTTGGAATCGGCGCCGTCCAGCAGAATCTGCACAGGCGCTTCCTTACCCGCCAGAAGATTGCGCGAATAATCGTAGGGAATCGCGACGCCGACTAGGATCCGCCGCTGATCCATGGCGCGTTCAATAGGCTTGTAGGAATCGACCTCATCGACAATTTGAAAATAGCGCGAGCCGCGGAACTCCTGAACCAGGTTCTGGCTCACGGCGCTATGGTCGGCATCATAGATCATGGTCGGGATCCGGTCGACGTCCAGACTGAGCGCATATCCGAACAGCAAGAGCACCATAACGGGCTGTGTCAGGGCGGCCATCAGGCTGCGAGGATCGCGAATGATGTGCAGAAACTCTTTGCGAGCCATCGCCTTGGTGCGTCGAAAGTTCATTTTGATACCATTGCCCGCTCTTGTTCTTCGATCAACCCGACGAACACGTCCTCCATCGACGGCGGAATCGGCTCCAGTGCGCCGATCTTGATACCTGCGGCGCCGAGAGCGGACTGGATCTCCGGAATCGCGCGCGCTTCGTCGTCCACTTTGATGTGCAGCCCGCTTCCAAACACTGCGACGTCCACGATGGCCTGGCGCCCTCGCAGCGCCCGCATGGCGCCCAGCAGGTCGTTGGTCTCTAGCATCAGCAGGTGGCGCTCACCGAAGGCGTGCTTCAGTTCCGTGGGCGAACCAAGTGCAATGACGCGTCCGCCATACATCAGGGCGACGCGGTGGCAATACTCGGCCTCATCCATATAATGCGTAGTGACGAAGATGGTGTGGCCGGCTTCAGAAAGTTTGTAAATCAGATCCCAGAAGTTGCGGCGAGCTACCGGATCAACGCCGCTGGTGGGTTCATCGAGAAATAGGATAGGAGGCTCGTGGAGGATAGCGCAGCCGAGCGCGAGACGTTGCTTCAGGCCGCCCGGGAGCTCGCGCGTCGAAGCTTTGCGCCTATCTTCCAGGTCCGCCATGCGCAGGACATAGTCGCGCCGCTGCGGCAATTTATCCGGCGGTACGCCATAAATTCCGCCGAAAAACTCGATATTTTCTTCCACCGACAGGTCCTCGTAGAGCGAGAACTTCTGCGACATGTATCCGATGTTCTCGCGCACTAATTCCGATTGTGTCGCGACGTCGTACCCGCCAACGGTAGCTTTCCCCGAAGTGGGAGCAAGCAGTCCGCACATGATGCGAATGGTGGTCGACTTCCCTGCTCCATTCGGCCCCAGAAAGCCGAAGATTTCGCCCCGCGCAACTTCGATCGAAACATCGTCGACCGCGACGAAATCGCCGAAGCGCTTGACTAGCTTCTCGATCCGAACGGCCGGACCATCGCTGGGTTTAGGCGGCAGCATGGGCTACTTCTTCCTTGCGCTCCAGCGCGATAAATACATCTTCGAGCGATGGCACGATGCGCTGATAGGTGAAGGGGGTCAATTTCAGAAGATCCTCAACCTTGGTGACGCGCTCGTCCACGAACAAGTGATATTCGACGCCGGCATGATACACACCCAGCACGCCGGGCTGGCTCTCCAGCAGCGGCCTGGCTTCCTCCGCATGCGCAAAATGGACGCGATAACAGGTCTCCTCCAGGCTCTCCTTGAGCGCCGCCGGGGTATCGCACCGGATCAGCCGGCCTTTGTGCATCATGCCGACGCGATTGGCCCGCTCGGCTTCATCCAGATACGCGGTGGAGACCAGAACGGTCAGACCTTCGCTCACCAGTTGATACAGGATGGCCCAAAAATCCCGCCTGGAAACCGGATCCACACCATTTGTAGGCTCGTCGAGGAATAGCACTCGGGGCTTATGCAGCAGCGTGCACATCAGCGCCAGCTTCTGCTTCATGCCACCCGAAAGCTTTGCGGCCTGGCGTTTGCCGAAGGGCTCCATGCGGGTCATCTGCATCAGCCGGCCGCTCAATTCCTCGCGCTCGCGCCCGATCACGCCAAACAGATCGCTGTAGAACGCCATGTTTTCGTTGACCGTGAGATCGCCATACAGGCCGAAACGCTGCGCCATGTAGCCGATCTGATCTTTCACCTGGTCGAGTTCTTTCGAAACATCGTGACCCGCGACAATTGCCTTGCCTTCGGTGGGATTCATCAAGCCGCACAGCAAGCGCATGGTGGTGGTTTTGCCCGCCCCATCGGGACCCACCAGCGCGAAAATCTCGCCCTGCTGGACTTCCAGGTCCAGATGACTCACAGCGGTGAGCGTGCCGAAACGCCGCGTCAGCCCCTGTGCCGTGACAATGTTCACAACAGAATTTCCCCGTCCACCGGCATGTTGTTCTTCAGCTCCTGGTGCGGATTGTCCACATCGATCTTGATCCGGTACACCAGCTTCACGCGCTCTTCCTTGGTCTGGATCTGCTTTGGAGTGAATTCCGCTTCAGAGGAAATGAACGAGATGCGGCCGTCGTAAATCTTGCCGGGAAACGAATCTGTGCTGAGCCGGACCTTGCCGCCCAGCTTGATGCGGCCCAGATCGGTTTCATTGATATAGGCGCGCAGCCATGGGTGTGCGATATCCCCTAAGCTGACGATGGTGGTTCCGGCGGCAATCACTTCCCCCGCTTCCGCCGACTTCACCAGCACTACGCCATTGATGGGAGCCACAATCGTCGAATCGGCGATCTGCGTCTGCGTCATGCCGACCTGCGCACGCGTACGGTCGATTTCCGACTTGCGCGCGGCCAGTTCTTCTTGTTTGCGGCGCAGCTCGATCCGATTGGCTTCCGCCGTCTGCACCGCCGCCTGAGACCGGGCCACCTCCGCGCGTGCTCCCGCGATTTCTTCCTTGCGCGGGCCCTCCGTGACTAGTGCCAGGCGATCTTGCGCCTGTCGAAGCTGTGCGGCTGTACTGTCGAGTTTCGCGCGAGCCTGATCGTATTGCGACTTGGAGATGTCTTCTCGCGAGAACAAGGTTTGAGCGCGTTCCCAATCCGACTTTGCCTGGTCATTCCAGGCTTTCGCATCCGCAACCGCCGATTGCGCCTCCTGGATCTCCTGAGGGCGGCTTCCCGCGTTCAATTCGTCCAGCTTGGCCTGTGCCTGCGCCAGCTCGGCACGGCGGGTAGAGATGTCGCTATCGATGGTCGCGGCCTGGTACTCGATCGAAGTTTGCAATTGCTGCAAGGAGGATTGCGCCGATGCGACCGCAGCCTGGTCGCGCAGTAGCTGTTGCTCGAGTTGCGCCGAATCGAGCTTCGCAATCAGATCGCCCTTCTTCACGAAATCGCCCTCGCGCACGGCCAATTCCATCATGCGCCCGGCAGTCTTGAAGGAGAGATCCACCTGGGTGAGCTCCAGATTGCCCGAGACCTGGATAGTATTCGTAGCCTTCATACGGCCTGAATACCAGTACCAGCCGCCGCCTGCCGCGGCCGCCAGTACGAGAAGAATCAGGACTACGCGTCGTCTCTTCATCTCTGCACATACTCCTGAATGGCGCCGGTGGCCGTGGCCAGTTCCAGCCGAGCCAGGTTGTAGTTATAGAGCGCCTCGACCTGATTGTCGCGAGCGCGATCCAGGCGGTTCTGAGCATCGGTCACTTCAAGCGAATTGGCCACGCCGGCTTGATAGCGGCGTTGGGCCTGCTCTAGCTCGCTTTGCGACAGCGTCAATCCCTGATCCGCTGTTTGCACCTGGCTGTCGGCCGAACGTAAGCTGTCGAGCGCCAGCCGCACATCCAGTTCCACCTGCAACCCTAAGTCGCGGGTGCGAATTTCCTCCTCGCGGATCTGCGCCAGACTCTCTTGCCGGCGAGATGCCCGCCGGCCGCCGTCGAACAACGGCACCTTCAGCTGAACTCCGACTGTGTGCGTCGGATGCGCGCCCACAATTCCACTTCCGATGGTTCCGTAATCGCCAAACGCGTCGATGGAGGGCAGCCGCTCCGCTTCCACCGCGGAATAGTTCATACGCGCCGTCTGTTGATGTTGCTCCTGCGCCTTAAGATCGGAACGGCCTTTGCGGGCGGTTTCGAGCAGCGCTTCGACTGCCGCGGTATCTACCGCCTGGTAGGCAAGCTTGTCGGTCAGTGCCACGTCCATTTTCAGATCCAGGCCCATCGCCCGCAGTAGTTGCAGGACGGCCCGGCGGCGATTGTTCTCGGCCACCGTCAGGCGCTGACGATCGTTCGCCAGCTGCACCTGGGCACGCGTGACCTCGATCCCGGTTCCCGTCCCGGCATCCTTCTGTGACTGCGCCAAACGCTCCAGCGCCTGGGACAGCTCGACGTTGGCGCGCGCCGCCTCGAACGCCGCGTCCTCACGCAGGCTGGCGAGATAAGCTCGAGCCACCTGCTCGCTAACCTGATCCTTGGTCACATCCAGATCCGCCTTGGCGGCCTGCACACTAGTGCGCGAGGCCTGATACTTGCGGATGGTCGTAAAATCCAGGACAGTTGCCTGCGCTGAGGCGCGCGCATCGAAGATGCTAAACGGTCCCACGATGCTTGGAATCGAGAATCCTGGAAAATCGAAATTGAAACCAAAGGTGTGCAGGTTGACGGTCTGGCTGCGCTCCTGTACTGACCCGTCGAGCGTGGGGAAAAACGCCGCGCGGGCCGTGCCCAGATGCGTTTCCTGCACCCGGACCGATTGCTCGGCCAGCGCCACTCGGGCGCTGCCTTCCGGCGTCAGCGCGATGTCCACCGCGCGTTTCAAACTCAATTGCATGACCTCCTGCGCTTGGCCCAGCGGAACAAATGCCATTAGGCCCAGCGCAACAACCGGCCAGGAAAAACCACGCATACCCTTCATCTTTTCAGTCACTCCCTTTGGATGCCGGCGCTCTGAACCCGGCGGCCGCAAACTGCACCGTCCGCTCGACCAGCGCCTCGCGGTCTGAAATATCACATACACCGTTGGTAATCTTGGGATAAATTCTCCCCCACAACATCGTGTGCGTCATCACGCCGACCGAAAAATGCAGCCGCCACAGCAATTCCGAGGGTGGCAATTCCGGCAACGCCTTGGATAAAGCATCGATGAAACGCTGTGACACCGGAGCTAAATGTTTGGGGAAGACGCGCTCGACAAACATCTCCGGGTTCGAAAGAATCCTGCCGATCAGCGGCACTGCGGCGTCCACCTTTACCCGCATCACGGGAGCCATAAAAGCAGTCAGAATTTCTTCTACCGTGGGGTTGGGACCGGCGGCCTCCAGCAGCTCGAAGCGTTTCTTATTTACTGGCTCGATGCGGCGAGCCACAATGGCGTCTATCAAGCTATCTTTGGTTTGAAAATGGTAGTTAATGGCCGCTAAATTGACCTCGGCCGCAGTGGTGATATCCCGCAGCGACGTACCTTCAAAACCATTCATTCCAAACAACTTCTCTGCCGCGTCCAGGATCCTGATCTTAGTACCAACTCTCTCGATCATACGTTCGTTTCAATCATACGGCTGAATTCAAGGCGCAGTCAAGAAAATCTTTCAGGGAAGAGCATATCGTGCACGCGCAATCTTCTATATAAACGCGGCTGAGACCGCAGTCTTACTGTGTTACCAGGGACATAGCTTTGGAATGCAGCTTGCAATGGTTATAGGAATAGGCGCATTAATATGGATCCCCGTTATCTTGCAGCTATTCCCGCTCTAGTCGTTGTGTTTTTGATCCTGGCCGGGTTTATGATTCGGACCTTCCTGCATGGCTTCACCTTACCCCGGTGCTATCGATGTGGCGCACGGAAAGTTCGCCGTTCCCAATCCGTCGGGTTCATCGACGCGGCAGCAGCGATTTTGCTCCTACGACCATTCCGATGTACTGGATGCCGTCTTCGATTTTTTGCGCCGCGCTTTCTGGAGCCGTCGCGATCGTTTAAGAAAGGCGCTAAGCCTTCGCGGGAGCGAGTACTGGTGCATTCGCCAGCAACGAATCTTCGAACGCAAAATCAGGCTTAGGGAAACCGTGATTCCGGACGTACCACCGGTGCGTCTCTTTTAGGCCCGCGACGAAATCCGTGGGTTTGAATTTCAAGATGCGCTGAGCCTTGGCCGTGACCAGGGTGATCGGCGGCACGTCGAAATACATTCCGAAGTACAGTTTCGGACCCATCGGATGTCCGCCGGCTCGCAGAATATATTCGCGCGGGATGCGCACAAACTTGGGTTGCTTGCGGCAAGCTTTGGCAAAAGCATCCACCGCTTCGGTCTGGGAAATCGGACGGGAATTGGCGATGTTAAAGGCATGGCCCACGGCAGCCGGCTCGTCTATTGCACGCATCGCTGCTTTGACCAGGTCCTTTATGTAGACAAACTGCATCAGACGGCGGCCGTCGCCGGGAATGATAATGGAGCGTCCGGCGCGCAAGCGATCCCAGAAGAAGGCCTCCCGGTAGTACGGATTGCCAGCACCGTAAATATAGGGCGGCCGCAGCGTCACCACCGGCAATCCGATGCGTTGATGCAGCCGGAATAAAGCTCGCTCGCTCATGGCCTTGTTGCGAACGTACAGCTCCGGAGCGTCATCCGGCGCCAGGGCGTCACCTTCGTGATGATTCAGGCCGTCGCCATACGCGGCCACGCTGGACATGAAGATATAACGCTTAATGTTGTCGCCCACGGCGCGCACTGTGGCTTCCACATGGCCCGCGGTGGTTCCACGATCCCCGTCGTAGACGTTGTCGAACACCAGCTCGAACTTTGTTCCGGCCAACGCGGCGCGAACGGCTTGCGAATCATTCCGGTCGGCCATGATATTGCGGACCTTTCGGCCCAGGTTATGTTTGGCGCGGCGATGCATGATCGCAACGCTGTGGCCGGCCTTCAGCAGTTCTGCCACCAGCGTCTGGCCGACGAATCCTGTTCCTCCGATAACGAGGCAATTCATGGGCAAGCCGGACGCGCACGAAACGAGGTCAGTCGTAATACTCCAGGCCCAGGTGCGTGATCAGGTCCTCGCCACGCATCCACCGGAGCGTGTTTTTCAGCTTCATCAGCTGGATGAAGATGTCGTGCTCAGGATAGAGTCCCGGCGCGGTCATGGGAGCCTTGAAATAGAACGAAAGCCATTCCTGGATGCCGCGCATTCCGCAGCGCTGGGCCAGGTCCATGAACAAAACCAGATCCAGGACGAGGGGCGCGGCAAGAATGGAATCGCGGCATAGGAAATCGATCTTGATCTGCATGGGATACCCCATCCATCCGAAGATGTCGATGTTGTCCCAGCCTTCCTTGGAGTCGCCACGCGGCGGATAGTAATTTATCCGGACAGCGTGATACAGATCCTTATACAGTTGCGGATACAGCTTGGGCTGAAGAATCTGTTCCAGCGAGCTGAGCTTGGTTTCTTCTTTGGTTTTGAACGAACCAGGATCTTCCAGCACCTCGCCGTCGCGATTTCCCAGAATGTTGGTCGAGAACCAGCCTGAAATCCCCAGCATGCGCGCCTTTAAGCCGGGCGCGATGAGCGTCTTCATGAAGGTCTGGCCGGTCTTGAAATCTTTACCGCAGATGGGAAGATTGCGCTCACGGGCCAGTTCCTGAAGCGCGGGAGTATCGGTGGTCAGATTCGGTGCGCCGTTGGCGAACGGGATACCTGACTTGAGCGCCGCATAAGCGTAGATCTGGCTGGGCGCGATCTCCGGATCGTTCTGCATCAGCCCGCACTCGAAGTCCTTGAGCGTTTTATGAACCGCCGCAGGCCGGTGGAAAACTTCCGTGGACCCGCACCAAATCATCACGTTGCGGGCAGTGTTATTGGTTTTGCGGAATTGCTCGATGTCTTCCATGAGCATGTCCGCCTTGTCCATCTTGGTCTTGGCTTCTTTGACGTTGGGGCCATTGATCCGGCGGATATATTCCGGATCGAACACCGCTTTCATCGGCTTGATGGCCGAAAGAGGCGTCTTGAGCTCCTCCAGCTGCGTCTTTTCGAGAACCTTGGCGTTGACCGCAGCCTCGTAAGCCGTGTCTTCGTAAATATCCCAGCCGCCGAAGACCAGGTCATTCAATCCTGCCAACGGGACGAAGTCCTTAATCATCGGGGAACGGTTGTCGGTGCGCTTTCCCAGGCGGATTGTCGCCAGCTGAGTTAGCGATCCAATGGGCTCAGCGGTACCACGCTTGATCGCCTCGACGCCGGCTATAAAGGTAGTGCTCACGGCGCCGATACCGGGAATCAAGACGCCAAGTTTTCCGTCCGCGGGCGCAATCTGGACGTTATCGCGATTGGGCAACTGCAAATCCTCCTGGCCTACTGGGGCCTATCGGGTTTGTCCTCTGGACACCACGGGCGCTGGTCTTGGGCCGTATCATGCAGGGAGCGGCGAAGACGCAACGAGGGCAAAACACCTGTCTTGATATACTAGCATCTCATGCAGAATCGCGCGACTGCGACCATCTCCGCGATCCTGGTGGACGACGAAAAACTCGCCTCCGAAGAGCTGGCCTACCAACTCAAGGAGTTCCCGGACATCGACATTATCGCCACGGCGTCCAATGGCCTGGAGGCGCTCAAGCTGATCCAGGACCTGGAGCCGGACCTGGTGTTTATGGATGTGCAGATGCCGGGCCTAGACGGCATGGGCGTGATCCGGAAGCTGCGCGAGCAGGATATTCCCCTGCCCTATTTCGTCATGGCGACGGCCTACGATCAGTACGCCGTCGAAGCGTTCCGCTGGGAGGCGCTCGATTACGTCCTGAAGCCTGTCGACAAGGAACGGCTGACGGTTGCCGTGGAGCGCGCCCGCAAGGCGGTGACCGACCGGAGCAAGACGGCTCCTCCGGAGCCTGCTTCGCCCAAGCCGGCGCTTCAGCGCAGCAAGCTCCTGGTGCGCAGCAACCAGCGCAATTTCATCGTCGACGCGCAGGACGTGGTCTACGCCACCATCGACGACGGCCTGATCACGGTGGTCGCGAGCAACCTGGAAGGCCAGTCCAATTACCGCACCATCGAAGAGCTTCAATCCAACCTCGATCCCGATACTTTCTGGCGGGTGCATCGCTCCTACTTAGTGAATATCCACCGGATCAAAGAAGTAATCCCTTGGTTCAAATCGAGTTTTCAGCTCCGCATGGATGACAAGAAGCAGACCGAGATCCCCGTGAGCCGCGTCCAGACCAAACGCCTCCGAGCCCTGTTGAAGCTTTAGAGCGCTACATTACTGTCGCGGCTCCGAGACGGCTTCCGAGCCGCGACAGTAATGGAGCGGTCAAAACTCTCATGCCTGCCAATCGTTATTTAGAGGATCTCCAAGTCGGGGAGAAAATCCAGACTGCCGCGGTGCCCATCACCGAGGAGGAGATCCTCGAATTCTCACGTCGCTATGATCCGCAGCCGATGCACGCGGATCCCCAGGTACCCGGCGGACTCATCGCCAGCGGGTGGCACACTGCCGCCATCGTCATGCGGCTAACCGTCGATTCGAATCCCCTCGGCAGCCTCCCCCTTCTAGGCCTCGGCGTCGACGGCATCCAGTGGCCGCTCCCCGTGCGCCCCGGTGACACGATCCAGGTGGAGATGGAAGTACTCGATATCCGTCCTTCTAAGTCTCAACCCACCCACGGAATCGTGAAAATCCGATCGACAGCGCGGAATCAGCATGGCGAAGTGGTTTACGTCGTGATTCCCAATTGCTGGGTGCCGCGACGGCCGGCATGAAAGCTGACCAGCCTAACATTACGGTTCGCGAAACAAAGCGCAGTCCGCAGTATCAGCATAGTGCGTGCCACACTGCTATTCTGTGAGTGACATGGGCGAACTAATTGAAAGGAGTAACGGAGATGGAGGACGATAACAAGCTTTCGTACTTTTTCCTAGGCTTGGGATTAGGTGTAGCCGTGGGTGTGCTGTTCGCACCTAAATCTGGCGAAGAGACGCGAGACTTTCTGCGCAGCAAGGCAGAAGAAGGTACCGATTACGTGAAGCGTCGCGCGGAGGATCTGCGGGACACAGCGGCCGATGCGATCGACCGGAGCAAAGATACGCTTCGGCGTCATAAGGATAACTTGTCAGCGGCGGTAGATGCCGGCAGACAGGCTTACCGCGAAACAGTCAAGACGCCCCAGCCCGAGTAGAGACCAGACGGCGGGCGTACGGGACGGAGGGCTCGCGCGAGTCATATGGATAACCAGACAATATTTCTTGCACTGATCGCCGTGTTCGTGGCAGTATCCGCGGCCGCTCTGATCTTTCAGGCGGCCATGCTTTATGGAACCTATAAAGTCTCGCGGGAGCTGCGCGACCGGATCCTTCCACTGACCGTTAAAGTCGATGCCCTGGTGGAGACTTCGCGTACCACCATCGACGACGCGCGTGTCAAGATGGGGGAAATCACTAGCCGGGCGAATCAGATTCTGGATGTCGCCAGGCAGCAAATGGAGACCGTGGAAGAGGTGCTCCAGGACGCTTCCTTGAGAACCCGCCGGCAATTGGAGCGCGCCGAAATCGTGGTGGATGACGCCCTGACACGCGCGCAGGATACGGTCGGGCTGGTGCATAAAGGAATCCTGGCGCCGATCCGCGGAATCAACGGAGTGGCGGCAGGGATTCGTGCCGCTCTGACCTTTCTGATGCGGGGAACCCGGCCCAGCCCGGACCAGGTTACTGTCGACGAGGAGATGTTCATCTAGCCCTGCGCGCCCGCCATTTGGAGTAGACTAGATTCCAAAGTGGTTCGGCGAGCTGTATTTTTTTTGATCCTGCCGCTGGCGGGCTGGGCCGCCGGTCCTACCGTAGCTGAAACCGCGCGTGCCGTCAAAGCCGCAGGCCTGGATCTGGACCAGTGCTATCGCGTTCGCGATCTCAGCCTGTATAAAGACGACATCAAGCTATATTTCAACGACGGCTACCTGATTTTTTCTAAACCCGTGGCGGGAGAGCGCATCGCCGCGGTGTTCACCGCGGACGTTGAGGCAGGCGACGGCGAGATTCTTCTGCTGCCGCCGCAGCGCGGCGAAAGGCAATCGCTCGCGCGTTTCACTGGATCGCCGAATCTCAACGAACACTTCAGCCGGGCACTGCTCATCTTCACTGGCGATTCAGGGCGCCAGCTTCTGGAGAACATCGAGAAGGGCTCGGGGCACAAGGCCCCTGAGATGGCCCCGTTGCTGGCCGAGCAATGGACGCCCGTCGTTTCCAACATTCTGGATAGCTTCTCTCCGCGCATTGCCGCCGACCTCCTCATGCCCGGCCGCGCGGACGGGTTACTGTTAGCGGCACTGGCCGGCAAAGCGTTGGGGAATTTCGACGTGATCTACGATCCTGCCGCATCCGAACAGGTAATCGTCGGACAGTTGATGGAGCGCAATCAGCGCTTGGCCTACGATGTCTGGACCAGGTTCACGGCCCGGCGCTTCCGGACCGGATCGGCCACGGCTCCCGAGCCGCTCTTCGCGCTGACGCAATTCCGCATTGAGGCGTCGCTCGACGAAAATCTGCGGCTGAAGGCCGTTACGCGCGCCACTCTGAAGGTAGGTTCTCAGCCGCTGCGCACGTTCGCGCTCGAAGTTTCGCGCGCCGAACAGGTCACTGCGGCGCGGATGGATGACGCTCCCGCGGAATTGCTGATCAGCGAATCTACCCGCAGTCGCGCGCTGCGCGCCGACGAAAACGACGTCTTTCTAGTCGCCACACCGGATTTCCTGGCGCCCGGCAGCACACACCATATCGAGATCGAACACGAGGGAGCTCTTATCACCAGCTCCGGCAACGGAGTGTATTCTGTCGGCGGCCGCTCCAGTTGGTATCCCCGCAGCGGTGCGGCTTTCGCGGATTACGATCTGGTCTTCCGTTATCCCCGGCGTCTCACGCTGGTCACGCCAGGCGACATCGTCGCCGACACCATCGACGGCGACTGGAGGAATACTGAACGCCGCACTTCCGTGCCCATTCGCGTGGCCGGATTCAACCTTGGAAATTACGAGAAAAGTTCTTTGTCCGCAGGCGGTCTCACCGTAGACGTGTACGGAAACCGCAATCTGGATCCAGCACTGCGGCCGCCGCCTCAAACCACCATATTTTCGCGGGTGGTCCCCGCGGGTCCGCGCACTCCTCCACGTCAAGAGGTGACCACCATCGTTCAAAACGTGCCGCCGCCCGACCCTTTAGCTCGACTGAACGCCGTGGCGGCTGACGTGTCCGCGTGCTTCCACTATTTCTCGGGACTCTTTGGTCCTCCTCCGCTGAAGACACTCACGGTATCTCCGATCCCCGGCACCTTCGGGCAGGGATTTCCAGGCTTGGTGTATCTCTCCACGATGGCCTATCTGGATCCCCGGGAGCGCCCCGCGGAGACGCGCAATGCCACCTTGCAGACCTTCTTTTCCGACTTGATGGTGGCCCACGAAGTCGCACACCAGTGGTGGGGCAACGTCGTTACGCCCAAGAGTTATCAGGACGAGTGGCTGCTCGAAGCCCTGGCGCACTATTCAGCGCTGCTTTGGCTCGAGAAAAAGAAAGGATCCAAAGCTCTGGAAGACGTCATGGCGGATTTCCAGGCCGACCTGCTCAAAACCGGCGAGGACAACCAGACTGTGGAATCGGCTGGACCCGTCACGTGGGGCTATCGCCTGGAAGCCTCGAAAACAACCGACGCGTATCGCGTCATCACTTATGAGAAGGGCGCGTGGGTTCTGCACATGCTGCGCAAGCGGCTGGGGAATGAGCGCTTTCTCAAGGTCCTGTCAGAACTCCGCCGGCAGTACCAGTTTCGTGGAGTGGGCACCGCGGACCTGCTCGATCTGGTCAAGAAGTCGCTTCCGCCGGGCGTTTCCGCCGATTCAATGGAAGGGTTTTTCGACAATTGGGTGTACTCTACCGGCATCCCCACACTGCGGGTGAAATACTCCGTGAAAGGGAAAGCACCCTCGTGGAAAATCTCCGGAACCGTGGAACAGAGCGCGGTCGACGACAACTTCTCGGTCGATATTCCAGTGGAAATTCAGTTCGCAAAGGGCGCGGCGCAAACCATTTGGGTGCGCACGTCGAAGCAGCCCGTATCGTTTTCGGCAACGCTGAAGCAGCCTCCGGTGCGGGCTGACATTCCGGCCGGCGCAAGCGTGCTGGCCTCGCGAAAGTAGCTACCGTACCGTCAGCAAATAGGTGGCAACCGCCAAGCCGACGAGGGCGAGCACCACGGCTACGATCATTCCGGAACGCGCCGGACGATCGGCGTCCCAATTACCTTCCCTCAGTTCGCGCACCAGACGGGCGTGATGAAATGCCGCGAAAAGATTCACCAGGACGCCCATCAGAACCAGACCGATCCCGAACCATAGTGAACCGCGAGTCGGTTGGACAGGCGTGCCTTGCTGGACCGCCTGCATCTCCCGCAAAAAGAGACCGAAGCGCGCCACCACGAATCCGAATCCCATCATGGCGAGCCCAGTTCGAACCCAGGCCAGGAGGGTTCTCTCGGCGGCCAGGTACACGCGTGGGTCTTTCTCCGAGCTTTCGGACACGATCGTTATTCGCTCCAGACGGCGAGTTCATTGCCGTTTGGATCCGAGAAATGAAACCTCCGCCCCCCGGGGAATGCGAAGGTGTCCTTGACGATACGCCCACCGGCCGTCTTGATCCTTTGCTGGGCTGCATCCAAGTCGGTCGAATAAATCACCAGCAGAATGCCCTTCCCCGGAGCTGGCGATTCCTTGGTAAAGCCGCCCGCCATCCGCCCGTCATGGAAGCTGGTGTAGTCGGGACCGTAGTCGGTAAACGTCCATCCAAATACAGAACCGTAGAACGCCTTGGTTTTGGCGATATCGGACGCGGGCAATTCGATATAGTCGATATGATTTTCCGGCTTGGCTGAGCCCATAGTTACGATTCTATCCATCGCCAGAGAACCGCGTCCCGGCATCGACGGTTTAAATCGCCCATTCCAGTGCCGGGAGAAGCGGACTGAGAACTGAATTCGCGCAACCTGTCACAATAGGTTGTGACCGAAACAAAAGACAAGTGTAATGTCTGCCACGCCACGGGTGAGTGCACCGAATGCAAAGGCACCGGCAACGGTGGACAGTGCTTTAACTGCTCGGGCACGGGCAAATGTCCGCATTGTGCGGGGAGCGGCCTCCTGGACGCCGATCAAAAAGCCGGCTAGATGCGACAATAGTGGTGGATGTTGTCGTACGGCTATTACTACGCGGGTGGTCTGCTGGGCGGTGCAGTCGTCGCCACGTACCTGCTCGGATGGCCTTACGCGGTTCCCTTCTACGTTCTGGCCGCCTTCTGTCTGAATTTTTTCCGCGATCCGGAGCGTCAGGTGCCCCCTGGACCCGTGGCCGTATCACCTGCCGACGGCAAAGTAGTCGCGATCCGTCCGGTGGCGTCGGGCGCCAATCGCATCAGCATCTTTCTCAACGTATTTGACGTGCACGTGAACCGGACGCCGATTCCCGGCAAGGTTACCTGCTTCAACTACAAAAAGGGGCAGTTTCTGGCCGCCAATAAAGCCGAGGCCAGCGACGCGAACGAGCAAAGCATTCTGACCGTGGCCGGCATCGTGGGTGGCGTTCCCACCAGTGTGATGTTCAAGCAGATTGCCGGACTCATCGCCCGCCGGATCATTTGTTACAAAAAACCCGGCGATATTCTGGAGCCCGGCGAGCGCATCGGGCTCATCAAGTTCGGGTCGCGGGTCGATGTATTTCTCGGCCCCGAATGGACGATCGTGGTGCATCCAGGCGACCGGGTGCGCGCAGGATCGAGCATTATCGCCCGCATCCGTGAGGGCCCAGAGCGAGGCGATATGACGGAGACGGTATGAGCGGCATGAAAAAACTGCGATTCCAAGAACGGCTGATCGATCCCCGCTCGCCCGACAGGAGCCCGCGGCGCGCAGCATATGCTTTACCGACTTTGTTCACCGCAGGTAACGTCTTCCTGGGGTTTTACTCCATCATGGAAGCCTTCCGTGGGGCGCTCGTCAATGCGCAAGTGAACGGGTCGGCTGCCTCCAGCGGACATTTTAGCGCGGCAGCAATCGCTATTGGCGTGGCCGTCTTTCTCGACGGACTGGACGGCCGCATCGCGCGCCTTACTAAGACCGTGAGCGATTTCGGCCGTGAAATGGATTCGCTAGCCGACGTAATCAGCTTCGGCATCGCGCCGGCCGTGCTGGCCTACGCCTGGGGCATCGAGTTCGCCAGTTCCCCGCCCGCTCCCATTACCGTCGAGCATCTGCATCGCGCAGGCTATTTTTGTGCGTTCCTGTTCCTGCTGTGCGGCGCGCTGCGCCTGGCTCGATTCAACGTGCAAGTCAACCCGGTTCCCAAGAATCCCGGACGCGCCGATCGCAAGTACTTCGTGGGAATGCCGATTCCCGCCGCCGCTGGCATGGTCGCGAGCGTCGTCTATGCCTTCGCCGGGGAGGGCCCCCTGAACTGGTGGGTTTTCTCGACGGGGTGGCTGGCGCTGCTGGGGCTGCTTGCGTTCCTGATGGTCAGCACGTGGCGCTACCCCAGCTTCAAAGACCTCAAAGTGATGCGTCCTCGATCGCCTGTGACCTTCGTCGTATTGAGTATCATCATCTATCTGATCTGGAATTCGTCTGAAGAAATGCTGTTGGGAATGTCCCTTTGTTACGTCTTGAGCGGCATAGTCCTGCGAGCAGGTGGCATCATACGCCGGCACCTGCGCCACTCGCAGACAGTACCCGAGCCACGCCCCGAGCAGCATCTGGAGCCACGTCCGGAGCATCGAGGTGGATAAGGTCACCGAGCGTCCCCTGATCGCGCTAGTGGGCGGCGACACGCTCCTAGCAAAAGAACTCCGCGAGGTTCTGAGCGAAAGTAGACCCGCGCCACGGGTGCAACTAATCTCGGCTTCAGCGGACGGCACTGCCAAGTTCGCGGCCGAGGACGACGAACCGATCGTGATGGCGCCGCTGACGGCTGAGAGTCTGGCGGGAGCAGCAGTTGCATTCTTAGCGGGCTCGCCCGCGTCCAGCCGCAGGGCCCTCAAGGTGAATCCCAAAGGTGGTCCCCGCCTGATCGATCTGGCGGGGGGGCTTGAGGAGCAGCCCGAAGCACGACTGCGCGCGCCTTCGGCCGATCCCACCCAGCAGCCGTCGGACTCGCCCATACAGGTGATCGCGCATCCCGCCGCCATCGCCCTGGCGATGTTCTTAGGACGACTTTCCAAGGCAGCCACGATTCGCAGGTCCGTGGTGCATGTATTCGAGCCCGCCAGCGAGCGCGGCCAGCGCGGCTTGGATGAATTGCAGCAGCAGACCGTGGGGGTGCTGTCCTTCCAGAAGTTGAAAACCGATGTGTTCGATACCCAACTCGCGTTTAACATGCTCGCGCGCTACGGCGAGGAAGCCCTGGAGCCGCTCGAAAGCATCGAGCAGCGAGTGGAAAAGCACCTGGCGTCGCTGCTGACCGCGTGGACCGGCATTCCCATGCCGTCGCTGCGGGTGATCCAAGCGCCGGTATTTCACGGGCATAGCATCTCGGCCTGGGTGGAGTTTGAGGAAAATCCGGGTGCCGACGCGCTCGCCAAAGCCTTGGCTGATTCGGGCCTGGACGTGCGCACGGACGAGCCTCCTTCAAACGTCGGCATGGCCGGGCAGAGCGGACTGAGCGTGGGCGCAATCGCGGTGGACCACAACCAGCCGCGCGCGTCGTGGTTCTGGCTGGCATCGGACAATCTGCGCCTGGTTGCGGAGAATGCCATGGCCGTGGCCAAGGAAAGTTTGTGAAATCTCTCGCTTTTTCCTTTTTACTGGTTTTATCCTCCTGCGGTTACAAGTTTGCGGCGACCGACACTGTCCTGCCAAAAACCGTGCATACCATCGCCATTCCGGCCTTCAATAATCTGACCACGCGCTACAAATTGACGGACCAGATGCCGGAGGCGATCTCGCGCGAATTCCTCACTCGCACACGCTATCGGGTCGTGCCCGACGTGAATAGCGCGGATGCCATCCTACGAGGTGCAGTGGTCAACTATTCTTTTAATCCCACCATTTTCGATCCAGCGACCGGCCGCGCCGCCTACGCCGAACTGCACGTAACGCTGTCCGTGACCCTCACCGAGCGGTCGAGCGGCAAGGTTCTCTTCGACCGGAAGAACTTTGACGTGCGCGAAACCTACCAAATTAGTCCGGACGCCACTCAGTACTTCGAGGAAAGCGATCCTGCGCTGAAGCGCGCGGGACAGCAGGTAGCCCGCTCGATCGTCAGCGCTGTCCTTGAAAACTTCTAATGAGCCCAGAACAGTTTCTAGCCAAATTAGCTAAGAACGGTTCCGAACCCGCCTATCTCTTTCTCGGTCCCGAGGCGTTCGAGCGAACTCGCTGCCGCCGCGCCCTGCTCGACGCTGTACTTCCACCCGCCGAACGCGATAACGGATTCACCCGCCACGATCTGGATCGAACTCCGCTGGCCGCCGCCCTGGACGACGCGCGTGCGCTCTCTCTGTTCGCATCGCGCCGTGTGATCTGGCTCGCTGGCGCGGAAGCAGCAGTCCCCAGAGGGCGCTCCGCCAGCGACAGCGACGAGGAAGCAGAATCGGGCCAAGCAGGTCTGGCGGCATATTTACGCGAGCCAACTCCGGACGTGACGCTGGTGATCGACTGCTCCCGGTACGAATTCGAAGGCGAAGACAAGCCTCGCATGGAGCGCGTGGAAGCATTCTTCGCGGCGGTCCCGGCCAAAGTCGAGTTTCGCCCCTATGCTCCCGAGGCCGCGCGTTTTCTCGCCCAGAAGTTAGCCAAGGAAGCCGGCATCCAACTGGGCTTGGCGGAATTGGCGTTGCTGCTCGAAGCTACCGGCGGCGACGCCTCGCGCATCTCCATGGAAATCGAAAAGCTGCGGCTGTTCGCTGGAACCGCGCGCAAGATTACTGCCGGCGATATCGCCGCGCTGGTCCCGGATGCGCAGTCGAGCACGATTTTCGCTCTGGTTGCCGCGCTGGGGAGAGGCGACCGCGCCCGGGCTCTCGAAATTCTGGATACGCTGTCGCGCGCGGGCGAGTACATGCCGCTGGCGCTCACCTTCCTCGCCACGCAGTTTCGGACGGCTCTAGCCGCTCGGGAAGCGGGGGTGCGCGGAGCCAGCCAGATTCAAGCGCACTTCAACAAAATGGGTGCGCGTATGTGGCCGGAAAGAGCCCGGCAAATCGAGCAGACCATGGACGCCTTTTCGAAAGAGCGTCTGCAGCTAGCCGTTGAGAAAGTATTCGAGACGGATCGCGGACTTCGAGACGCTCGTCCCGACGACCGCATTTTGATGGAAGAGATGGTCTTTGCCCTGACCGGGCGCTAACCGCCCGTTAGGCAGTTGTTACGCCTTGGCGAGCTTGCTGAGGCGGAGGGTCAGGCGGCTCTTGTAGCGAGCTGCCGTGTTCTTCTTGATGATGCCCCACTTGGCGGCCCGGTCGATTACGGAGAAAGTCTTGGGAACCATTTCGGTGGCCCCTTTGGCGTCCTTCGATTCCAGAAGCCGGCGCATTGCACGGATCTGGTGACGCAGACGAGTCTTGCGGGTCCGGTTGACGCCCGTCCGGCGTTCGGTCATTCGGACGCGCTTCAGCGCGGATACTGTGTTTGCCATGGAATCTTTAGGATATCGCAGGTAGATTGCCTTGACAACTGAGGGCAGGACAGGCGGTCTTGTCCGCCCGTGCTCATCGGTATTTCCGACCTGCTATCCTCATAGATGAGAGGACCTTTCGCATGAATGGTCGATTTAAGTTTGCTGTCGTAGCATCCTCTACGTGCCTCGTAATCCTATTGCTGTTCGGGGCGGTGCGAGGCCGGGGCGCTCCTGCCGGAGACCAGCCCTACACCCAACTGGGCGTTTATACCGACGTTCTGTCGCACATTAAACAGGACTACGTCGAAGAACCCGACATGAAGGCTGTAACGGCCGGGGCCATCAACGGAATGCTCGAGGCGCTGGACCCTTTCGCCAGTTATCTGAACGCCGATCAATATAAGCAGTATCAAAAGGAAAAAGGGACCGGCAAAGCCGACGTGGGCCTGACTCTGGCGCGACGCCTGGGATACCTGACGGTCGTCGACGCACTGCCTGGATCGGCTGCCGCGAAGGCGGGCCTTTCGACCAACGACGTGATCGAATCAATCAACAATATCGCCACCCGCGATATGCCTCTGGCGTTTGCCGAGATCCTGCTGCAAGGCGAGCCGGGCTCGTCGATTGAGATGAGCGTACTCACACCGAAGCAAGCCGATCCGCAAAAGATGACGCTGGTGCGCGCGCCGCTCATTTATCCCGCGGTCAGCGGTAAGCTGGTCACCGATCAGGGGCCGGATCCTGTCGGCTTGATCACCACTTCAACGCTGCAAACGGGCCGCGCCAAGGACATCGCCCAGAAGATTACCGACCTCGAAAAACAAGGCGCCAAGCGCTTGATGCTCGACCTCCGCTACTGCGGGCTTGGACCGGACGACGAAGGCATCGCCGTGGCAAATCTGTTCATGGACAAGGGTCTGATCACTTACACCCAGGGGCAGAAGTCCCCGCGCCAGGATCATCCGGCTACAGCCTCCAAGGCGATCACTAAACTGCCGCTGGTGGTGCTGGTGAATCGCGGGACCGCGGGGGCAGCGGAAATCGCCGCGGGCGCCCTGCTGGATTCCAAGCGCGCTACCGTGGTCGGCGAGCCGACCTACGGGGATGCCGCTATTCGCAAAGCCATTACCATGGACGACGGCAGCGCAGTGATCCTGTCGGTTGCTAAATATTACACGCCCAGCGGGAAGTCTATCCAAGACGTGCACGTGACTCCTAGCGTGCTGCAAGCCGAGACCACGGCCATCGTGGAGAACGATGACGACCCGGCGAACGGACCGGTTGCGCCTGCTCAGCCCGCTAAACCCGGCGAGGACGAGATCCTGAAGCACGGTTACGAGTCGTTGCGCACGATCACCCCGTAAGGCGCCGCAAAGTTTATGCCACTGTACGAATACCTATGCTCGAAGTGTGGCGAGAAGTTCGAAGTGATTCAGAAGTTCGCCGACGCCCCGCTGACTGTGCACGAAGCCTGCGGAGGATCGCTGGAACGGCTGATATCTTTGTCCGGATTTAGCCTCAAGGGCAGCGGATGGTACGCTACCGATTACGCTAAGAGCGGATCTTCTTCCACTCCGAAAAAAGACTCTGACACCAAGACCGAGTCGGCGTCCTCAGAATCGAAATCCGCTGAGACCAAGTCTTCCGACAGCAAGACGGAAACCAAGACCGAATCGAAGCCCGCCAGCACCACAACCAAGAACGATTAGAAGATCCGATCCTGCTTCCGCAACGTCCCCACGCTGCCGATGTTCGAAACTGCGAACGCCACCCGAAACTGGTTCTCGTCGCGTGTACCAAAGTTGAATCTCCGGTACTGCACACTGATTCCGCAACAGTCCGTGTTGTAGGTCACCTGGCTCTGTGCGAATTGCATCACGCCTAAGCGGTAGTCATAAAACGCACTGAACCCGTAGTTGAAGCCGCGGCGGTTATCGCTGCCGTAGGTGACCTGTCCGCGCAACTGGTTCGAACCCGGTGCGGACAGCAAAGGATTACTCTTCAATAGAAAGTCGCCGAGCGAAACGAATAATTGTTTGACGCGCCGGTCGACGTTAATACCGCTGTCGATGATTCCGTGTTGGACCGGATCGTAATCGGCGCGCCACTCCACATTCACATTCGATTGATACCGTAGCACGCTCACCACTGGCGACTGGTGCCGCGCTGTATCCAAAAACGGGATCCCAGTGATATTGAGAGTGCTCATCAGGACGTTGGGCTGCCCCGGGATCACTGCGCCGCCGAAAGTCGGATCCAGATAGCGCTTGTACCAGAGTTGCCAGCTCAGCACTTCGGATACGTTGCCGTTGCTGTCTTTCGCCAGCAGGCGATTGGTCAACGAGTACTCGACTTCATTTGTGTTGTTGAGAATGTCCGTATCATCGAACCGGACCACGTTGTTAAAATCTTCGATCCCGGTGACATAGCGATAGGTCACCCGCGGCTCGATGACGTGTTTGAGTTTAGCTCCTTTACCGCGCCCCATCCATTTCGGAGCATCGAAGATCCGCGAAAGAGGCGGCGCCGACACGTCCAGCGAAACGTCGCGGGCAAAGTGCTGCACATTGTCGCCGCTCACCACATTGTTAGTGATGCGGGAATCGTAGGCAATCTCGTGAACGCCGAAGCTAGGCGCAAGATCGAATCCGTGCCAGTGCATGGCAGTCATCACCCGCGGCTCAAAGGTCACACGCTGTACGAACTGGCGGGTCTGGAACTCCGGCTCGCTGCGGCGCTCCAAACCAAAGCTGCTATCGAAGGAGAACCATACGGGCAGTTTCCCCATCTCATGCTCACGCTCGGTGAATTGCGCCTCCGGCAGCTTGCGAAGCACAATCTCATCGTTGGGAGCGGTACTTTGAAAGTTGACGTCGCGCTGCGCCACAAAATTGAATCCGTAATCGGACCAGTGCTTGGTGATGTACCCGACCGAATGCGTTTCTGAGGAGACGGCTTCGTCAAAGGACTGGGTGAACTGCTGCCGGAAAAGGAAAGACGACAGATATTTTAGATCGCCTCGCGCCTCCCAGCCCTTGCCCAGGTCTGACTTTCCTTCCACCGACAGCACCAGGCCGCTGGGCGAGACCGAGTTGCTGTTGGTACTGGTTATGCCGTAGAGGGAAACATCGAAATAGGTATTCTTGCTCGCCACGCCACGAAAATCGGCCTGATGCCCGAACCCCGTCTGAGAATAGTACAATCCGCGGTAGGCCAGATCGTAGCTGCGATTGATCGCCCAGAAGTAGCCAATTCCGACCGTCTTTCCGCGCATCGAGCTGTTGCCCACGCTGGGCGTTAGAAAACCGCTACGGCGTGGCTGCTTCTTCAACGATTTGTAGAAGTATGGCGTGTAAAAGATGGGAATTTCTTTCACATAGAACCACGATCCTTTGGTAATCGCGCGATCTTCGGGGATGATGTCGAATTTCGGCCCCTTGAGCCGCCACCAGGGTCCGGGGATCAGACAATCCGTCAGAAATCCGTTGTGGAGGAGATAGCGATCTTCCGTCTTTTCAGCCCATTCCCCACTAAAGTAAAAGGGATTCTGCGTGGTGAGCAGCCCACGGCGCGCTTCCACCCGAGCGGGCGACGTCCCGTTGACGTTGTAGAATTTTCCAATCTTGGTTTCGGTGTTGTACTCTGCCCGGTCGCAATTCATTTTCTGTCCGTGCGAAAAACTTTCGAGATGAACGTGACCGCGGGCTTCGGCCTCGTGGGTGTCCTCGTTGTAATCGATCTCGTCGGCAGTAAGCAGGTCATCCGCGGTTTCCACTCGGGCATTACCGCGCAGATGGAGGACCTTCCCGTCGGATTCCTGCTGATCCGCCTTAGTCTTTGCAGACTCGCCGGGTCCCGGCGCATCGGGCCTGGCCGGCCGAATGGCAGCATTAGGGTTTGGGCCAGGCTGGACCGGAACTGCAGGCGCAGCTAATGTCGGATGAAAGGTCTGAGCCTGTATCTTGGTGCTGGGGGTGAGTAAACCGGCCAGAACCAACACATAAAGTCCGTGACAAACAGGCTGGTTTATGTTACGAAGGATAAAAGCTCTCAAGCGCCACCGTAACAGAGGGTTGCCAGAACAGTCAAGACCAAAAAGGTCACCAAGCGTCCAAGGAGTCCAGCGTATCATGCATTGCCCTCACTGCCGCGCCCTGAACGAAGAGGCGGAGGAGCGGTGCGTCCATTGCGGCCGGCGTCTCAACAACGCGTCGCCGGGACCCTTTCCGGTTCGGAACAGCCCTGCACCATCTACAGCTGCGACCGCGGCTGCCCTGGACCCATTCCCAGTAGAGAATCCTGTTCCGGCGCAGCCGCCCAAGACTCCTAACTATCAACCGTCGCTATTTCGCGAAGGGTCTGGCGGGAACAAAGTCATTCCCATCCCGACGCTGACCCCGCTTCACCCGTATCATCGCGAAACTGCTGCACGCCGCACGTCGCCGCGCTCGTCCGGACAGGCTCGACAGCAGCATCGCCGTTCGGATTTCCAGCAAACGCTCGGATTTCAGCAAGCACCCGCAGAGGTCCGGTCCCAGCCGGGAGAGACCATCGATTGCGATGCGCCGGTAGCGGCTCCCACGCATCGCTTAGTGGCCGCGGCAGTGGACGGCAGCCTGATTCTGGTGGGTGTGGCCGTTTTCCTGGCGATTTTTTTCGTCTCGGGCGGCCAAGTGGCTCTGGATCGCCAAGCACTGTCTTTCATCCTGGGCGTCACCGTTGTCATCGCACTGTTCTACCGCGCGCTGTGGTGCCTGGCCAACGGCGATTCCCCAGGCATGCGTTTTGCGGGGCTGCGCCTAGTGGATTTCGATGGCCGCCGGCCCGATCGCGAGCAGCGCGGCATTCGTCAGGTGGCTAGCCTGTTGAGCCTGCTTTCCGCGGGTCTCGGTTTGGTCTGGGCCTTGGTCGACGAAGAAAAGCTCACTTGGCACGATCACATCTCAAAGACGTTCCCGACCACACAATAGCTGTGCCGTGGCTTTCCTGTATCTTGAGCGAAGTGGTAGGCTGAAAGGGTGAGTCGCCCGGTCGCCCGCTATCGACCTTCACGCCGCTACATTCTGTTTGCGCTTTTGGCCCTCGTCGGCACCGCCTTCTCTGCCTGGACCGGCCTGCGCTGGCCCTCCACCTGGGTGGCAGCGGGACTGTTTGGGATGACGTCCGCGGCGCTTCTTGCGCTGCTGTGGCAACCCGAAATCCAAATCCATGAGACCCATCTCCAGCTGGGGCGGCGGATCATTCTGTGGCGGGAAATTCATCGGCTGGATCAGACCGGCTGGACTGCACCGCTGGTAGTTCATTTGACTCTTTCGAACGACCGGCGTGTACTCCTGCTGTATGCCGGCGATCTGGATTCTTCCACCGGCCTGCTGCGCCACCTGCGCCGTTACTCGCGTAACGCTCTGCTAGACGGGATTCCTTATCGTCAGGCTTGGGGCGAGGTGGAGGAAAAGCCCGAGCGCGAGAAAAGGCCTGAACGCCGCAAGACGCCCGAGTCCGGTCCCCAGCTTCAACAGCCACCTGCGGTCCACCGGCCTCTGCTGCGGCCCGAAGAAGAGGAAGAGATCGAAAGAATGTTCCAGCGGCTGAAATCCGTGGGCCGCATGGATCAGCGTGACCGCGGGTCCGACGAGTCGTAAATCTCTTTGAAGCGCCCGTTCCGTTCTTTTGCGCTAGTCCTTATCGCGATCGTAGTCCTGGGGCTTATCTTTCACAACGCAATCCTGGCAGGGCTCGGCTCCTACTTGATCAAATCCGATCCGCCGCAGAAGGCCGATATTGCATTAGTGCTGGCTGGCGATGGCGAAGGGTACCGCATTCTGAAAGCCGCTCAGCTTGTCCGACAAGGGTATGTCCCCGATGTGCTGGTCAGCGGGCCTTCAGGAATGTACGGGCAGTACGAGTGCGATCTGGCGATCCCTTTTGCAGTGAAGGCCGGATACCCCGAGTCTTACTTCATGCATTTCGAAAATGAGGCCCGGTCCACTCAGGAAGAAGCTCGCGATGCGGTTACGCGCCTGCGCCAGCTCGGCATGCACAAAGTGTTGGTGGTCACCAGCGATTACCATACGCGCCGCGCGGGAAAGATCTTCCGCACCGCGGGGCCCGACCT
>JAICXC010000123.1 GCA_025980665.1 Bryobacteraceae bacterium
ATAACGGTGACTGCGGGACGCCCGGCCTTGCGAGATTGCGCCGCATTCAAGGCGGCTTCAGATCCAAAATGATCCGCCAAAATCGCCGTCGCAGCGGGAGGCCATGCTACGCCCGATGAGACGTTAGGGTGACGGGGTTCAGACGGAAGCCGACCGTTGATGTCTCGCTGTCTGTCGATAACACGCAAGAGTTTCGCCGCAAGCTCCCCATGGGGTTCGTTCTTCGAGTACTTCTGAAATAGCGCCGATCTCAGCCACGAGAGATCAGAGGGCTCAAGCTCATAACCATTCGTGCCTTCGATAAGGTGGCGGGTCACCGCCAATTGCCTGATGGCCTGTTCCAGTATTTGGGAAATCGGATCATGTCCACTCGCCTCACAGGATTGGAGCAACGATATAACGTCCTTCTCGTCAATGGTCTCCGACAAAACGCGTTCATGAATAGGCGCTAGAGCGTTTCGGTTCTCCATCACTTCCGTTAGGAAATTCTCCTTCGCCAAAGGATGCCTCTTGAGCACCGCCGCGAGGGAGTTCGCGAAGGTGAATGATGCGTGGCCTGAAGAGCTGATACGCAGGGGATCGAACGAGAGCGACACTAAGTGATTCGCCGCCTCAAGCGATCCGATCTGAGCCAACGCGCCAGGGTAGTAATGCGTCGCTTCTAGCCCCTGAATCTCTTCTGCCAATCCCAGGAGCGCCTCAAATGCTGGCTCGCCGCCAGCGTAGCCAAGCGCGAAGACGATACGCTCAAAATAGTGAGGATGCCTAAAAGCCGCCGGCAATCGCGCGGCAAGCTTGATCATCGCTCCCGGTGCTTCGGTGAACGCCAGCAGTTCAAACCACCGCCCAATGACCCACCAATCGTTTTGAGACCACCCGTGTAGGCTTAGGATATTGGCCAGTGCTTCCTCGGTCCCTCGCCGTACGATGGCCTCAGGCACCGCCTCTCCGGAGAACAGAAGCACCGAAAGCAGACGATAGCGGTTTGACAAAGTTCCTGGCGCGGTTGCCACTGCGTAGATCGTTTCGATGCGGTCGCCATAGTCCATTTCGGCTACAGCCATGGCAAGAGCTATCGCACGCTGGAAATCCTTGATGTCGCCAGTGATGACGAGGGCATCGATGCGGTCGAGGATGACCGCGGCAACAGCACTCGGTGGATCTCGTCGCTGTGGCCGGCGACTTCGCGCGACGGAAACTTCCTTGTAGTTGGTCCACGCCGGAGTCTGCATAGGGTGCGCAATCCGGCCATCAGCTCCGAAGCGCCGCAGCACGGTGGCTGCTTCGATTTCAAAATCGGGATTGCCGATATACTTTACGAGTAGATCCCTAGCTGCTCCGCCTTCGAACACCTCGAAAGCCTGTCGGTGTATCGACGTGTAGATCCCGTCTCCGGGGATCCGATTTCCTCCTTTATGCTCATCGAGTTCCCGATTCCTCACTCCAAGTTCGGCGTCGAGTAACCGCGTTAGAGAGGGTAGGAGATTCGGTAGGGCGACTCGCTTGATCGCCGTCGCGACGTTTGAAAGTTCGCGTCTTTTGCTGTTTGGATTACCAACCAGTCCCTCCACCCACTGATCAATGACTCGGCAGAGGTGTTCGCCACTGGCTTGGTCTATCGGCAGCGTCTCGTTCCTGTCATCACTTCGCCAGCGGAAGACCATTTCGGCAAGTCCCGATATGTGTCGAGGTTCTTCAGCGCGTGCGCCAAGAAGACTCGGCACCAAGACCTCTGGATGTAAACAGTACAAGGCCTCTGTAACGGCCTGATATCGACTTGACAGGTTTGGCTCTGTTTCCTTCGCGGCGTGCAACTCGTCCAGCACAGTAAAGAGATCAGCAATGAGAGATTGCGCTGACTCCTGGTTTAACGCCCGACTGGCAATCTCCCTGGACCGTTCGTCGTGGCAGAAGTCGGTTGCAATCGCGAGCAAGGCCACCTGCTGTTCTGCGCTGCCGACTTTAACCATGCGGCCCGTACCGGGTGGCAGAGCCTCTCCGCGCACAACATACTCGATTAGGACACGAGATAACTGGTTTGGATAAAGTACCGACACGCGGGTAAGCGCCAAATGCCCGTTAAGAGCATTTTGCTGCTTGATTGCCAGTGCGAGGTTGATGACCTCTTGGGGATCCTCGTATTCTTCTGCTTCAGCGAGTTCGAGCAGCAAAGTGAGTTTTTCGCTGTCGGTCGATGCCGCTGCGAGCTTCCTTTTTTCCTCTAATAATCGCCGCTTGAAATCTCCGCTCGTATGAGTGATCTCATGTTGCGACGCCAGTCTAGCCCAAACTTCCTGGGAAGCGCTTTTCCACACTGAGGAGAACTCGGTATCGGTGGCGTGGCCTTCGAGGATTTCCAGAGCCCATTGCACAAGCTCGGCGGATGCCTCAGAGCGGCACGTCTCAACCACGAAATCGATTCCCTCTTGGCCGCCATATAGTCCCAGGTCCCACAAAAGGGACCTCCTGCGCTCGGAGGGAAGCGTTAAGTACCGAGCGCCGCCGTCTGCGCCGAGGACCGAGGGGGCAAAACAACCGGACACAAGAATCGCAGCCTGATCGTATTTTTCTTTGTTTCCGATAATCTCCCAGACCGATTCGGCAAACTCAGGGCGTCCGGTCATCACCATAAATCGGAACGCTCGATCCCAGTCATCACTAGCGAACCATTCCAAAGCGAAGTGCGCGATCGACTTGGCGATCAACATCCATGCTTCTGGGGACGCTCGGTGTATCATCGCAGCCGCGAGCATCGGATCAATCCCGATTGTTCGCACGATGACTTGGCTCACATGCCGAGCACCCTCGGCGGACGCGCGCGACAGTCTTTCGATGGCAAACAACAATGATTCAGTCCAGTCGGACTGATCGAGAATCGATTCTAAAGCTTTCAGACTCTCCGGTGACTCGTTCCGTGACGCGGCGATTATGCAGTCTTGAACATGGAATGACGCGAACCATTCCTGAAACTGGTGATGCTGAAACGAGTAAAGACTTTCGTTTTCCGCACTGGCCCGTTCGATCAGCACGTGATGCGATACGAGGACATCGATGACAGGCTGGGGCGCCAGATGACTGACCTGCCCGTCGCCCACCAGCCGGTCCGTTACCGCCGCAATCTCTGTTCGCAAATCGGACTCGCTGATCGCGACAGCGCCCTGGCTGGTCAATAGCCGGCCTGCGGCAACGAGATATTCGCGGTGACAATTTTGGAGCCGGTCCCGCAAAGTATTACCGTGTTCGACCCGGCGCTCCTGATTGTTGATAAAGCGATGGATCGCCTCATTCTTTGTTGCTGGGAAAACTCCATCGCCACTTATGTCTGCTAGAACACTCAGATAGAGTGGTGTCCTCAAGAAATCGCGCAAACCGGGAGTTCGCTGAGCCTTTAGTAGCAGTCCCTCGCCCTCGGCTCCCAATCTCTCCTTCAAAATATCCAGTTGCTGTTTCCATGTCGGTGGCAGCAGATAGAGATACGAGGCGCCCTCGATCGGATTCGATGAGAAAGCTCGCGTTGCAACCAGCACACCGCAGTCTGGAAAGTCGCGCCGGAATTTCGAAAGACCGAGCCGCACTGAGTGACGATGATCGCTCGATAATTCGTTCCATCCATCGCAGAGGGCAATAAGTCTCCCTGTTTCGGCTATACGGGACAGGCCTTCCCGTCCGAGATTCCTAAAGCTAGTCCGATTGGCGACTTCATCGATAAGCTCTCGCTGCGAGAACGCGAGTTCGACCAGAGGGACGATGACCGCTACGCAATCGGGGCTTGAGGTGAGAATCGCCCCAGCGAGTTGGTAGAGCGTTGTTGACTTGCCCGCTCCCGGTTCCGCCTCAACTCGGATTGCTTGGCCCGATCGCAATGCGAGGACCACATCGGCACGGCTGCTAGGCTGCCGCTTGCCGTCGACCTCTCGTTCAATACCTAAGGCAACTCCGGACCCAATATTTCCAGTCCTGCAGAAGTTTTCCAGGTCTCTTTTGGCCGCTTCGCTTCCAGCTCTGATCTCTTCAGTCCAGGCCGCTGGCATCTTGGCTGCCGAGGTCCGATTGCCCCTGTCCTTTGGAGTTGGCCCAGACATCGCTCCCTCGATCTACGGGGAGGCCGTCATTGAAGCGGCCGCTTGAGCGCAGAGAAGTATTCGTCGAGTGCAGCGTCGAAGGCTTTAAGCGAGCTTTTCGGCACGCGCCTTTCGTTTTCGTCGCAGACGTGGACACCCGTCTTCTGAAAAGCGTAGACCAAAGCGGGATCTGCTCCAACGTCCGCCATCGCCGGCACAAGAACGTTCCGGACTTCGCGATCATCTAGCACCGGTGTTCGCATGCGGCGTTTGTGCTGCTGCACCACGAGAAAATTATCCCACGTTGTGAACTGACGTGAGACTCCGCATCGGCCGGTTTCTGAACAGTCGGAATTTACACGCCGATATTGGGCAATATCGGTAGCTTCGTCATGAGAACATTACCTCCATACGGCAGGAACGATCAAGCACTTTCTGCGTAGAGTTTATTGCGTGCTTCAACTACCGCGTGACCTGAAGATCCGGATGGTTAGACCTCTGGAAGCGTGGCGAAGCGCTTCAACAAGCGAAGGCTTCGGTCAGCGAGGGAGTGACAAAAGGAACTCGTCAGCCAGATCAAATGGAGCGAGATCCCACCGGGAGAAGCGCAATGCAGGGGATCGCGCCAAATACGACGCCGGATTGACCGAATCCTGCGATTTCCTCGTGCGCTTCTTGACCGACTGTACAGACAGCCGCTACTTCGCGGTGAGCGCGGCCGCCAGATACCGGAGTTCGGATTCTACTTCCGCGGGATCGGCCACGGTATCCCCGATCTCCTGGCGAAGAACTTCGCGATACCTCTTCCGAAGTCTGTGAATGGCCACCTTGAGCGCTCCCTCTGAAGTGCTCATTTCGCGCGCCAGCGTGGCATAGGGTGCGTCGGACTTTCCGAGAAGAAACACCTTCAACCGCTCGAAATGCTCCGGGCGGCCGTGCTGCACGAACTCCTCCCGCAATCTCTCCACGACCCGGTCTAGCACCGAAAGCGCCCAGCGCCGTTCGAAGATCCGTTCAGGGGTCTCATCGTGTGCAGGCTCGCGTTGGTAGCGTTGCTCGCCCGACGAGAATTCAAGCGGCAGGACTGCTCCGCCACCGCGTTTGAGCGCCCGATGCCGGTCTTCTTCGTCGGCTATAACGAATTTCAAAGAAGTCAAGAGGAACGACCGGAACCGGCCCTTTTCCGGGTCGGCGCGATCGAGATACCGCCCTTCCAGCACGCGGATGAAGAACTCTTGCGTGAGATCCTGCGCCGGATCGGCCTGATAACCGCGCCGGCGCAGATAGGCATACAAGGGATACCAGTAGTTCTCACACAGGGAAACCAGAGCGGACTGAGCGTCCTTCCTACGTGGATCGCCGGCAGCGACCACCAGGCTCCAGCGCGTCGTCGGAAATTGAGATGGTCCGGGCAGCGTATGCATGGTCTCGCCGTTCATCATGGTCTTATCCTCACGGCACTCCGCTAAACGGGATAAGGAATCCGAAGCCAAAGGTTACACTGCAATCACTAAAGCCTGCTGTACTCTGCTTTGGCGCTCTTGAGGATCGGGACATCGGCGTCTGCGTCTTTCCAAAGGGTGAGGAAGTCCTGGTAGGCAGCTTTCGCCTTGTTCCGATCTCCCGACAAAGCGAACACTCTGCCGAGTTGCAAGTGCGCCACTGCGCCGATGGGATCCGCGCCCACAATACCGCGATGATCGAGAATCTCCTGAAACTCGGCCGCCGCTTCCGTATACCGGTGTACGGCCATCAAGGCTTGGCCGCGTACATAGGCCGAATGCAAACCGCCTATATAAAAGTGAACGTAGTTCAAGCCATTCACCGCCAGTTCATAGGGAACAGTGACCTGCAGCCCCTGCACGATGTCCGCGGGCTTCCTTCTCCCCAACGCGGCCACTGCACGAAGAACCGGCACATAGGTAAATTTCACAAATGTATCTTCCGGGAAGCGCTTCTCCAAATCGCCGGCGAGCGCCTCTGCCTGAGAAGAGTCTCCTGAAAAAGCCAGTCCGAGGCCGGACGCGTATTCGAGATCCCGCCCCTTGGAAAGCTTCAGCGCCGCCGTCGCGCTGCCCTTTCCTTCGGCCGCATTCCCGTACACCGCTTCCCAAACCCCTCGCGCAGCCCGGTAACTCGCTGCTGTCTCGTCGTCCCCCGCTTGCATCGCTAAAGCCACGGCCCGGTTCGATAACAGGCGGGCGGCCGCTAACTGGCCGGAACGCGCCAGGAAAAGAGCCTCAGCGTGAGTCACCCGGTGCTCTGCTTCCTGCTTCCCCCTGGCCAGGGCCACTATCCGATCCATCTGGCCCCGGTCGCCTTTTAACACCGCGATCTCGTACCGGATCAGCAGATGATTAGGATTCTCCATCTTCCGTTCGGCGGCTCGCTGAAGAATCGCGTCGGCTTCCGCGAAGCGGTCGAGGAAGAAATAGCTCAATGCGAGATTGCCGTACGAAAAGGAAACATCCGGATGGATCGCGATCTCTTTTTGGCCCACCTCTATCGCCCTTTCAAATCGGCCCGTGAATTGAGCGGTGCCGCCTGCTAACTGACCCTGGGGAGTTGGCGGATCCCCGTCGCGCGGATACATCCGATACCAGGTTTCGAGGGTCTGGTACGCCTTTTCCACATTTCCCGTCACCTGCAAGTCGTAGAGAAAGTCGATGAAATACCTCTCCCGCTCGCTGGCTCGATTCCGCATTTGCCAGGCTCTTGTGGTGTTCTCAGCCGACAACACCGACTCTCCCTCATTCCCGTAGGAGAACCCCAGATTCGCGTATGCCATTGCAAAGTTCGGATCAATTTCGACAGCACGGCGGAAAAAAGGGATGCCCACGGCGTTCCCGCCGGAGTAGTGCAGCTTCATTCCTATGCTGTAAGCCTTGAGAGCTTCGAGGGACGGCGTGGTCGCCTCCTGTAGCGGCGTGGAGTGCTTTTCCACTGTCGCAAGGGATTCGCCAACCCGGGTTCTGAATTTTTGGGCGATCTGGCTGAGAGTATTGAGGACATCTTCTCGCTTGGCCGCCTGGATCTGCTCCTGGTCGAGAAGGTTTCCTGTGCTGCAGTTCTTGGCACTCAAGCCCAGCACATACCTGCTTCCCAAGCTCGCGATCGAGCCTTCCAGAACCGCGGCACTACCGGTTCGTTCGCAAATTTGCCGCGCGACATCAGAAGTCGTCCGCGCGTCTTTCGGCTGTCCCATCAGAGCCAACGTCTGCTGGACCTGCTGGTCCCCAATCAGACTGAGGAACGGCGACTGTTGAAGCTCCACAGCCAGGCCCTGGCGCAGCGTGTCGTCGAATACCGGATCGCCCGTCTTATTGTCGAAATCGGCGAGGACAATCGTATCCTTCTCGGTCAGCTTCGGCCTCGCGGAATGCACAAGCGACCAAGCCATCACTCCGCCCAACATGAGGAATGCGACTCCGGCGGCAGTAGCGACGGCGGCCAGCCGATGCCTGCGGAGAAACTTCCGGCCTCGGTACACTCTGCCCGGCGGTGAGGCCAGCACGGGCTGGTGCTCCAAGTGCCTCTGGATATCCGCCGCAAGATCTGCAACCGAAGCATAGCGCCGCTCGCGCGCCTTCTCCAGCGCCTTCATGGTAATCGAGTTCAGGTCGCCGTCAACGAGGCGGCGCAGCGAACCCGGGTCGGTCTGGCGGCGCGCGGCAATGTCGCTCGCTGCCGCGCCCATCGAGGTGAGCTTCCTCGGCAGCGACGGCGCCTCGTCTTCGCGGATCATTCGCAGCATTTCCGCCAAACCGGCATTGCGCAGCGTGGCCGTGTCGAACGGCACGGCTCCGATCAGCAGCTCATATAGGAGCACGCCAAGCGAATACACGTCCGAGGCCGCATCGACATCTCCCGTCACCGTGTCGGCCTGCTCCGGGCTGGCGTACTCCGGTGTTCCGACGACCTGGCCGAACTGAGTGAGCAGCGTCTTCTCGACGGCCCACTTGTCCGTGGCCTTCGCGATGCCGAAGTCGATTACCTTGGGGACCGGCATGCCGTCCTGCTCGGTCACAAGCACGTTGGACGGCTTCAGGTCACGGTGGATCACACCCTTTTGATGCGCATGTTGGACCGCACGGCAGACCACGAGGAATAACGCGAGCCGCTCTTTGGTGATCATCCTCTTGCGATCGCAATATTGGGTTATAGGTGCGCCCTCGATGTACTCCATCACGAAGTACGGACGCCCCTTGCTGGTCGCGCCAGCGTCGAAGATTTGGGCGATGTTCGGGTGGTCCATCATCGCGAGCGCCTGGCGCTCGTTGTTGAACCGGGCCAGCAACTGGGCCGTGTCCATGCCGAGCTTCACAACCTTAAGAGCCACGCTCCGGCGAATCGGATCAAGCTGCTCGGCCAGGTACACGGTGCCCATACCCCCTTCGCCTATAGGTCGGAGGATGCGATAGCGACCGAAGTCGTCATCACCGGCTTCCGCTGTCGCTGTATCGATGGTCTGAGTTCTGGATTCGTCCGCGCCAGCCGAACTCTCGAAAGCTCCCTGGATCAGACACTCAGGGCACAGTCCTGCGGGATCATCGGAACCCAATTCCGCTCCGCACTGTGGACAGTTTGGCATTTCGGCCGGATTTGCACACCTATTGTATGTCTTTCGCCCCAGAAGCTGTAACCTCCAGCCCGGGATTCCTTATTGGTAGCAGGTGAGCCGGATTCAGCTGGCCGCCCGATGAAGAACTTTAAAGGAGCACGTATGAAAACGATAACGAGAACCAAGATCTACCTGCCAATGGCAGCGATGATTCTGTCGGCGGCGATTGCCCTCCCGGCGGCGGCACAGCAACAGGTGCCCTTCAAGGGTACATTCCACGGGAATGACACCGTCACCCCACCTACGCTCACTCAAAGCATCACGGGAACTGGCACGCTCGTCGGTCAATTCTCATCCGTCGCATTTATGACGATTTCAACGAATCCGGCCACTGGAACGGCTCGTTGGATCGCGGCCAATGGAGACAGCATCGATACCACAGTTGTTGGGTCGCTCGAACACGTGGATATGGCCCCGTGCGAGGTTGTGGGTGCGCAGCCTGAAGACACTTACGCTAAGATCACGGAAATTCACACCATTACTGGTGGCACAGGTCGATTCGCCGGCGTCCAAGGGAGCTTTATCCTGACGCTCTACCATGATGTGGTGCTCCGTAGCGACGGAACGCATGGGACCTGCGGGTCGTACAGCGGGACCATAACTCCTCCAGGTGCAGCCCACTGAGAACTACTCACGCGGGCAATTGATGCCGGGCAGAGGTGTTTGCCCCATTTTCTCCAAGCGCCGGTCCAGCCTGCTGTTGCACGACGGCAGGCTCGGCCAGACGGCGGGATTAAGTTATGATCGATACGTCACAGCAAGCCGCTACGGTCGACGCGCGTTCGTCCGTGCCGAAAGGGTTTCTTTTCGACTCGCCACCAGAACTCTCGTATTGATCATCTGACGAATGTATCGGATGCGGGCGTAAACGAAACTGTCTCCAGGCCCTTTTGACACAGCGACTCTAGCGGCATCTTCACGACCCGTGTTACAGGCCATCTGGTCGGGCGCGTTATCGAGCAATATCGGAAGGTTTCCAGGCTTCCTGCATCGGATTCCGCACGGAGTGAGCGTCTGGGTGAATCTTGCGTATGCTTTAGGTAAACGGACCGGAACAGCGCCCATGATCGCAAGGCTACTTATAATTTCCGCTGGTCTCTTCCATCTCTGCCTTGCCCAGACCTTCGATGTTGCTTCCATTCGGACGAGCCAATTTCAAAGTGGCGATGGTGAGGGCAGTCGACGTGAGAGTATCCAAATATCAGCTGACGGACTCACCATGCGTAACGTCACATTGCAGTCTTGCATCAGTTGGGCATATAGCGTCCAGGATTTCCAGATCGTCGGTGGCCTTGGCGCGGATCGGTTCGATATCGTCGCGAAAGCGGGTGCACCGGCGAATGTCGAAACACTGCGCGTGATGCTGGGAACCCTGCTCGCAGAGCGCTTCAAACTCAAGGTTCATCGGGATACCAAGGAGCTATCGTCCTTGGTTCTTGTCGTGGCGAAAGGAGGCCCTAAGCTTCGCAGTTCTCAAGAAGATGCTCCCGGTGTCCTGCGACCTGACAAAAGCGCGATGGTGGCGCAACACGCAACGATGGCGGAGTTCATTGGCGCTCTTGCCGGCCCGTTGCGGACGCCAGTGATCGACAAGACGGGTCTCACAGGGCGCTACGATTTCACCGTCGATCTCACTTCGTATTTGGCTGACGCAAAACCAGGACAGCAGACGGACATGACGAGCATCATGATGTCTGCATTGCGCGAGCAACTCGGGCTAAATCTTGAATCGAGGAAAGAGCCTGTCGAAATTTTGGTGGTCGATC
Source organism: Bryobacteraceae bacterium (assembly GCA_025980665.1). GTDB lineage: Bacteria > Acidobacteriota > Terriglobia > Bryobacterales > Bryobacteraceae > Palsa-187. The sequence goes on from JAICXC010000123.1 coordinate 10,449, forward strand.
ATGCTGAGAAGAACCCAACTGGCAACTAAAGAGTAGGTGCCTGTTAAGACGTAATATCGGTAGCTATTTCGTCGCGGCGCCTGCAGACAGATTCGTTTGCCCGATCCTTATTTTGTCCATCCCATTCTGATATGGATCACGTCGGAGCTCGGTTGGTCCACCGCCTGCGGGATATAGAAACGAGAGCCGTCACGCGACACGGCTAGGAAGTTCAGATCCCCGTAAGTTGTAGCGGGCAGACGGACAGGGAATAGGGGTGAGGGCGTGCTTGCGCGGAACGCTTCTCCCGAACCGGTTACTGGAACCGACCAGATGTAATTCCGGCCCTGGTGTTCATCCACATAAACGATTTCCCGCCCATCCCTGCGCCACACGGGATAATTACCGCGGCTGGTCACTTGTTTCCGTAACCCCGGTCCTGGATACGGCTGAACGTAGATGCCGTTCTGCGCAACCGTATACATAATCGAGCGTCCATCCGGCGAGAATCGAGCATGCGAGATCGTCTCCCCTGACTGGACCAAGGATTTGGGTTCTTTCTCCGTGCCATCCAGCCGAAACGAAAAGACAGCAGTATCCAGAGCGCCTCGGCTGAATAGCACCGTTGTGCCGTCCGGAGAGATGTCTTCCAGGCGACCGAGCCCTGGGGGTTTCGCCAGCTCCCGAACTGGGCCTTCCCCGGTCACAGGACGTTCTACAACCCGCTGGTTTTCGCCGCCAAACGGGACCGTGTCGAAAAATGTAGATCCGTCTCGCGACCAAAGCGTTTCCCGATCCCCCTGCTTTAGCGGTTGCTGCCCGGGCTGGCCGGGTTCCAACAGCCAGGCGGTATTATCAGACCCCGCCAGCAAGCGCGTCTCGTCAGGCGAAAGCTTGAGCGTTTGAGCGACAGTCGGAGAACCCGCGGTGCTGATCTGCTTACCTCGCCGGTCAAAGATGGTCACCAGCGACAAGCCAGCCGTCCCGGGACGCCAGGCAACCACGCCGTTACGGGAAACAGAAAAATGTGCGATTCCGAACGAGGGTGAGGATGCGACGTGCTGCTGGACCAACTCGGGTTCGCCCTCCAGCTTCCTGGCGGTGCGGTTCAGGCTTTGAGCGTAGAGGTTATCATTCCTAACAAAAAGGATGCGTCCTCCGCCCGCCGGAGTATAGCGAGCAGTGGTTGCGTTCTTCATTAGGAGAACCGGATCGGTCGCACGTCCGTCTCGCAGCGTGGCGAGGTAGATTTCATGCTCATCGATCCCTCCCGCCAAAACCGTTGCGAGGAATAGAAAATCCTCGCTTCCTGCCAGGAACTCCGGGAAGAAAAGGTTAGCGTCTTGCAGCCCCGTTATTTCGATCCGCTTGGCCAGTCCGCCAGTCGCCGCAACCGTATACAGGGCCGAACCCCTCCCGGCGGCGGCAAAGATGATGGTGCCATTGTTGCTCCAACTCCCACCCACTACAGTGGCGGCATTGCTCGCCACGATTTCCGGCGCGCCGTCGGGCACCCGCATCTTCTTCAGGCTTTTCCCGTCCGAGAACGCGAACGACCGTGAGTCCGGCGACCAGAAGCCCGGGTTTTGAAACGCGCCGGTACGCACGAGTTCCGGCGTCAGGTTATTCAACGGGCGTAATTGGAAGTCGTTCCCCTCTTTTCCATAGAAGATCACCGCGGAGCCGTCGGGCGAAATCTCGGGGGTTGCAAATAAGTCGCCGACAGGTGCGAGGGCTCCTGCAGCCGGCGCGATCGTGAGCGCCAAGTCCGCCGCCGGGGCGCCACTCGCCTCTGGTCTGGTCCTTATCCACCCCAGGATCGCTGCAACACCCAGAATCGCCGCCGCCGCCCATCCAATCCATATGCGGAGGACCTTCGCCGGCCGCGGGATTTCTCTGGCGCTCTCCGGATCCGCCAGATACTTCGCGATGGCCACCCTCGCCTCACCGATATCGCGCAGGCGTGTCTTGGGGTCCCGATCCAGACACCGGCGAACCAGATTTTTGATGGGCGCAGGCGCCGTCAACTTATCGAAGTCTACCGGCGCTCGCAGTACGTCGGCCAGTGTGTGCGCAATGGTGTCGCCGCCGAAGAGACGCCGTCCGCTGAGCATTTCCCACAGCACGACACCGTAAGACCAGATGTCGGCGCGGCGATCAACCGGAGTGCCAGCGGCCTGCTCCGGACTCATGTACGCGGCTGTGCCCAGGATGACTCCGGCTTGGGTCATGTTCATGGTGAGCGTGGGGGAGTTGACGGGATCGACGGAGGCAGAGGGCGCACTTTGAACCATGGCCGCCAGCCCGAAATCGAGCACCTTGACCAAGCCATCGGGCGTGATCATCACGTTGCTGGGCTTCAGATCCCTATGGACTACGCCTCTCTCGTGCGCAGTCTCCAGGGCTTCGGCGATCTGCCGGGCCACTTTGAGTGCCTCTTCGACAGGCATGGGCACGCGCTTGATGCGGGCGCTGAGCGTTTCTCCTGGGACCAACTCCATCACCAGCGCGCGCTGGCCATCAGATTCCACTAGGCCATGAATGATAGCGATATTGGGGTGATTGAGAGACGCCAGCAGCTCGGCCTCGCGCTGGAAGCGAGCCATGCGCTCCGGATCATGTGCCACGGCCGCGAGAAGCACCTTCAGAGCAACTTCGCGTTTGAGAACGGTATCCCTGGCGCGGTATACCTCACCCATGCCACCCGTACCGAGAGGCGCTAGGATTTCATAGGTGCCCACGCGAGTTCCCGGAGATAGGGACATGTTCGTTGAACAATCTTATCCCACCGGACCTGCCCTGTAGCCCGATATCACGTATTATCGGAAGCAATTCGGCTGCGGCGTTGGCCTGACTTCCCACAACGCCGAATTCCTGGGAGTTTCTGGAATACGCAATCGATCCGGCATAGTCTGCTCTGCGAACGCGCGTTTCGAGCCTCATGCCCTTTCTTAACGCTGCTATCCTGAAAGCTGACACGTTCCGGTTCGCCGCAGGAAGAACCGAACAAAATTGATAAAGTCTTTTTCCGAACTCAATCTTTGCTCCGCGTTGCGGAACAACCTCGATAAGAACGAATTCGTCACCCCGACGCCAGTCCAGGCGCAGGCCATTCCGCCCCTCATGGAAGGCCGCGACGTCGTGGCGACCGCGCAGACTGGCACAGGCAAGACTCTGGCGTTCTCGATTCCGATTATTGAAGCTCTCGCCGCCGTTCCCCGCTCCAAAACAATAAAAGTCCTTATCCTTAGCCCTACACGCGAACTTGCTATTCAGATCGATGCGGCATTCCGGCAACTCGCCCACGGCACGCGCATCCGCACCGCCGTGGTTGTGGGCGGCATGAGCGAGGCCAACCAGTTGCGCGATATCCAGGCCGGGGCCGAAGTGGCGATCGCGACGCCGGGCCGTCTCTGCGACTATCTGGACCGGAGGCTGGTCGATCTTTCCCGCACCGCCACTGTGGTTCTCGACGAGGCCGATCGGATGCTCGATATGGGCTTCCTGCCATCTCTCCGCATCATCTTCGATCATCTTCCGGCGAAACGCCACACCATGCTTTTCTCAGCGACCATGGAGCAATCGGTGGCGGGTCTGGTCGCAAGTTACGTGCACAATCCAGTGCGAATCGCGGTAGAGGCGTGCGCAGAAACGGCGAGGCGGATCGATCTCTTCTGTTACGAAGTCGCTCAGGGCTCCAAATTTGATCTCCTCGAGTATCTGCTGAAGAACGAGACTGGCTCTTTCCTCGTGTTCGTGGCCACCAAAGAGGGCGCCGACAGGCTCACGAAATTTCTGGAGCGCGGGGGACACAAGGTGACCTCCATCCACGGCGATCGCCCGCAGAGCCAGCGGAACAAAGCGCTGCAGGGCTTCAAAGATGGTGCTTACCGTGTACTGGTCGCGACCGACGTGGCGGCGCGCGGGATTCATGTGGATGACATTGCGCATGTCGTGAACTACGATTTGCCGCAGGAGCCGGAAAACTTCATTCATCGCGTCGGACGCACGGGCCGCGCCGGCGCACGTGGCGCCTCCTGGACCTTTGTGACTCCGCTCGAACGCTCCGATGTACGCAACTATGAGCGCGCACTAGGGATTCAAGTGCAATATCGCGAACTGCCGTCGCTGCCGCGGCCCATCGGGCTCGTGACGGATGTGCAGGCGTTTCTGGCTTCGATGAGTACCAGCCAACCGTCGGGCAACGGGCCGAAGCCGACAACGACACGAAGCTTCTCGGGCAGC